>CABYSM010000001.1 GCA_902521655.1 uncultured Pelagibacteraceae bacterium
TTGCGGCTGAAAGACAAGTTGAAATTGTTGGAGAAGACGCTGCAAAATTTGTTCAGTACATGACTCCAAGAAACCTATCAACTTTCAAAGATGGATTTTGTCGATACGCATTCATGACAGACGAAGATGGTGGAATTATAAATGACCCTCTTATATTAAAATTTAATGAAAATAAATTTTGGCTGAGCATAGCAGACTCAGACGCAATTCTCTGGTGCAAAGGAATAGCCCATTCAGGTAAATTTAATGTTAAAATTTCTGAACCAGAAGCATGTCCACTATCATTGCAAGGACCAAGATCAAAAGAACTCATGAGAAAAATAACAAATGATGACCCTATCATCATGGGATTGAAATATTACCAATTTATTGAAACTAATTTATTTGGTATTGATATAATAATCGCAAGAAGTGGATGGAGTAATCAGTTTGGATACGAAATATATATTACACGCGAAGCCGATGCTTCTATATTATGGAGTTCATTAATGGAAGCGGGCAAAGAATTTAAAATTGTACCAAGTTGTCCAAATCAAATTGATCGAATTGAAGCAGGCATGATTTCGCACCAAGGTGATACTTCATTGGAAGAGAATCCATTGGAATTAAATCTTCCTAAATTCTACGATCTTGATCAGGAGAGTGATTTTGTAGGCAAAGAGGCTTTACTGAAAATTAGGGAAGAGGGCATCAAGAAACAGTTCACGGGATTCAAGATTTCAGGCAAGAAAATTGGTTACAACATGGCTAGGATTCCTCTATTTGACAGCAATTCAGAACAAAAAGGCTTCATAAGCAGCACAATTTATAGTCCAAATTTTGGATGCAATATTGCTCTTGGATATATCGATATTAGCCTTACGAGTTCAGAGGACATATTTAAAATTAGTCATGATGGTGAAGATAGAGATGTCGAAGTGGTACCTTTGCCATTTAGTTCAAGACTTGAAAAAATGGAATAATGTTTTCTCAAAGTAGAATTAATCAACTTCTATTTGTATCAATTATCATATTTGCCATTATTGCAGGTTGGGCTGTATCTGAACTGTTCAATAGTAAACAAGATGAACCTTCTAATAATATTACTCTAAAATTTGAAGCTACTGATCATTTCGGAAATGAAGTTTCAACAACTAATTATGATGGATTCAGTAAAGTATTTTTCTTTGGTTTTACTCATTGTCCAGATATTTGCCCAATTAGTGCTAATTTAATGAGTAATGCTATAGATCAACTTAAAAATGATAATTTTGAATCAGATAGCATTAAGTTTTTCTTTGTTACAGTTGATCCTGCGAGAGACAATCCTGAAAGGCTTAGAGAATTTTTATCTAATTTCAGCAATGATATTATTGGATTAACAGGCAGCCACAAGGTACTTATGCCTATCTGGAAAGATTTTTTTGTACATGTAGAGCCCGCAACAAGATCTGAGCACCAAAACCACTTAAGCTCCTCAGAACAATTAAAAGATGCTGCTTCTAATAACGAAAATTATATGGTTCAGCATACAGCATTTTATTATATTTTTGATAATAGCAATAAATTGCAAAGCATATTACCTTTTGGGTCAAGTATTGAACAAATGGTCGAAGATTTAAAAAAAATATAGATTATGCAAAAAATATTTTTGTTATTTACGCTTGTTCTATTCTCATGCTCTGAAAATACCAATGTTTACGAAGAGCTTGCGGTCAAAAAAGCTGGTGAGAAAAACTGCAACCCTGTGGTTGAGTTATTATTAACTTATGAAGATACAGAATTATGGTCATCTTATCACAATAAAGATACACAATTACTGTGTGTTTTTACTTGCGTAAATGATGTATGCATGTTTTCAACAGAGAGAGATTAAAAATGTTGTTTAAGTTTTTAAGTATTATTTTTATATTTTTTATGTCTTCTCCGTCAATTGCACATCAGTTTCAAAAAGAAAATATAAATATTAATCATCCACATATAAAATTTACAATTTCATCAGGTCCTGCTGCAGGTTATATGACGATTGTTAATATGGGAGAGAAACCAGACAAACTATTAAATATTGAAGTAGATTTTGCTATTGCAGAACTTCACCACTCAGAAATTAATAATGGGATTATTTCAATGAATAAAGTAGATTTCATAGAGATACCAGCACAGATTGCAAAGTCTCTTAAACCAGGAGGTTATCATGTCATGTTTTCAAAATTTAATATTGAATTGATAGATGAATCTGAGCTAATTGGAGTGCTTAATTTTGAACTCGCTGGTGAAATTAAAGTAGTTTTTGAAGTTGAGACGCAAAAGAATAAAGATGATTATACCGAGCATTAGATAGATGGTTAGGACATATAAGTTTGAATATATCATAACAATTATTTCGTTATCATTATTAGTTTCTATTGCATGGTATTATATATATTTAATGGCATCACATCCTTTAATGGATGGCATGATGAAGAGTGAAAACTCCATGTCAATGTCAATGGACTCAATGGAAATGGACTCCGAGCAAATGAACTCAATGTCAATGGAATCAATGGAAATGAATAATAAAAATAAGTCGATAAATTTCTTGATGATGCCTATGACCGGTGAATGGAATTTCAATGATTTCATCGTCATGAATACTATGTGGATCGTCATGATGTTCGCTATGATGATGCCTTCTACTTACATATTTTTGAATCTCTTCAGACTGATGCGATCTAAGATGCAAACGGTAAAGTATCCAACTCTAGAGTTATCATTAATATCTTTGACATATTTTATCATATGGATAATCTTTTCTATAATCGCTTGTACTGCACAATACTATCTTCATAACAACGGTTTGGTTGATATGATGGGGACCTTAAAAAGTAATACTGTGTCCTCAATCACACTATTAGTTGCTGGGATATACCAATTCACAAATCTAAAACAAGCTTGCTTGGAAAAGTGCAGAAACCCTCTTTCATTTATAATGGGTAGAAACATACATGGCACAAAAGATATTATTAGTATCGGTTTATCGCACGGTCTATATTGTCTTGGCTGTTGTTGGTCCTTAATGGCATTATTGTTCGTAAATGGAGTTATGAACCTGACATGGGTAGTTATACTGACTATTATAATATTGATTGAAAAACTTCTTCCTTTTGAGCAACTTAGCTCTAGATTTTTTGGTCTTCTTCTAGTAATTTGGGGCCTATATCTTTTAATATAATATTAAATTATGACAGTTAACCCATTCAATCTTCACTGGGAGATAAACGGACACTTTCTACTTAATTGTAATTGTGATGTTTTTTGTAATTGTCCAGTTTCTCTTGGTCGAGCAATTCCAAATTCAGCTAATGGAAAATGTTTTTCTTGGTGGGGTATAATTATTGAAGATGGCTATGCTGAGGAAAAATGGGCAGGATTTAATCCACTTAAAAAAGAAGCAAAAGGAATAATTGATCTCAGTGGCTTAAATGTTGCTATCTTATTAGAAGTACCAGGTCCATTATCTATGGGCGGTTGGACAGCAGGTCTATACATTGATGAAAAAGCATCCCAAGATGCAGCAGATGCTTTGTTAAAAATATTTTCTGGCAACGCTGGAGGTCAAACTGGTTGGTTCTCCTCAATGATCTCAAATTTTCTAGGGGTAAAAAGATGTTCAATTACGTATAAAGAAACTGAAACAGGTTGGACTTATACTATCCCTGAGATTTTAGATGGAAGAATTGAAAAAGAGCCAGGTAAAAATAGAGGTGAAGAAGTAAAGGTTTCTAATCTCAAATATTGGGTTGCCCCTGAAATAATTGTTGGCCGTGGGGGTAGAAAAAGTAAAATTAAAGATCATGGTCGCAATTGGGACTTCACTAATGGAAGTGCAGAATACTGTGCAGTTAAGTGGTCAGGTCCTTAAAAGCTAAAAAAGGAATTTTGTGAAATCGAAAGCTAAAGTTGTCGTAATTGGCGGTGGAGTTGTGGGTGTTAGCACTCTCTATCATCTTGCAAAAAAAGGTTGGTCTGACGTGGTGCTGTGTGAGCGTAAAGAGCTCACATCAGGTTCTACATGGCATGCAGCTGGACTTATGCCTTTGTTTAATATGAGTTATTCTGTAGGCCAAATACACAAATATTCAGTTAAATTTTATCAAGAGCTTGAAAAAGAAACAGGACAAGATGTTGGTTTCAGGGAGGTTAGCAACATACGACTGGCTGAAAACCAAGATCGCATGGACGAATATAGGCAATATGCAGGTGTTGCTGAAACCATTGGTGTTAAAGTTAATTTTCTTACACCTGAAGAAATTCAAAAAGCGTGGCCACTGTGTTCAATTGATGGACTAGTTGGAGCTATACAGCACCCTGAAGACGGCTATATACAGCCAAATGATTTAACTCAAGCCTTAGCCAAAGGCGCAAGAGCTCTTGGAGCTGAGATTTATCGACAAACTGCAGTAACAGCTCTGGAACAATTACCTGACGATAGTTGGATTGTGACAACTGATAAAGGTGAGATTAAGTGTGATGTTGTCGTTTCATGTTCTGGTAATTTCGTAAGGCAAACAGGTGAGATGGTAGGCTTGGATATACCCGTAATCCCTGTTGAGCATCAATATATTGTAACAGAAGCGCATCCAAAAATTCTAGAAAGACAAAAAGAAGGCCTTCCAGAAATGGGGGTATTAAGAGGTTCTGATGGTGCCTGGTATATGCGAGAAGAGGCGGGAGGCCTTATCTTGGGGCCATATGAAAAAGGAGCTCCAGCTTGTTATGTAGATGGCCCCAGTAAAGATTGTGAATACGAATTATTTCAAGAGGATTTAGATCGACTCGGCCCACACATTGAACACGCAATAAATCGAGTACCAATTTTTGGAGAGGCTGGAATTAAAAAGGTGTACAACGGAGCAATTTGTTATACGCCAGATGGTAGTCCGATTATAGGTCCGGCATGGGATAGAAAAAACCTTTATCTCAATGACGGACATTCATTTGGTGTAACTGCTGCAGGGGGTGCAGGATGGCAGATTGCAGAGTGGATTGTAGACGGCGAACCCACAATTGACATGCTTGGAGTAGAACCAAGAAGATTTGGTGATTATGCTTCAAAAGCATATTTAATTAAAAAAAATGAAGAGGCCTATGCTAATGTTTTTACAATACATTACCCAGATGAAGAAAGAGAAGCAGGAAGACCTCTTAGACAAGCCCCATGCTACGATCGGTTAAAAAATCTTGGTGCTGTGTTTGGTCAAAAATTTGGCTGGGAAAGAGCGAACTGGTTTGCACCTGAGGGAGTTCCCCAAGAAGATGATTGGTCCTTTAGACGCTCGGCATGGTTTGAACATATAGGTAATGAATGTAAGAATGTTTCAGAAAACGTTGGATTGCTTGATATGAGTGCATTCGCAAAATGTAGAATAAGTGGACCAGGAGCAGAAGAGTTTCTCGATAATTTAGTAGCTAATAAGCTTCCTAAAAAAATTGGTAGAACAAATTTATGCCACGCCTTAAATACAAAAGGTGGAGTTCATTCAGAATTTACAATTATGAGAGAGTCTGCAGATAACTTTTACTGTGTTTCAGCAGGTGCATGGCAAAGGTTAGATCATGACTGGGTAAAAAAACATATGCCAGAAGATAGAAGTGTTAAATTTGAAAATATTACTAATCAAATGGGCGTATTAGTTTTAGCGGGTCCTAAGTCTAGAGAGTTATTAGAGCGAGTTTCCTCCGATGATTTCAGTAATGAAGCTTTTCCGTGGTTATCAGGTAAAAATATTAAAATTGGCAGCGCTGAAACATTGGCGATCAGAGTTAATTTTGTGGGCGAACTTGGATGGGAAATACATTCGCCTATTGAAGTTCAAAATCATATTTTTGACGCCTTAATGGATGCAGGAAAAGACCTGGGATTGAGACCTTTTGGAATTAGAGCCATGGACTCATTAAGATTAGAAAAATCTTATAAGCTAATTGGAACAGAGCTATCAATTGAGTATGCTGGATACGAGTCAGGCATTGATCGATTTATTCACCCAAATAAAGGCCAATTCATTGGAAGAGATGCGCTTGTTCAATGGAGGGAAAAAGGTTTTGAAAATTCTTTTGTCACATTAGAAGTGCATGGAGTTTCTGATGCTGATGTTTTAGGCAACAATCCTATCTACAGTAATGGAAAAGTTGTAGGTAGAGCGACAGGTGGCAATTATGGATTTAGAGTAAACAAATCACTTGCCCTAGCAATGGTCAATCCGGCTCAGTCAGAAGTTGGTACAAAATTACAAATTGATATTCTAGGCAATATGCATGATGTAACAGTTATACCAGAGAGTCCGTATGACCCCAAAAATGAAAAAATAAGAGCTTAAATAAATATTTTGTGTCTAGTGCAATCACACTTTACAAGAAAATTTGTTCGGAAGAGCAAGTAAAATATAATCATAAACAAGAACTCTTAATTTTCCAGCTTGATGAGTTCCTAAGTCACAAGAAAAAGAATTTTATTTTTAAGATATTCGAAACATCGAATAGCAGAAAAAAGAAATGCTTTTATATTCATGGAGGTGTCGGCGTTGGCAAGACTCTTATTATGGATTTATTTAATGGTATTGTAAAAAATAAACAAAGAATTCATTTTCATAAATTTATGATTGAAATTCATGATGAATTGCATTCTCTAAGAAGCCAAAATAAGTCAAAAGAGTTTTTAATAGTCCAGCTCGCAAAAAAAATTAAAGAAAAATACAGATTCATTTTTTTTGATGAATTTCAAGTAACCAATATTGCTGATGCCATGATACTTGGACATTTATTTAATGAATTATTTAAAAACAACGTTTACATAATACTAACATCAAATAACAAGCCTGAAGATTTATATAAAGATGGTTTACAAAGAGAGTTGTTTCTTCCTTTCATTGAAATAGTAAAAGAGAATTCAATTATTCATCATTTAGATATAGAAACAGATTACAGAACAGAAAATCTAAATAGTCGAGAGACCTTTTTTATTTCTAATTCTTCAGTCAGTAGTCTTAAAATAAAAGATATATATGAAAAAATTATAGAAGGTCACATACCAAAGGATGAAACTATATCGATAAAAAAAAGAGACTTTGTCATAAGAAAACTAGCAAATCGCGTTGCTTGGTTTCAGTTTGAGCAACTTTGTGGAGGTCATATTGGTGCCGAGGATTACCTTGAGATGATTAAGTATACAGATCAAATTATCATTGAGAATGTGCCAACTTTTAATAATGCAAACGCAAATATGCAAGAGAGATTTATTAACCTGATTGATGTACTTTATGATAATAAGATTCAAATCATTATTAGTTCTGTTAGAGAAATTGAAAAGTTAGGAAGCGCGTTCTACCTTAAAGATAAATTTCAAAGAACAGTAAGTAGATTAATTGAAATGAGATCTAAGTAGAAATAAATTTTTATATGAAGATAGCAGTTATAGGCGCAGGAATTGTAGGTATTTCTTCTGCCAATTGGTTACAGAAATATGGACAAGATGTTACATTATTTGACATGAACGACCCCGGTAGCCAAGCAAGCTTCGGGAATGCAGGAACCTATGCGAGGTATGCAAATATTCCTACTAACTCCTCATCATTTTTTTATCTTTTTCCATACCTTCTTTTAAATAAAAACAGTCCTCTTTTTATAAGATTTAAAAGGCTTAACAAGACTTTGCCTTGGATCCTAAATTATTTATACAACTGTAGAAATAGTAATGTAAATACGACAACAAATAATTTAACAAAGCTTCTTTCTAAAATGGATGATGGATATGAAGAATTGTTTAAAGAGGCTGGCGTTGAACCCTATTTGTCAAGAAAAGCTATTATGTACGGATGGTCAACAAAGTTATTTTTTAATTCAGCAAAAAAAGATTTTAGCAAACGTGAACAAACTGGAATAAAGATACAAGTACTTAGTCATGACGAGATCTCAGATTTAGAGCCAAATATAAATAATATATTTTATAAAGGTGCATTGTTTGAGGGAAGTTATTTTGCTAAAAATCCAAAGAAAGTGAGTCAGTTATTAATTAATTTATTTGTAAACAAGGGAGGAATTTTCAAAAAAGAAAAAGTAACAAATATTGAAAATCTTGAAAAAAGTAAATTACAAATAACTACAGGCAGTAAAAGCGAAGTATTTGATAGGGTTATTATTGCCTCTGGGGTATGGTCAAAAAGTTTGGTAGAAGCAACGGGTGACAAAGTGCCACTGGAAGCTGAGCGCGGCTATCACATTGTCAACCCTGATCTTAAGGATGTTATTTCACGTCCTATTTCTTGGCAAGAAAGAGGAACGTATTTTACACCTATGGAAGATGGACTCAGAACTGGAGGAATAGTCGAATTTGGCGATACAGATTATGAAAAAAACCCTAAGGTTATTAATTTTCTAGAAAGGGCGCTTAAATCAATATTCCCTCAGTCTAATCGTCCTACGCAATCCTGGGTTGGCTTTAGACCTTCTGTTCCAGATTCGCTTCCAGTTATTGGACAATCTTCAAAAAACCCTTATATTTATTATTGTTTTGGTCATCAGCACATTGGATGGTCATTGGGAGGTATATCAGGAAAACTGATTGCCCAAAAAATTTGTGCAAATAAAACTGATATTGATTTGGCGCCTTACTCGTTGGAGAGACTTTAAATATGAAATATTCTTTTTATAATTTAGTTCGTAACTCATTTTCATATCATGAAAATTGGGAAAAAGCATGGAGTAGTCCAGAGCTTAAACCCGAGTATGATGTCATTATTGTAGGTGGGGGAGGCCATGGACTTGGTACAGCTTATTACTTAGCTAAAGAATTTGGTGTAAAAAATATTGCTGTTCTAGAAAAAGGTTGGATCGGTGGTGGTAATACAGGTCGAAATACGACAATTATTCGCTCTAACTATTTGTGGGATGAAAGTGCAGCACTTTATAACCATGCAGTTAATTTGTGGGAAGGTCTTTCAAGTGAATTAAATTTTAATGTAATGTTTTCTCAACGCGGACTATTCCACTTAGCTCATTCAGTTCACGACATGCAAGAAATCACAAGAAGAGGGTATTCAAATTACTTGAATGGAATAGATGCTGAGATTTTGAACCAAGAGCAAGTTGCAAAAAAAATTCCCCATATGAATATGCATGGTAGGTATCCTGTATTGGGTGCATTGCTTCAAAGACGTGCCGGTACCGCAAGACACGATGCTGTTGCTTGGGGATACGCAAGGGCTGCTGAGAATCTAGGGGTTGATATAATTCAAAACTGTGAGGTGAAAGGAATTGATATTTCAAATGGCAAGGTTGTCGGGCTTCAAACAACAAAAGGTTCAGTGAAGGTTGATAAGGTTGGATTAGTACCTGCTGGACATTCATCTGTGTTGGCCGACATGGCAGGCTTTACTTTGCCTATTAATTCAGTGCCACTTCAAGCACTTGTAAGCGAGCCAATAAAGCCAATTTTAGATTGTGTCATCATGTCAAACTCCGTGCATGTTTACGTAAGTCAGTCTGATAAGGGTGAATTGGTTGTCGGTGCAGGTTCTGATGCATATAACTCGTATTCTCAAAGAGGTTCATTTGATATGATTGAACATATGATGGCCCCATTAGTTGAACTGTTTCCAATATTTTCACGACTAAAAATGCTAAGAAGCTGGGGAGGCATTGTAGATATAACACCTGACCGAAGTCCAATAATTGGAAAAACTCCGGTTAAAGATTTATTTATTAATTGCGGTTGGGGCACAGGTGGATTTAAAGCCACCCCAGGATCAGCTCATGTATTTGCGGAAACAGTCGCAAAAGGCGAACCTAACGATATTGCTGCTCCATTTTCATTAGACAGACATTACTCTGGCGCTTTAGTAGACGAAGCCGCAGCAGCAGCTGTAGCTCACTAATTGTATGTTTGTTATTAAATGTCCATACTGTGGTGAGAGAGATCAAACTGAATTTTCATGTCATGGTGAAGCGCATATAGCTAGACCAGATAATCCTGCAGAAGTAAGTGATGAGGAATGGGGAGAGTACCTTTTTTTTAGGAATAATCCAAAAGGAATACATTTCGAAAGGTGGACACATGATCATGGTTGTAGACGATGGTTCAATGTTATGAGAGATACAGTCAGCGATAAAATAATAAAGACATACAAGATGGGTGATCAAAAACCAGGAGTTCAAGATGTCTAATCAAAATAGAACAATGTTCGGTGGTCGAATTGATCGTGGCCAAGTCATCAATTTTGTTTTTAATGGAAAAAACTATCAAGGCTTTCATGGTGATACTTTAGCATCAGCGTTACTTGCCAATGATGTTCATTTAGTTGGGAGAAGTTTTAAATATCATCGTGCCCGAGGAATCCTAACTGCAGGATCTGAAGAGCCTAATGCAATAGTCCAGTTAGGTTTAGGTGCAAGAACAGAGCCAAATATGAGAGCGACAGAAATTGAGTTATACGAAGGTCTCGAAGCAGCTAGTCAGAATTGTTGGCCATCTGTAAATTATGATGTTGGTTCATTAAATAATATTTTATCAAGTATATTTCCTGCTGGTTTCTACTACAAAACATTTAAGTGGCCACCAAGTTTGTGGTTATTCTATGAACACTTTATTAGAAAAGCAGCTGGACTTGGGTACTCGCCAACTGCTAAAAACCCTGATCGTTACGAGCAAAAGTTTTATTATTGTGATCTGACAATCGTAGGTGGAGGAATATCAGGCTTACTATCTGCACTTGCTGCAGGTCGCTCAGGATGTAGCGTATTACTTATTGACGAAAATCCTGAACTTGGAGGGTACTTATTAGATTATAATTTTTCAATAAATGAAAAAGATGGTCTTAAATGGATCAAGAATATAGTCGATGAATTGTACTCAATGGATAATGTTCGTATCTTAAAACGGACTACTGCAATGGGATACTATGATTATAATTATCTTACAGCGTTAGAGAAAGTAACTAATCACTGCGATCAACTATCAAAAACTACACCGCGAGAAAGATATTGGAGAGTAAGATCAAAAAAAATTGTATTAGCACAAGGCGCTTTTGAAAGACCTCTAGTTTTTGCTGATAATGATAGGCCTGGAATAATGATGGCATCCGCTGGAAAGAAGTACTTATCAAGATATGGCGTTCTGCCAGGTAAATCAGTAGTTTTATTCACAAATAATGATCATGCCTATCAAACAGCATTCGAGTTTAATGATAAAGGTGCGAAGATATCAATTATTGATACTAGAGAGAATATTGACATAAGAATTCAAAATAAATGTGAAGATCTTGGAATAAAATTATATTCATCTTTTTCAATAATCTCTACAAAAGGAAACAAAAAAGTAAATCAAATAGAAGTTCAGAAAGTTGATAGAAAACAAAATGAACTGTCTGGTGAATGTATAACCTTAGATGTTGATTGTATTTTAATGTCAGGTGGATGGAATCCAGCTGTTCAATTGTTTAGTCAATCAAGAGGGAAATTAAAATACGATAAAGTATTAAATACCTTCGTTCCTGATGAACTAATTCAAGATCAAATAATTATAGGATGTAACAATGGATGTTTTGATCTGTCAAAAAACTTGAATCATTCTTATCAGGAGGGCCTTAATGCAGCTAAAGATCTAAACTATGAAGTTGCAGATAATATTAATTGGAAAGGTGAGGAGGAAATTTCCTTTACTGAGTCATCAGTCGAGCCTTATATGCTTGGTAAGAAAAAGGTTACAAAGGGTTCAAAGCATTTTATCGATTTTCAAAATGATGTCACGGCTGCCGATATTTTCTTAGCACAAAGAGAAGGGTATATCAGTGTCGAGCATACTAAAAGATATACAACTACTGGAATGGGAACCGATCAAGGCAAAACTTCAAATGTAAATGCACTAGCATTGATGTCTCATATTCATGAAAAACCGGTAGATGAAATAGGGCATACAACATTTAGACCTCCTTTTTCACCTCAAACTTTTGGAGCAATTGCGGGAAGAAGTGTCGATCATTTATTTGATCCTGAAAGAAGAACTTCAATTCATAAATGGCATGAAGAGAATAATGCTGTTTTTGAGGATGTAGGTCAGTGGAAAAGACCTTATTATTTCCCCAAAAAGAATGAAAATATTCATGATGCAGTTAAGAGAGAATGTCTAGCGGTAAGGAATAGTCTTGGAATGCTTGATGCGTCCACACTAGGTAAAATTGACTTAAGAGGGCCGGATACGGCAAAATTTTTAAACATGATCTACACAAATGCCTGGTCAAAACTAGAAATCGGCTCATGCAGGTATGGATTAATGTGCAATGAGCATGGAATGATTTTTGATGACGGGGTAACAACGAGATTAGGTGATGATCACTATCATATGACGACTACGACTGGTGGGGCAGCAAGGGTGATGTCATGGCTAGAAGAATTTCTTCAAACAGAATGGTTAGACATGGAGGTTTTTTGTACATCAGTTACTGAGCAATGGACTGTTCTTTCAATTTCTGGCCCCAATTCAAGAAAATTTCTTCAGGAATTAACAGACATTGATCTATCAAAAGAAAATTTTCCTTTCATGAAATTTAGAGAGGGAAAAGTGTGCGGTATAGATTCAAGGGTCTTTAGAATAAGTTTCACTGGCGAATTGAGTTTTGAGGTCAATGTACCTTCCCGATACGGTAGATTTGTCTGGGAGCAGTTTATGCACCACGGTAAAAAATACAACATAACACCATACGGCACTGAAACGATGCATGTTCTCAGGGCTGAAAAAGGATTTATTATTGTGGGACAAGATACTGATGGAAGCGTTACTCCTATGGATATGAACATGGACTGGATCGTATCTAAAAAGAAACAAGATTTTTTAGGAAAACGATCATTCACACGATCAGATACTTTGCGATCTGATAGAAAAAAATTTGTAGGACTTCTTGTGAATGACAAGAAAACAGTTTTACCTGAGGGGTCTCATATTGTAGAAAAAGCACTTAAACAACCGCCAATGAAGATGCTTGGCCATGTAACATCAAGTTACTTTAGCCCGATCTTGGGTCACCCTATAGCATTGGCAATGATTAAAAATGGTATGAATCTTCTTGGTGAAAAAGTCGAAATTCCTCTAATGAATGGCAAGGTTATAGAAGCAACAATCTCTGACACAGTTTTTTATGATAAGGAGGGCAATAAAAATAATGAATAACGATAAAGAACATTTGTCTCCATTAGTTGATAAAATTGCAATCAACTCAGATAATATTTCTCTACAGCAAAATAAATTTATTGGAAAAATAAACTTAAGAGTGAAAGAAAACGATCTAAAGGCAAGAGAAGTAATTGAAAATTATTTTGATTATAATCTTCCAAAATCATCAGGAGAAGTTAGTGGCAACGATGAAGGCAGAGTATTATGGCTCGGTCCCAATGAGTATCTAATTCTATGTAGTGATCAAAATAAATCGAATATTATCAATAATTTAAATGAAAATCTTAAAACATCATTTTATGCTCTCACGGATGTTTCTGATTATTATCTTACAATGAGACTAAGTGGACCCAAAAGCATTGAGGTGCTTAGCAAAGCTTGCCCACTTAATTTTGAAAAAAATTTACTGAAAAAAAACTCATGTGCACAATCATATATCAGTAAAGCAACAGTATTGATTGACAGATTATCTGACGAACCTATTTTCGATATCTCAGTTCGTTGGAGTTTTGCTGAATACTTATGGGATTGGTTGGCAGATTCAAGTAGTGAATTCGTAATCAGTGAGTAGTATTTATTATGAAAATTTCGCTAATACTTGCTCTATCCCGATCAATATTGAAAAGATGTCCGCGCTGTGGTAAAGCCAGTATTTATAAAAGATACCTTAAGCTAAAATCAAATTGTAATCATTGCGATGAGCAGCTCTCAATTTATAGAACTGATGACTTTGGGCCATGGCTTACAATCATTATTGCTGGCCACATTATTGTCCCCTTCGTTTTATTTATTGAACAAGTTTACGCCCCTGATCTTTGGTTGCAAGCTGTGACGTGGATTCCATTAACTATAGCAACAGTACTTTTTATACTTCCCGTATCTAAAAGTATTTGTTTAGCGATACTATGGAATCTAAATGACAAATAATTTTATCAAAGTAGCTTTATTGATCGTTTCCCTATTATATTCTCTGCCAACCTACTCTAACGAAGTGATTAATAGTTCAGTTCATCATCTTTCAGATGGTACATACGCAAATACTAGTGGAGTAACATATGAGAGTAGCTTCAATAAATTATTAAAATGGAGTTGGGAGAGAAGAAGTAAAAATTTAGAAACTTTTGAATTTGAAGTTGAAGTGCCTAATTACAAAGAAATTTATGAAAATGAGAATATTGTTACTACCTGGATTGGGCATGAAACTTTTTTGTATCAAAATAAAGATATAAATGTTCTTACAGATCCACATTTTACACAGAGAGCATCCCCATTAAATTTTGCAGGACCCAAGAGATATATGGCGCCTGGAATGAAGATTGATGATTTACCTAATATTGACGTAGTTACTATCTCGCACAGTCATTACGACCATCTTGATTACATGAGTGTAAAATTATTAGCTGAAAAATTTGATAACATACTTTTCCTTGTTCCTCTGGGTCTAAAAAAATGGTTTGAGAGTAAAGGTATTTATAATGTTAGGGAGCTTGATTGGTGGGACTCTCTAATAATTCAAGAAACACTTATTACCTTCGCTCCAGTGCAACATTGGTCTGCTCGTGGTTTATTTGATCGAAATGAAACTTTATGGGGCGCATGGCATTTTAAAAACAAGTTTCACAGCTTTATACACTTAGGAGATACTGGATACACAGATGATTTTAAGGCAATCAAAGAAAAATTGGGCCCAGTTGATCTAGCGGCAATCCCCATTGGAGCTTATGAACCAAGGTGGATCATGGAATTCTCTCATATAAACCCTGAGGAAGCTGTGATGACATTTCTTGACTTGGAAGCAAGTAAAGCTATCGGCATGGCATGGGGAACTTTTATCTTAACTGATGAGCCGGTTACGGAACCCCCTCGCCAGTTACTAAAAGAACTAAAAAAATACAATATACCAAATGAAGATTTTTTTACTTTAAAGCACGGCGAAAGTTATTTGATTGATTGAAGCTTAACTTTTGATAGAAGAAATAGTGCAATAAATGAGATATAGGCGCCTAATATAAAGGAGCTCATGCCAATTTCGAACCACTCAGGTAAAATAACTTGATCAAATCCAGTTTCTAAAAATTTATTTAAAATTAGAAAGACAATTAATGCCAATGAACACGAAAAATAGTGCATAAAGGTATTTGATACCCGTTCGTAACCAAAATATTTTTTATCTAAATCTGATCCTATCATGAAGCCCAATATAAGTCCTCCCAAACCTGTAACTAATTCATGACCATGATCCATTGGCCACGAGAAATAAAATACGATCAGTAGAATAATCGTTAATACATATTTAAATA
This sequence comes from uncultured Pelagibacteraceae bacterium, assembly GCA_902521655.1. GTDB lineage: Bacteria > Pseudomonadota > Alphaproteobacteria > Pelagibacterales > AG-422-B15 > CACNXQ01. Next base: position 15,478 of record CABYSM010000001.1, read on the forward strand.
GTTTGTTTAAATTATATTTTCTTAAGTCAATATTTTGATAAAATAGATGAGCGGCATATAGAGTGAATAACCCCACTATCATTCCACCAAGAATATCTCCGATATCATGTACGCCAAGGTAGATACGACTAAAAGGTACACCTAATAAAAAAATAATTGATACAATTTTCGCAAAGAGATTCTTCGCATTGAGTGCAATATAAAGCCATATAACAACTGCTATTTGAGTATGACCACTTGGAAACCCAAAAGAGGTTTCTGCTTGAAGCCACGGATCTATATTGAGATAGAGATCTGGTCTTGGGTCTTGAAAAAAATCTTTTAACCAAGAATTAATTATCGCACTAAAAAATACAATTAGAACTAGTCTACCAAATATTTTCCTATCAAAGCACCAATAAGTAAATGGAATGAACATAAAAAGAAAATTTCTGTACCCAAGCCATGTTAAAAACTCAAATATTGGAGTTAAAAATGGAGATCTTAAGTTAACAACCCAGGAAATATCTGTTAGCATTTGATAAAACATTTACTCGCCTTATTTATTACATTATATAATCAATTTTTAATTTTAAAATTAATTATTATGAAAGCAATTGGATATAATTCATATGGAGGCATTGACAAACTCCAAATATTAGAAGTTGAGAGTTCAAAACCAAAGCGTCATGAGGTTGCCGTTAAAGTCTCAGCAATTTCAATTAATCCTGTTGACTTAAAAAAAATGAGAGGTGGGTTTAAGCCCATTACTAGCATAAAAAAATTTCCAATAATAACTGCATGTGACTTTAGCGGTGAAATAGTTGAAATTGGCAATGACGTTGGTGCGTTTAAGGTCGGCGACAAGGTATTTGGCATGCAGGATATATTATTTAACGGAAGTGCAGCTGAAAAAATTACTATATCTCAGAAATATATATCTTTAGCTCCTAATAATTTTGAACTATCCGATTCAGCGGCAATTCCTCAAGTGGGCAATACATCTTTATTAGCGCTAAGAAATATAGCGTCTTTAAGAAAAGGACATAAATTGTTAATCAATGGTGCCTCGGGAGGAGTTGGTACATTTGCACTTCAAATGGCAAAAATATATGAGGCCGATATTACCGCTGTAACAAGCAATAGAAATATTGAATGGATAAAAAATGAATTTGATATCGAAAATATTATTGATTATACAAAAACTGACATCACTGATACATCCGATAAATACGATATTATTTTTGATGCAAACGGAAATCTTTCCTTTCCAAAAATTTCTAATTCTTTGTCGACAAATGGTATTTATGTTACAACAAAATTTAATATCTATAATAACATTGATACTGCAAAACAGTTTTTTAAACGAAAAAAATCTCGTACAGTACTTTCTGGTAGAACATCTACATCAAACCTTGATATGTTCAGGATGTGGATGGAGGACGGTAAATTGAAACCTGTAATTGAAAAAACTTATTCATTTGACCAGTACCATGAGGCTTATGAGCATTTATCAAGTGGTAGGGCAAAAGGAAAATTGTTAATAAAAATTAATTAATTATGCGCAGTACTATTAACCAGATTATATCGCCAATAAACACATCAGATGGCGCAGGTGTTAAATTAAAGAGATCAATTGGCACTCAGCTTATTGATTATTTTGACCCATTCTTAATGCTGGATGAATTTGGCTCTGATAAAAGTGATGATTATCTTGGCGGGTTTCCAGCACACCCACATAGAGGCATAGAAACAGTTACATATATGCTAAATGGTGAATTTGAACATAGGGATAGTACCGGGGCAGTAGGGATCATGAAGTCAGGTGATGTTCAGTGGATGAAGACAGGAAGTGGGATTATTCACTCAGAAATGCCAGCAATGTCTGAAGGAAAGCTGCATGGCTTTCAGCTTTGGATCAATATGCCTGCAGAAAAAAAAATGGACGACCCAGAATATATTTACTTAGATTCAAATCAAATCAAAACATATGAAGATAGTGATGTTAAAGTGAAGGTTATTGCTGGCTCCTTTAAAGAAATAGAAGGGTATATAAAAAAACATAACGTTAATCCAACATATCTTGATATTCAAATAACGAGCAACCAGCCATTTACATACAATCTAGATAAAGAATACAATTCATTTATTTACGTATACTCTGGCAGTATTCATTTGGATGGTGAAAATAGTGAAATTAAGAGTTCGCATTTAATTACTTTTAATCAAGGAGGAAGTTTAGTGGTTACAAGTAAAAACAAAGCAAAGTTTCTATTAGTGTCTGGCAAGCCAATTGGTGAACCGATTGCCAGAGGCGGTCCTTTTGTAATGAATACAAGAGAAGAAATTATTTCTGCTATCAGTGATTATAACAATGGCACATTTGTTAAAGCGGGTGTGAAGTAAATGAAAAGTATTTACGATTTTTCCGTAAAAGGCATTGATCACGAAGAAATCAGTCTTGAAAAATTCAAGGGTAAAACTTTGCTTATTGTTAATGTTGCTAGTAGATGTGGTTTTACATCACAATACACTGGACTTCAGAGTTTATATGAAAAATATAAAGATAAAGGTTTTGAAATCTTAGCTTTTCCTTGTAACCAGTTTGGATCACAGGAAAAAGGAACTAATGATGAGATCAAGGAATTTTGTAGCACTGAGTATAATGTGTCCTTTAAGCTATTTGATAAAATTGAAGTAATTGGCGACAATGCTTCACCTTTATTTAAAAAACTTACTCAAGATGCAGGTAGAGAAATACAATGGAATTTTACCAAATATCTAATAAATAAAGACGGTGATTTTGTACGTGGATTTGGAACTCAAAAAAAACCAGAAGAAATAGAAGAGCATATAGTTAAAATCTTATAATTATGGCAGATCAAATACATCAAATATTTACCGAACCGCAGACTTGCTATAAGTTTTTAGATAAAGAAGTCTCTAATCAATCTCTTGATGATTTGTATAGTTTACTAAAGTGGGGTCCTACATCTTTTAACTGCAGTCCTATGAGGTTAAAATTTCTTAAAAGCAAGCAAGCAAAAGAAAATTTATCACAATTTGTGAGTGAGGATAATGTAAGTAAAGTTCTGAACGCACCTGTTTGCACCATTATCGGTATGGATATCGAATTTTGGAGAGACTTACCAAAGAATTATCTTCGGGAGGATGCAAAACAATATTTTGAAAATGACTTAGAAAAATCTGAAATTACTGCATTTAGAAATTCATCAATACAGGGAGGCTATTTTTTAAAAGCAGCCAATGCGCTTGGTCTGGCTGTGGGTCCAATGTCTGGATTTTCTAACGAATTAGTTGATAAAGAATTTTTTAATGACACATCAATTAAAAGTAATTTTTTATGTAACCTAGGTTACCCCGATAAAGATGGATATTATGAAAGAGCACCACGGTATAGCTTTAGTGATATTGCAGAAATTCTTTAAGCCGCAATTAAATTTAAATAGGCGTACTCCAGTTTTTGAATATCTCTTGATCTGATCAAATCATTGACTTCTTGCTTAAATTTTTTTGATCCAGGAACCCCAAAGCAAAGTGCCAAAAGGGGACTTAATAGTTCATAGGTTGAAATTAAATCAACATTCTCTTTTACATAATCAAAATATTTCTTTACTACGAATCTCCTATCTATCTCTATCTTTTCCAAGTTGTAAAATTTGGAATCAACATCTTCTAAAAAAAATGGATTGGCTTGAATTGATCTTCCTACCATCACTCCATCTAAATAATTCAGCTGACCTAGACAATCATCAATATTGTCCAAACCACCATTGATTATAAATTTAATATGTGGAAATTCTTTTTTAATTTTATAAACAAAGTCATATTTAAGTGGTGGTAACGTACGGTTCCTTTTAGGGTCAAGACCTTTGAGGTACGCTTTACGCGCATGAATAAAGATAATTTTGATACCACTTTCAATTACTGTCGAAATAAAACTTTTGAAAAATTCATATGTATCAAATTCATCTACTCCAATTCGACATTTCAACGATACGTCAATTGCAGTTTCAGCCTTCATTCCTTCTAAACATTGTTTGACCAGATTTGCTTCCTTCATCAGACATGCGCCCATTTTACCTTGTGATACTTTTTTTGAAGGGCAGCCGACATTTAGATTTATTCCTTGATAGTTATGTTTATTTGCTAGTTCTGTTGAATATTTCAATAGGTTTATATCAGAACCTCCTACTTGAAGAACTACAGGTGACTCTATAGTTTCCTTTCTGAGCATTTTCTTAAAGTCACCTCGATGCAACGCTTGGCTGGCTATCATTTCTGTAAATAAAATTGCTTCCTTAGAAATCAATCTATACATATAGCGTGCGCTTGATGTAGTTACACCCATCATTGGTGCAACAGAAAACTTATAATCTAAATTTAATTCGTTCATATTTTTTGTTTAATCGTAATTAAAACCCCACTACTAACAATGCAAAGAATACCAAAACACACAATTATATTTGGTATATCTTTAAAAAATAAAACGCTTATTAACATATTACTTATGATTTCAAAATAGTGAAATGGAGCTAAAATACTAGCTTCAGCATTCTGATAGGCTTTAATAAATATAAAATGTACCAAAATCACAACTAATCCAATTGAGCCCATCAATAAATATTGGTCAATTGATGGAGAGCTTTGCCAAAAAAATGGAAGACAAACTGTCATTATTGCTGCACCGGGTATAGCGGTATAGCACAAGCTTACCCAAGGATCAGAACTAAAATTAACCCGCCTCGTGTATACTAAGTACATGGCATAACAAAATCCAGACAATAGAGCCAAAAGCGAATAGAAATTAAACTCCTCAAATCCAGGTTGTATGACTAGCAATGTTCCAAAAAAACCAAAGAAGGTGCAAAATATTTTAAAAGAATTTAATTGTTCTTTCAGAATATAAGAAGACATGAATACTACGATGATTGGAGCTACGAGCATTATGCTTAAGGCATTAGCAAGAGGAATTTCTGATATAGCGCCATAGAAAAAAGCAGTAGCTAAAAAAATAAAAATTCCTCTAACAATTTGATGTTTAGATGAAGAATTAAAAAATAGTTTTTTTCCTTTTATGAAATAAACAAGAGGCACCAGAAAAATAAAATGACTAAAAAACCTAGCCCAGATGATTTCTAAAATGTGAATGTCTTCACTTAAGTATTTAGCCAGGGCGTCATAAAGAGGGGCAATTAGTAACCCTAAGCATAATAACGATATGCCTAAGATAACATTCTGCTTTAGAAGCATTAATTATTTATTAAGTTCGCGCATGGCCTGATCAATACCTTCAATAGTTAAAGGAAACATTCTATCCGAAAAAATTTGCTTTATTATTGAAGCAGATGATATGCGTTCCCAATACCTCTCAGGTATTGGATTTAACCATATTGCGTTTTCATAGACATTCAGAAGTCTCGTTAACCACGTTTCGCCAGACTCTTCATTCCAAAATTCAACACTTCCACCTGGATATGTAATCTCATATGGACTCATCTCGGCATCGCCAACAAATATAACTTTATAGTCTGAAGGGTATTTGTGAAGAAGATCCCAGGTCTTTATATTCTCATTGTACCTTCTTTTATTGTCTTTCCATACAGCGTCATAGAGACAGTTATGATAGTAAAAATACTCCATATGTTTAAATTCTGTTCTCGCTGCAGAAAAGAGCTCTTCACATATTTTTACATGAGCATCCATCGACCCACCTACATCGAAAAATAAAAGTACTTTTATCTTATTCCTACGTTCAGGCATCATTTTTACGTCAATGTAACCTTTATGTGCAGTAGATTTGATTGTATTGTCTAAATCTAATTCTGTTTCAACTCCTTCACGAGCAAACTTTCTTAGTCTCCGAAGCGCAACTTTAATATTACGTGTTCCCAACTCAACATCACCATCGAGGTTACTAAACTCTCTTTTGTCCCAAACTTTTACAGCTTTTTTATTTCGACTTTCTTTTTGACCAATCCGAATGCCTTCAGGATTATAGCCATATGCACCAAAAGGAGATGTTCCTCCAGTGCCAATCCACTTACTACCGCCTTGGTGACGTTTTTTTTGTTCTTCTAAACGTTGTTTTAATGTTTCCATTAGCTTGTCCCAACCACCTAAGGACTCAACCATTTTTTTCTCTTCGTCAGTAAGGTATTTTTGCCCCATAAGCTTCAACCACTCTTCTGGTATTTCTTTTTCTGTTTCACCTTCAGAGTTTTCAAGTCCTTTAAAAGAATGTCCAAAGACTCTGTCAAATTTGTCTAGATATCTCTCGTCTTTAACTAGCGCTGATCGACTTAAGTAATAAAAATCATTTACATTAAAAGAGTCTACAACCCTTTTGTTCATGGCCTCCATAAGCATTAAATATTCTTTTAAGGATACAGGTAAACTTGCTTGTTTAAGGTCAAAGAAAAAATTAATGAACATATTAATTTATCTTAATGAAAAATCAGTTCTACTCAAGATTCTCATTTTCTCTTCGAGAGATAAAGGCTAATCGCTCAAATAAATGGACATCTTGCTCATTTTTTAGAAGGGCTCCATGAAGAGGTGGAATTAGTTTTTTAGGATCTTTTTCCCTCAATATTTTTGCATCCACGTCATCTGTCATCAACAATTTAAGCCAATCAATAAGCTCTGAAGTTGACGGCTTTTTTTTGATACCTGGGACTTCTCTAATATCATAAAAAATCTTAAATGCTTCTTGTATTAGGTCTTTTTTAATTTCGGGATAATGTACATTAACAATCTCTTCCATAGTATCTGGATCAGGAAACTTAATATAATGAAAAAAACATCTCCTTAAAAAGGCATCAGGTAGTTCTTTTTCGTTATTTGAAGTGATGATTACAATAGGTCTATTTTCTGCCTTTATGGTTTCTCCTGTCTCATAAACAAAAAATTCCATTTTATCAAGTTCGAGAAGAAGATCGTTTGGAAATTCAATATCTGCTTTATCAATCTCATCAATTAAAAGTACAGGTCTTTTATTGCTTTCAAAAGCATTCCACAATTTACCTTTACTTATATAATTTTTAATGTCTTTAACCTTTTCATCTCCAAGCTGAGAGTCTCTTAACCTAGTAACAGCATCATACTCATACAGCCCCTGTTGAGCTTTGGTCGTTGACTTAATATGCCATGTGATAATCTCAGCCCCTAATGATTGAGCAACCTCATGAGCCAGCATAGTTTTGCCGGTGCCAGGCTCTCCTTTTACAATAATTGGTCTTTCCAAGGTTATGGCTGCATTAACTGCAACTTTTAAGTCCTCAGTAGCTATATATGAACTTGTGCCTTCAAATTTCATTAAATTCTTAAAATTGTTTCAGGAAACATATTATATTTTAGCTATATATCAATCATAAAAATTGTATTGTTCAATTGACTTAAATATCAAAAACTACTAAAAGCACCAGACTGTTTTTAATTCTAAATCCAAAAGGAGTAAACATGGTGAAACTTCCAAAGAGCTACAAGCCTACAAAATCTGAAAAATTCATGAATGCGAAACAAAAGGAATATTTTAGAACAAAGCTTAAAGATTGGAAGAATGACATTTATAAAGAAAGTAGAGAAACTGTAGAAAATCTTCAGGATTCAATCGCTCCAGCTGACATGTCTGATAGGGCTACACAAGAATCAGAAAAAACACTAGAACTCAAATCAAGAGACAGGCAACGAAAATTAGTTGCTAAAATAGATGAAGCATTAGCTAGAATCGAAAATGGAAGTTATGGTTACTGCGAAGTTACAGGAGAGCCCATTAATATTGAGAGATTAGACGCAAGACCAGTGACGACACTGAGTATAGAGGCTCAAGAAATGCATGAAAGAAACGAAAAATTGCATTCTGACGACTAGAAAAACTTATTAACAAAGAAAATCAGCCAAATTTATATATTTATACGCGTATTTTGCTTATGGATGTAACATCTGTAAATAGAATCACCTGTTGATAAAAATATAAAATATAAGAACATTAACTGAACAAATTATATTTTATACAATAAAAACAGTAATTTAACTAGTATTGTAAAAATAGAACAAAATGTGTACATTGAGAACAATTATAAATTACAGTTTGGAGAAAGCAGATGAGCAAAGCAAATTTGAAAGTAGTAGACGATAAAAAAATGGACAACTCTGAAAAAGCAAAAGCCTTAGATGTAGCAATGTCTCAAATTGAGCAGACCTACGGAAAAGGTTCAATTATGAAGCTGGGACAAAGAACAGCAATGGATATAGAAGCAATTTCAACTGGATCCTTGTCCTTAGACGTGGCGTTAGGAATTGGTGGCTTGCCAAAAGGACGAATTGTTGAGATTTATGGTCCGGAGTCATCTGGTAAAACTACTTTAGCTCTTCATGTAATCGCAGAGGCACAAAAGAGCGGTGAGAACTGTGCGTTTATTGATGCAGAGCATGCATTGGATCCTGCATACGCTAAGAAATTAGGGGTGAATATTGATGAATTGCTAATTTCTCAACCTGATACAGGAGAGCAAGCATTAGAGATTACAGATTCACTAGTTCGATCAAAAGCAATATCAGTACTTGTAGTTGACTCAGTAGCTGCATTGACGCCGAAGGCAGAAATTGAGGGAGAAATGGGCGATGCACATATGGGCCTTCAAGCTAGGCTGATGAGTCAGGCATTGAGAAAGCTAACTGGATCAGTTTCAAAATCTAATTGCATGGTTATCTTTATTAATCAAATTAGAATGAAAATAGGAGTTATGTTTGGAAGCCCTGAGACGACTGCAGGAGGAAACGCTTTAAAGTTTTATTCATCTTGTAGATTGGACATTAGGAGAATTGGTGCAATCAAAGATAAAGATGAAATTATTGGCAACCAAACTAGAGTTAAAGTTGTAAAGAATAAAGTTGCACCACCGTTTAGATTGGTTGAGTTTGACATAATGTACGGTGAAGGTATTTCAAAGTTAGGCGAACTTATTGACCTTGGAGTTAAAGTAGGAACCGTAGAAAAATCTGGCGCATGGTTCTCATATAAAGGTGAGAAAATTGGGCAAGGAAGAGAAAATTCTAAGATCTTCCTCAAGGAAAATCCTGCTATAGCCCAAGAAATTGAGTCGATAATTAGAGGCCAGTCAGAAGAAATGCCTGAGCAAATTGGTGAAAACTCAGACACTGAAGAAACAGTAGAAGAATAATTTTTAACTATAATAATTGATCATAGCAAGGAGGCGCTGAAAAGCGCCTTTTTGCCTTTTATTCAACAGGATGTTATACGTAACATATGAGAATTAATGATCTTAGAAACGCTTTCATTTCATATTTTGAAAACCAGGGCCATAAGCATATTCATTCAAGCCCACTTGTTCCACAGAATGATCCGACACTTATGTTTGCCAATTCAGGAATGGTACAATTTAAAAATGTATTTACTGGATTAGAAAGTAGAGACTACAAGCGAGCAGTCACTGCCCAAAAGTGCATCAGGGCTGGAGGTAAGCATAATGATTTAGAGAATGTTGGCTATACATTAAGACACCACACTTTTTTTGAAATGTTGGGCAACTTTTCTTTTGGTGATTATTTTAAAGAAGATGCAATTGAGTATGCCTGGAAATTTATTACATCTGAACTTGCTATAAACAAAGATAAACTATGCGTTACAATCTATCATGATGACGAACAGGCGTATGAATCTTGGAAAAAGGTTGCTGGCCTTAGCGATGATAGGATAATCAGAATATCTACAAAAGATAATTTTTGGTCAATGGGTGAAACTGGTCCTTGCGGACCTTGTTCCGAAATATTTTATGATCACGGTGATCAGTTTAATGGAAAGCTCCCTAGTGAAGCCGATGAAACTGGGGACAGGTTTGTAGAGATATGGAATTTAGTATTTATGCAGTTCGAACAATTGAATTCCAATGAAAGAATAGATCTTCCAAAACCTTCTATTGATACAGGGATGGGCATTGAGCGAATTGCAGCCGTTATGCAAGGAACTAATGATAATTATCAAGTTGACAGTATAAAAGAGATTATTGGTAATTCTATAGAGATTACTAAATCTGATGATGATAAGTTAATTTCAAGTCATAGAGTTATTGCTGACCATTTACGTTCCTCCTGCTTCTTGATTGCAGACGGGGTATTGCCTTCTAATGAAGGAAGAGGATATGTGCTAAGAAGAATAATGAGAAGAGCAATGCGGCATGTTCATCTACTTGATTATAATGATACATTGATGCACCAATTAGTGCCCACGTTAATGCTTAATATGAAGGAAGCATACCCAGAATTATTAAGAGCTGAAATATTAATAAAAGAGACGTTGAAGTATGAAGAGGAAAAATTTAAGAATCTTCTAGATAAAGGTATTTCGCAGCTAGATAATATAACTAAAGATTTACGATCCGGTGATACTTTTCCAGGAGACTCAGCGTTTAAACTTTATGATACGTACGGTTTTCCCATTGATCTTACGCAGGACATATTGAGAAGTAATAATATTTCTATAGATATAGATGGTTTTAATAAAAAACTTGAAGCGCAAAAAGAATTAGCTAGAAAGAATTGGTCAGGTGCAGGCGGTTCTGTGACTGATAAGATTTGGTTTGAATTAAACAAAGAATTATTAGCTACTGAATTTCTTGGGTACAATGGCATTGAAACTCAAGGTGAAGTTCTGTCAATTATTAAAGATGATAAAAGAGTCGCTGAATTAAAAGAAAAAGAAGAAGGAATTATTATGCTTAACCAAACTGTATTTTATGCTGAGTCGGGTGGGCAAATTGGAGATACGGGAGTGATACAGGGAGAAGATTTTGAGTTTTCAGTTATGGATACTCAAAAAAAGGACAAGTTAATTCTGCACATAGGAGTCATGATTAAAGGAACAATTAAGAATGGATCTAATGCAGTTTTATCAGTTAACCAAAAACAAAGAAATGATTGTAAAGCTTATCATTCAGCCACACATATTTTACATCAATCTCTTAGAGACAGGTTAGGGGAGCACGTTACACAGAAAGGATCCTTAGTCTCAAATGATAAATTAAGGTTTGATTTTAGTCATCATAAATCAATGACAAATCTAGAGATCGAAGATGTTCAAAATAAAGTAAACGAAGTTATTAAAACTGGTTCTAAGGTAGAGACACTAATTATGTCACCGGATGACGCAGTAAAGGCTGGTGCCCTTGCCCTGTTTGGAGAAAAGTATTCAGATGAAGTTAGGGTTCTCAAGATAGGAAAATTTAATGATAAAACATACAGCACAGAGTTATGTGGAGGAACCCATGTTTCTAATACCAATGAAATAGGAGAATTAAAAATTGTAAGTGAGTCCTCAGCTGCATCAGGAGTAAGAAGAATTGAAGCTTTGAGAGGCGATGACCTATTAAAATTTAACGAAGAAAAGAAGAAAGAAGATCTTAAATCAGAAGAAAAAAAACAGGACATTAAAAAAGAAAAAGAAGCTTCTACAGAAAATATAAGACAGCTTAAAGAAGCAATAGAATTAAGTATTGGCAATAACTCGGATCACAATATTATTATTGAATTCTGTGAGAATGTATTAATTAATGAACTGAGACCACTTATTGATAAGTACAAAAAACTAATATCAGATCACGGTATTATAATTCTTTGTGCTAAAAAAGGTGATAAGCTAAGTTTTCTAATAGGCGTAACTGATCAATTGACTGATAAAATTGGTGCAGATGAAATTGCTAAATTTGCGTCCTCTATTTCAAATGGAAAAGGTGGTGGAGGTAGAAAAGATTTTGCCCAATCAGGAGGCATGTTGATTAATGAAGATGATCAAAAAAGAGAGCTAAGAAAATTTATTATTGGTAAGTTACAGTAAGTTTATTATTAAGGTTACGTTCAATAATTTCTAAAAAATCTTCTGTACTATGCCAATCTTGTTCATGAGGCATCAGCAGAGCTAGATCCTTTGTCATTGATCCACTTTCAACTGTTTCAACGCATACTTTTTCCAACTTATCTGCAAACTCAATAAGTTGATCATTCTCATCCAGCTTTCCACGATATTTAAGGCCTCTTGACCAAGCAAATATAGAGGCTATAGGGTTCGTTGAAGTTTGCTTGCCTTCTTGATGCAATCTAAAATGTCTTGTGACTGTTCCATGAGCAGCTTCTGCTTCGATAGTTTTTCCGTCTGGCGTCATAAGCACGCTTGTCATGAGTCCTAGTGAGCCAAATCCTTGAGCAACAGTATCTGATTGTACATCCCCATCGTAGTTTTTACATGCCCATACAAATTTTCCGTTCCATTTCAACGCAGATGCGACCATATCATCTATTAATCTATGCTCATAATCTAGATCGAGTGATTTAAATTTCTCAGCAAAGTCTTTTTCATATACCTCTTGAAAGAGATCTTTGAAACGACCGTCGTATTGTTTCAAAATAGTATTTTTAGTAGATAGGTAAACAGGCCATTCACGCATCAATGCATAGTTCATGCAAGATTTTGCAAAGTCTCTGATCGACTCGTCTGTATTATACATCGCCATGGCAACGCCACTTGATTGAAATTCATAAACTTCTTTTTCGATTGTTTCCATATTCGGATCTTCGGGCGTCCATTTAATACTAAGTTTTCCTTTGCCAGGAACTTTAAAATCTGTCGCTTTGTATTGATCCCCAAATGCGTGCCTACCTACGACAATGGGGTCAGTCCATCCAGGCACAAGTCTAGGAACATTTTTACAAACAATCGGTTCCCTAAAAACTGTTCCACCAAGTATATTTCTTATAGTTCCATTTGGTGAGCGCCACATTTCCTTAAGTTTAAATTCTTCTACTCGATCTTCATCAGGAGTTATTGTGGCACATTTAACTCCAACTCCATATTTCTTTATGGCATTCGCAGAATCGACTGTAATTTTATCATTGGTTCTATCTCTGCTTTCAACTCCAAGATCGTAATAATCAAGTTCAATATCAAGATAGGGAAGTATGAGTTTATCTTTGATAAATTGCCAAATAATTCTTGTCATCTCATCACCATCTATCTCGACTAACGGTGTTTTAACTTTAATTTTATTCACGGATTCTCAGTTCTTTTTCTAATTCTGAATGATTTTTGATTACCTTATATGCTTCTTTCATATTTTCACCAGCAAAATTGTTTTTGATCATGTGCTCTATCAATTCAACAAGAGGGTCCCAGAAATTTTCAAAATTATATATAAAAATTGGTTTATTATGAAGGTTCAGCTGTTTCCAAGACAGAACTTCAAAAAATTCCTCTAGAGTGCCGATACCACCTGGAAGAATAAGAAAGGAGTCGGCAGAATTATACATTTCAATCTTTCTTTCATGCATAGTATTGACAATTTTCACATTATTTTCACTTACGTTTTTTCGTTCAATATTAATGAGGTGTTCAGTTATCACTCCTTTTACTTCACCACCCGCCTGAGTAGCACTTTTGGATAGTTCACCCATTAGGCCCATGTCACCTCCACCATATATAATTTTTAATTTTTCTTGAGCTAGAAGTTTGCCAATTTTAGAGACTTCGTCATTGAAAGTTTTACTGATTTTATTTGAAGAGCTACAATAAACAGCAATTGATTTCATATTTAATTTACTAAATTACTTTTAATATTTGGTATATCTCTGTAATTCTTAAATCTACTAAAAAAAACATTTAAGCTATTAGGCAAAGCCAGTAGGGCAGGCGTAACAAACAAAGTTGCAATGGTGGCAAATGAAAGACCAAAAACGATTGCCCAAGCTAAAGGCTCAACGAAATAGCTTTCTGCACTTTTATAGCTTATTGTTCTGTCAAATACATCAACGCTTATCTGCAATGCTGAGGGAAGTAGACCAAACACAGTTGTTATCGTTGTTAAAAAAATAGGTCTTATCCGACTTTTAGCAGCGGCAATGATTGCAACAAATCGATCACTTTCGTTCTTTTTAATTTTTCTATAACTATCTATTAAAATAATATTGTTATTAACAACTATCCCAGTACACGCAACAATTCCAAGCCCAGTCATTACGCCGCTGAATGGAAGCTGTAATACGAGTAGTCCAACAAATACCCCTGTCGTAGAAAGTACAATTGAAAAAAGTACTAAAAATGTGTGATAAAAATTATTGAATAAAGATATCAAAATTATAAACATAAGCAGCAATGCTGCAGCAAATGCTGATAATATGAATACTTGAGAAGATCTTGAGTCTTCTGCTTCTCCTATAAGGTTAACTTTAACGTCAATGGGAAGATTAGCTTGCGTCAACCAGTATTTTATTTTTCTTATTTGATCAGCTGTTTTATACCCTTCAGCAGTATTTGCATCTACCATCAATATTCTTGAGGAATCTTTCCGGCCAATAGAAAATATTTTTTTATTGGGTTCTTTCTCTATGAATCTTGAAATTGGCACAGAGCCAAAGTCAGTTTGTATAAATAAGTTTTCAACCTCATCAAGCGAACGCATTTCCTCTGGTAAAAATAATTTAATATCTATTTCTTCATTCTTATTAATTGGTCTTAACGCGCCAATCTTTGCACCAGTTGTTGCTAGATTGATGATAGAGCCAATTTGTTGAATTGATATGTTGTATTTTCCAGTTTGTTTTCTATCAACCTTATATTCCCATTCTACACCAGTTATAGGGTATTTTATTTCAATATCTTTTACTTCTTTTGAGTTCACCAGCTTGTCTTTTATTATTTCTGCAACCTGCCTTAAAACAAATTTATTTGCTGAGGAGATTTCGATCTCGATGTCTTTTGGACCAACAATAGCTGAACTATAAGTATTCCCTGAAATCCTAGCTTCGTATCCACTAATCTTACTTAATTCATCTTGTATATCTTGTAGTACCAGATCACTATCAGGTCTTTCATCTTCTGGAATTAAATCAATCCACAGCCTGCCAACTATATCAGTTGGACTTTGATCAAAAAGCCAAATCCGGTTTCTATTTATTGTATTTGCAACGTAGTTTCCAATATAAGGGTTAGCCTCTACAACTTCTACGACTTCTTTTATATATTCGGCTGTTTCTGTGGGAGAGAAATTTCCACGCGCCATAACTTCAACTCGAGCGTTTGTTGCTTTATCGTTCGGAAAGAAAATAACACCATTATTATATTGGCTATAGATGAAAATAACCGACAGAAATGTGAAAATAGTTAAAAGCAAAACTATCAATGGACTTCTTATTGCTCTTGATACACTTCTTTCATAGACTCTGAGGAAATATCCTTCTTTTCTTTTGTTCTCATCAGACATTTGGGCTGTTTTTCTCTCTATCATTGATCCCATTGCTGGTAGGAAAATAAGAGAAACCACTAATGATGTTGATAGCACAACAATTACAGTCAATGGAATTACTCTTAGCCATTGACCAAGCATGTCAGGCCAAAATAATAATGGAAAGAAAGCTGCAATTGTTGTTAATGAAGAAGCTACAATTGGCCAAAACATAGTATGAGAGGAATTAATATATGAATCTCTTCGACGAACTCCACGTTCTTGTTCTGAGCGCGCATATTCAGTTATCACAATTGGTCCATCTACTAGTAGTCCAACTGACAAGATGAGACCAAAAACAGTCATTAAATTATAAGTCAGTCCCATAGAGTCCAGAATTAAGATGGAAAATAAGTATGTAGTTGGAATTGAGAGTCCCACAATAGTGCCACTTCTTATGCCTAGTGCCGCGATGACAATAATCATTACAAGAATGACTGCAGTTATGACTGTATTTTCTGAGGATTCAATTCTTTGCTCAACTTGCTCAGATTCATCGTCTATTATTTGTGTTTTGATATCAGGATGAAATTTTCCATCATTAATTCTAAGTACCTTTTTAACTGAATTATATGTATCAATAATATTGGTCCCAGCTTTTCTTGATATTTGCATGTTTAATGCAGTTTTACCGTTAACAACTACAATATTTTTTTTATCGTCATATGTTCTCCTGATTTCTGAAATATCATCAAGTTTTAATATAAATCCTTTATCCATTTTAATAGGGAGTTCACCTATTTCCCTATAGTTTTCATAAAGACCAGGAATTTTTATTGAATAGTTAGCATCATCACTGACAAGTGTTCCAGCGGGTACAATATTATTATATTTTCTTAACGCCCCATAAACATCTGCAACATCAAGTTCATATTTGCGAAGAAGGGATGGATCGAGGGTAACTTTGACAATTTCGTCTCTTTTACCAACAATATCTACCTCAGTTACATTATTAATTTTTTCTAGCTGGTCTTTATAAGCATTTGCAGTTTTTTCTAAAATATCATAGGGAACGTCACCATAAATACCAACATAAATATTTGAAAACATTGATGAATCATATTCTTTTACTTCAATAATTTCCATTTCTGCAGGAAGTTCTTCAGATGCGTCAGTAATTGTATTTCTTATGAGCTTAGATAAATTTTGAATTTTAGTATTAAGTTCAAAGGCAATCATGAAAGAGGCAATATTATCTTTTGATATTGAAACAATTTCATCAATATCCTGAAGCGACATTAATTTTCTCTCAAGTGGTTCGGTTATAAGTTTTTCTATTTCGCTTGATGACATTCCTTTGTATTCAACAATCAATGCTACTGTTTTAAGATCAATTTCTGGCATTTCTTCCTTTGGAAAAGTCACATAAGAAAGTACACCAAGCAAAACAATCATTAACAAGATTGTTGATATTGTTTTTTTTCTGAAAAGAATAGATGCTAGAATATTACGAAGCATTTTTTGTGGTAAATGAAAAAAGTTTACTATTATTTACATAACTGCGTACGTGCGAAGGCAAAATAAGCAAGCAAGGTGTGACGATTAATGTCAATATTGCTGAAAAACTCAAACCGTATACAATACATTGTGCAAGCGATGTCCAAAAACCACTCACGTTTGAGTCATACTCTATTGTTCTTGCTATTGGATCGATGCTATAATTCAATGCCAAAGGAATTAATCCCAGCATAGTTGTAATTGTAGTAAGAAAGATAGGCCTTAATCTTTGTGCGCATGCTTTAAGAACATTATTATAGACATCGTCCTTATTTTTGTTACTAACGAAATTGTATGCATCAATTAGAATAATATTATTATTAACAACAATTCCTGCCAATGAAACAATTCCAATACCATGTAATATGGCGGAGAATGCCTGATCAAATACTAGTAGTCCTAAATATACGCCTGCGGTACTTATTATAACCGCGGTAAGAATTATAAAGCATTGATAGAAACTATTGAATTGGGTTACTAGTAATGCTGCCATTATCAATACAGAAATTATAAATGCCTGTACGATAAATTTCATGGAGTCATTTTGCTCTTCATTTTCGCCTCCATAAGCAATGTCAACATTTGGTGGAAATGCTTGATCATCTGCCCAGCTACTTAACTTCTCCACAACTTCACCGGTTGAAGTGCCCTCAGTCACGTTTGCTTTAATGTACATAGCATTTCTTGCGTCCCATCTTCTGATAAAACTAACATTTTGCTTTGGCTTCTTCGTAAGGAAATTGCTAATAGGAACTTTGCCAACAGATGATTCAATCATTACATTGTCAAGTTGATCAATTGATCTATCGCTTTCAGGGTACCTTACGTAGATCTCTAATTCTTCATCAATGTCATTTGGCCTATACTTGCCAATCATTATTCCTTCAGTGACCAATTTAATTGCCGTACCAATAGTAAAAATATCAACGCCAAATTGTGCAGCTTTTGGTTTATCAATGGTCAGCTCCCAATCTACTAATGGAATAGGTAGAGTATCTTCAATGCTTATTAACTCATCAAGATTGTCAATATAGTCTCTTAACGACTTAGTCACTGGAACTAAAATATCACTCGTCGGTCCAGTTATTCTTATTTCTAAATCTTTGCCTACAGGTGGCCCGCCTGTTTCTTCAATGACTTCATACTTAATGCCGCTAATATTACTAAGTTCATTTCTTAAATCGTCCATTATTTTATGTCCATTTTTCCTTTTGCCTCGCTCAATGAACTCAAAGTAAGCTGTTGCAATTAAATCTTCAGAAGATCCACCGCCTGAAGGCCCAACACTACTAAATTGCCCAGTCTGTAAAAAATAACTTTTGATGCCGTACTGATTTATCATCGCATCTTCCACTTCTTGCGCTAGATCATTTACCTCCTCGACAGATAAGTTTCCTCTTGCGTAGACTTTGACAACTCCAAAGTAAGGGTCATTAGAAGTAAAAAATACCATACCTTTACCGAAGTTTGAGTAAGTTGCTATAATGCCAAAAATAACAAAAAATATTAACGATAGGGTAATAATGGGTCTTTTAATGACGTAGCTTAATATATTTACATATTTTCCTACATATCCGGTTAGTTCATTGAGATTGATTCCTTGATCAGAACCAAGGCTACGATAAACATCAGCTGATGCATTTGAAGGCTTGCCAAATACACTTCCTATTACCGGAACAAACATTAAGCTAAAAACCAATGCGATAGACAAGACAATAAAGATTGTGAGTGGAAGTACGGACATAAACTGACCAGATACACCGGGCCAGAAGAAAAGTGGGGCAAATACGGCTAGGGTTGTTGCAGATGAAGCAACGATAGGCCAGAACATTCTTTTTGCTGAATAGACATATGCCTCCTGCTTACTAAATCCTTCAAGCATTTTTCTATCAGCTAACTCAACCACTACAAGAGAGCCATCAATAAGCATTCCTAATGCAACTAATATGCCAAACATGACCATGAAGTTATAATTATAGCCCAGTGCGTACATAACGAATATTGTAATTAAGATTGAAACTGGAATACCTGAACCAACTATTAAAGAGGATCTGATTCCAAGGGCAATCATAGTGACTAGTAAAACTACTACTGTAGCTAAAATAATATTACCTTGAAGCGAGTCGACGTTATCTGAAATATAACTTCGAGTATCCATGACATAATTAAAACTTACATCTGAGGAAACTTTAGATTTATATTTATCAACAATTCTCTCAACCTCATCTATAGTCTCAATAACATTTTCACCTCTAGCTTTTTTAATAAGAAGAGAAACGCCAATTTCGCCATTAACTTTAGTATAGTTTTCTCTATCTCTAAAATTTCTCTTTAATTCAGAAATATCAGATAATAATACGGAGCTGTTATCCGTCGATCTTATTGGCAGTTCATAAACATCTCTTGCAGTTTCAAATAAACCTGGAACATTTACAGAGAATTGACCCTGAGCAGTTTTAATTTCACCTGCTGTTACTACTTGATTATTATTTGCAACTGAGCTTATTATTTCCATGAAGGACATATTATAACTCTCAAGCTGAGTTCTATTAATTACAGCTTCAAGTTGTTCTTTTCTTCCACCAACCATTTCTGCTTCAAATATTGCAGGAATTAGCTCAACATCTTTTTTTATTTCACGAGCAAGGTCCAATATAAATCTCTCTGAGGCTGATTTTGAGCTTATTGAAAGTATAATTGTTGGATCTTCAGTAACTGATACTTCCCTCACCATCGGATCGTTCGCTTCGTCAGGGAACTTAACTTTTGCGTCATTAACAGCATCTCTAACCTTGTCTAGAGATTTCTTCATAGTTTCAGCAGCGTCAAATTTGACAATAACGGCAGCAAAATTTTCAAGAGCAAAGCCTTGAAGTTCATCAATGCCTTCGATACTTCTCACCTCATCTTCTATTGGTTTAAGCAGAAGTCTCTCAGCATCTTCTGGTGATATGCCAGGAAGTGAAACGCCTACATAAACTACTGGTATTGTAATTTCTGGTCTGTTCTCAATTGGAATATTCATTCTTCCAATAATCCCAGCAAAAATAAGCACTAATAGAAGCGCAAGAGCTGTTCTTTTTCTATCAACTAAGAAATCTACCACTTAAACTAAATCTCACTCAATTGAACGTTAACATTTTGGCCGTTTATTACATATTCTTGACCTACAGTTATAATAGTCACTTCATCCGGCAATCCTGATACCCATAAGCCATCAAGCCCATCTTCTATGATTTGAATAAGAAGAAATTTAACTATTTCATTTTCAACTATTTTTATTCCCAATTCGCCTTCATCATTCAGTGATAGTAAATAAGATGGTATTAGGTGGGCTTTAACTTTATTCAATGGTACCCTCATCTCTGCAGTAAGTCCTTCAAGAATATTTCCATCTTTATTTAGTACTGTTGCTTCTACCTTGTATGTACGTGTGCTTGGATTAGCACTTTTGCTAATGAAGTTAATTTTCCCTTCAATAGTCTCTCCATTCAACATCTTGACGCTTACTTTTTGATCAATTGACAGTTGTGCAACATTCTTTTCTGTAACTTCACCTGTTACTTTCATCGGATCAAGTTGCATTATTTTTGCACATGGAGTTGCAGGAGTAATTAAATCACCGACTTCAACAAAAACATCTTCAACATATCCATCAAATGGAGCAACAACTCTAATGTTATCAAGTTCATTTTGCGCCATCTCAACTCGCGCTATAGCAGATTTCAGAGCAGCCTCAGCTGTGGCTAGAGCATTTTCTGATCTGTAACCCTCATTTGCAAGTGTTTGGATTGCGTCAAATTGTAATTGAGCTTTATTTTTGTTTGCGTTTGCTTCATTTAATCCAGCTAGTCTGTTTTCTTTATCGAGTAAACAAATGAGCTCACCTGCTGTCACGTTTTGTCCTGGATTTATTACCATTGAAATATTAGAGGACGTTTTTGGCTTAATCATAACAACTTTATCTGCCTCAGTTCTTCCACGTACTGTGAGATAATATGTTTTATCTTGGGATGAAAATTCACTGGCCCTGACAGTGATCTTCTCAACTGTTTCACTATTCGCTATTATTTCAGATGAGCTAGTTTCGTCTGAAGAAAACAAGCCCGAAACTATCCACGCAAAAACAAGAATAAATATTACAATTGCTGAGACGATATTGATAGGGATTTTTTTAAACATACTAATTCAGCTTTCCTCTATTTTTTTCCATATAATTTAAACCACTTTCAATTAGGGCTGTTGCCAGACCTCTAATAAAGGCAACAGATTTTTCATTTCTAAGAGCCTGAAGATCTGATGGAACTGGACCGTCATATTTAAATTGTTCCAGTTTCTGCCTTAGAAATAAAACTCTTTCATTTAATACTGTGTCTAAAGTTTCTTTAGGCAGATATCTTGCAAATAATAAAAGTAAAAAGAATTCTGATTTGATTTGATCACCAAAATTGCCTGAACGTATATAGGCTGAGGCATCTCCTAATAAATTATCCTTCATTAAGTCCTTTCCTTTTTTAGTGATTGTATAAACTTTTTTATCTGGCTTTTTGCTTTGAGATAATTGCTTACATGAAACATATTTTTCATCCTGGAGTTTATTTAAAGTTGGATAAATAGTTCCAAAGCTTAAGCTGTAAAAATCTGATAAAGGGCCTTCAAACATTTGTTTAATTTCATAACCTGATCTTGGGCCCAAAGAAAGTAAGCCTAAACATAAAGTATCTTTTTGCATATTAATTAACCTCTAAATTTTCAAAATTAAGTAATCCTGCTAAATACATAATTTGAGTTTTAACTATTTCCCTATCTTTCTGCTTGTTAAAATAATTAATCTCTGAGTTAAGCAGTGCTTGCCTTGCAATTAAAACATCAAGAACACTTCTTTCACCAACTTCTTGCTCAATCACAGTACCTTTATATGCAGTTTGATTGGCATTATACGTTAGCTCAGCAGCTTTTATCGTTTGTTCTGAAATTTTATATTTGTCCCAGATATTTTCTGAGAGAATAACGGTTTCATTTTGCGTTTTCAGTAAAAGTATTAACTGCGTATTTTTAACTTCTTTTGCCTTGCGGACATTAGATAGCGATTTTCCAGCTGTAAAGATTGGCCAATTAAGAGTGGCTTTAATTTCTTCATTTGTGAGCTCATCTATCTCTGCTGAAAATTCATCTAATTCAGATTTAGTAGCAGTAAGACTTAGTTGAGGATAATATGCTGAGCGTGCTACTCCTACATTAGCATTCATTATTTTTAAATTTACTTCCGCCATCCTTATTGAGTAATTATTAGCGATTAATATTTCTTTAAATTCACTAAATGAGCTTGGTATGTCAGCATTAATTTCTGAAAATATTAAATTTTTTGCATCAACACCAACTAAGTCAAAGAATGAATTTTTTAAATTTTTAAGAATTATTTCAGAATCTAATAAATCAATCTTTGCATTATTTAAGAAAGCTTCGGCCTGAGCAACATCAGTTTTGGAGGCGAGGCCAACTTCGTATTCTTTGATTGTTGCATTTGATCTTTCGGCAACAGACTCAAGATTGTCCTTGTACGACTTAACTGATTTTTCAGCAATAAGGACATTATAGTAGGCTTCAATCGTCTCTAAAATTATGTCCTGAGTAACTTTCTTCTCATTAAGTCTTTTCAGATTTAGAGATTCTTTTGTCGAAATTGAATTGTAAAAGCGACTAAAACCACTGAATAAGTTTTGAGATAAGATTATTGATTTACTGCTTGGAGTTAATTCGTAATCACTCCCAGTAATTCCTGATTGAGTTTTAAGGCTTGAGTATTCATTTTCTGATATATTGGCGTTAAGACTAATTGAAGGTAAGTAATTTGATTTTGATTGAAAATAATCTTCTTCAGCAATATCTACTGAGTTAGCTTCCATTTTAAGCAGCAGGTTATTTGCCAAAGATTCACTAATTGCATCATTTAGACTCAATGCCCCAGCACTACTCGTTGATAATAAAGTCATTATGATCGCAAAATATTTAAAAAATCTCATATAAAAATCCATTATAAAAAGGGTATCTATATCAGGTTGATATATATAATCAATACCTATATCAAAGTGATATATTGGTAATTAGCTATATTTCAAGTAGTATGTATTTATTGTTAAATAATTGAAAAATAACAATTTTATGAAAATAAAGAATAAATCATTCAAAGATAAAAATAAGAAATGGCTTAAAAGGCATGTAAATGATGAATTTGTGCAGAAGTCTATTAGTGATAACTATAGATCCAGGGCTGCTTACAAGTTAGTTGAAATTATTGAAAAATATAAAATTTTAAATGAGGCTGAAAATGTAATTGATCTTGGTTCAGCGCCTGGAAGTTGGTGCCAAGTACTTAAAAATTATGGGAAAAGCCTAAATTCAATAGTTGCTGTAGATATCCTGGAAATGGAAGAAATTAAAGGCGTTACTTTTTATAGATCAGACTTTTTATCTCCCGAATTCGAAAAAATCTCTAAAACTATAGGTGAATTTGATCTAGTGCTTTCTGATATCTCGCCCAACTTGTCAGGCAATAAAGTGTCTGATTTTCTTCTTTCCAAGGATTTAGTTGAGAATGCATTAAGTTATTCACTTCAGAATCTTAATACTAATGGCCATTTTGTGGCTAAGTATTTCAGATCAGGTGATATTTCAGACGTACTCACTATATGTAAAAGGAATTTTCATAAAGTTACTTCATTTAAGCCAAAATCAAGTAGGAAAAATTCAAGTGAGATTTATTTAGTTTGCCTTAGAAAAAAATAACACCTTGATTGACATAATTTGTTAAATAATTTAATCATCAGAGATGGAGCGCTCCACTATTCAGAAATCCCTTTCATTTGATGATGTTTTAATAAAGCCTGCGCGCTCATCTATTCTGCCAACTGAGGTCCAATCTCATACATCTATAACCTCAAATATTAAACTTGGTATACCATTAATCTCCTCGGCAATGGACACTGTCACAGAATATAAGTTAGCTATCGCTATTGCTCAATCTGGTGGGCTAGGGATACTCCATAAAAATATGCCTATAGACGATCAAGCACAAAATGTTGCAAAAGTAAAAAAGTTTGAAACTGGCATGGTAATTGATCCTGTAACCATAGCACCTGAAGCCACTCTATCAGATGCTTTAGATCTAATGAAAGAGCATCAGATTTCTGGTGTCCCTGTAGTAGATAGTAACGATAAATTGCTTGGTATTTTAACGAATAGGGATGTGCGTTTCGCAACTAATATATCTCAAAAAATTAGTGAGTTAATGACAAGTGAAAATTTGATTACTGTAAAAGAGGGAATCTCTAGTGATGATGCCCAAAAACTCCTACATGCCCATAGAATTGAAAAACTAATCGTTGTTGACGATAATAGAAAGTGCATTGGCTTAATCACAGTGAAAGATATCGAAAAAAGTCAATTGAACCCTCACGCTTCTAAGGATGCCAAAGGTAGGCTGTTAGTAGGTTCTGCAATAGGCGTTGGAATAGAAGCAATTAATAGGGCTGAGCGTTTAGTTGATGCTGGTGTAGATATGTTAGTAATAGATACTGCCCATGGCCACTCAGAAAAGGTCATTTCTACTCTTGAGGAAATTAAATCTCATTTTTCTATTGATGTAGTTGTTGGCAATGTAGCTACAAAAGAAGCTACAGCAGAATTAATTGATAAAGGCGCAGATTGTATAAAAGTTGGCATAGGTCCAGGGTCAATTTGCACTACTCGGGTGGTTGCTGGAATAGGGGTCCCTCAATTCTCAGCAATTTTGGATTGTGCTGAAATTGCAAACAAAAAAAATATTCCGGTTATTGCTGATGGAGGTATAAAATATTCTGGAGATATTGCAAAAGCGCTTGGCGCAGGAGCTAACGCAGTTATGATAGGATCATTATTTGCAGGAACTGACGAGTCACCAGGCGAAGTCTACTTATTTAAAGGTAGAAGTTATAAATCATATCGTGGAATGGGTTCCTTGGGCGCAATGGCGCGAGGGTCTGCAGATAGATATTTCCAAGAGGAAATTACAGAAAGTAATAAACATGTACCTGAAGGAATTGAAGGAAGAGTGCCTTACAAAGGTCCAATAGCACCAATAATATACCAGCTTGTTGGCGGCCTGAAAGCATCAATGGGCTACACAGGCTCAAAAGATATAATGCAATTTAAAAAGAATGTTCAGTTTATTGAAATCACAGGAGCAGGATTAAAAGAGAGTCATGTGCATGATGTTGATATTACTCGTGAGTCACCAAATTATCCAACCAACATTTAAGTTGATGAAATATTTTATATTTTTAACTTTTTTTTTATACTCATCGCATTCTTGGTCAGCGTCAAGTTTTTATGATAATGCTCTAGAGGATTTCAATGAAACAAATTACGAAAAAGCCATTAAATATTTAGAAAAGGAAATTGTTTTTAACCCCAAATCATCAGAATCGTTTGTTTTGTTAGGTAAATCTTATGAAAAAATTGACGACTTAAGCACTGCTAATAAATATTATAATATTGCGTTCACATTAATGCCGCACAATTTAGAGCTTAATTTTCTTTTAGGAAAGACAGCGTATAACTTGGGTAACATAGAAGATTATGCCGAATTTATTTCTAATTTAGAAATCCTTTGTGATAATGACTGTGAAGAAATTGATAATCTAAAATTACTGGCTGAGTAGTATGATTTATATTGTAGACTTCGGCTCTCAGGTAACTCAATTAATCGCAAGAAGGGTTCGAGAAGCAAGCGTTTATTGTGAAATTGTAAGTAACAAGAACCTGTTGCATAAAATTAAGGATACGAAGCCAACTGGAATTATATTTTCAGGAGGACCTGCAAGTGTTCATAAGTCGCGTACACCAAAAATTGATAAGAAAATCTTTTCGCTAAATATTCCAATTTTAGGAATTTGCTACGGAATGCAACTTATAGTTCATCAACTTGGAGGTAGGGTTGAAATATCAAAGGAACGCGAATTTGGCAAAACATTAATTACGCACACTCATAAAAGTAAGCTCTTTCAAAACATTAAGTTAAAAAATAAGCAACATTATGTATGGATGAGTCATGGTGACAAGGCAATTAAATTGCCTAATGATTTTACAATCATAGCGAAAAGTAAAAACTCTAAATTTGTGGGCATAGAAAATAAAAAACTAAATATTTACGGTCTTCAATTTCATCCTGAAGTTGTTCACACACATCAAGGTGAAAAGATAATCAAGAACTTCATAATCAATATATGCAAAACTAAACCTTCATGGAGCATGCAAAACTATCTTAAAACTCAAGTTGCCAAAATAAAGATTAAGGTTGAAAAAAACCGTGTCATTTGCGGTTTATCTGGAGGAGTTGACAGTATGGTGACAGCAGCAATAATTTCAAGAGCAATTAACAAACAATTAACATGTATCTATGTCGATACTGGCTTAATGAGGTTGAATGAAACTGAGGAAGTGCAAAATTTGTTCAAAAAGCATTTTAAATCAAAGCTTATTACTGTTAATGCCAAGAATAGATTCTTCACTTCCCTTAAAGGAGTATTTGATCCAGAAAAAAAACGTAAAATTATTGGCAATTTATTTATTAAAATATTTAACGCTGAGTCTAGCAAAATCTCTAAAGCAAAATTTTTAGCTCAAGGCACGATCTACCCAGACATAATAGAGAGTCAAAGTTTTCATGGGGGGCCAACTTCAGTTATCAAGTCACATCACAATGTTGGAGGCCTGCCTAAAGAAATGAAACTGGGTCTTGTCGAACCTTTACAAGAATTATTTAAGGATGAAGTTCGTAGACTTGGTAAAGAGCTAAAATTACCTAAAGAATTTATTCAAAGACATCCGTTTCCAGGTCCTGGATTAGGAATTCGAATATTAAGTGACATTACAAAAGATAAAGTGCGAATGTTACAACATGCAGATAAAATTTATATTGATGAGATTAAAGCAGCCAATTTATACAATGAAATCTGGCAAGCTTTTGCAGTTCTATTGCCTGTCCGAACTGTTGGCGTAATGGGTGATCAAAGGTCATACGAGTTTGTTTGTGGCTTGAGAGCTGTAACTTCTGTAGATGGCATGACGGCTGATTTCTATCCTTTCAGTGGTGAATTTTTAAGTAAAGTATCAACTCGAATTATAAATGAAGTAAAAGGGATTAATCGCGTAGTTTACGATACGACTTCTAAGCCTCCTGGTACTATTGAGTGGGAATAAGAAGACTATTTAACTAAAATCTAACCTAAAAATTAGATTGAATACGACTATAATAAAGTAATGAAAAAATTATTTTTTAAAATTCTAAATTTTTTTAAATCAATATTTAATTTAAATTTTACTGATTTTACTTGGATTAAAACAGCTAAATTTATTGAGTTAGATAATATTGATGTTTCTGAAGACCCTGTAAGACCAGAGCTTGATCTTGAATGGAGAACCAAGCATGACAGAAAAATATATGGTTTAGAATATAATAATGAAATTGAAGGCATTATGTGTTTAGCTTTTACAAAGGACGTTCCTCATTCAATAAAAGAATTGGATTTAATGAGCCGACTGGCCGTTTACGAGCAAAATGCTGATACAATAATTGCTTATACTGTGTGGTCGAGAAAAAAAGGTGCGGGCAAAAAAATTATGGAAGAGGCTTTAAAATTTGGCAAAGAGATGGGGTATAAAAGGATTGTAACTCTCTCTCCTTTGACACCAATGGCCACTCATTACCACATCAGAAACGGAGCAAAACTCCTAGGACATAATCCAACAACTCAGAATTTTGAATATTCTTTTTAATACTGCAGACTTTCAGTTCAAATCCATGGAAACTAACTATAATTAGGCTATATATAAATTATGGTATTAGCAAAAAATATAAATGTAATGTGGTTCAGGCAAGACCTGCGTTTATCTGACAATCCCGCTTTAACTAATGCACTTGAGGATGGCAAGACCTTACCAATTTTTATATTTGATAACGTAAATTCAAAGGAACACATAAATGGCTCTGCAAGCAAGTGGTGGTTGCACCATTCATTAACGAAATTAAATAAGTCATTAAAAAATAAACTCGTTTTTTTTAGAGGTAATCCAATAGATATTTTAGATGAAATTAATAATCAATTTGAAGTTTCAAATATATTCTGGAATCGTTGTTATGAACCTTGGAGAATTAAACGAGACAAAAAAATAAAAAAATATTTTAACGAAAAAGATATTAATGTAGACACTTTTAACGGATCGCTGTTATGGGAACCATGGAACATTGCAAAAAAAGACGGAACTCCATATAAAGTATTCACTCCATACTATCGAAAAGGGTGTCTAAATTCAGATAAACCTCGTATGCCACTACCAGTGCCCAATTTATCTAATTTAATATCAATTGATAATCATGATTTAAAAATAGAAGACCTGGAGCTAATGCCTGAGCACAATTGGTATAATAAAATGATTTCTCTTTGGTCTCCTGGAGAAGAAGGTGCCAAGAGTAAGATTGAAGAGTTTATTTCGAATGGATTAAATAATTATAAAGAAGGGAGAAATTTTCCATCTAACAAAAATGTTTCTCAACTTTCACCTCACTTACACTTTGGCGAAGTCTCACCAAACCAAGTGTGGTACCGAGCTAAGACAAAAGAAGGAAAATTAGGCATTAAGAAAGACTTAGATCACTTCTTGAGTGAATTAGGTTGGAGAGAGTTTTCTTTTAATTTGCTCTACCATTTTCCATTTCTTCCAAAAGAAAACTTGCAAAAGAAGTTCGACAATTTTCCATGGGATAATGATAAAGACAAATTAAAGAAATGGCAAAAAGGACTAACTGGTTATCCAATTGTTGATGCTGGTATGCAAGAGTTATGGCAAACGGGCTACATGCACAATAGACTAAGAATGGTAGTGGGGTCATTTCTTGTAAAAAATTTACTTTTACATTGGCATCATGGAGAAAGATGGTTTTGGGACTGCTTGATTGACGCAGATCTAGCGAGCAATAGTGCTGGGTGGCAATGGATCGCTGGTTCAGGCGCGGATGCCGCTCCATATTTTAGAATTTTTAACCCAATAACTCAGGGACAGAAATTTGATCCTGACGGAAAATACACAAGAAAATACCTACCTGTTTTGAATGATATGCCAGATAAGTTCTTATTTAACCCTTGGGAAGCCCCTGAAGATGTCCTAAGATCGGCAGGTGTGAAGCTTGGCGAGAATTATCCACTGCCTATTGTTGAAATTGGCTCATCCCGTCAAAAAGCTTTAGAGGCATTTGCCACAACTAAAACTTTAATAGCCTAATGAATACAGACACTATTCTTCTTATTGTACAAATGGTAGCGGCATTTGGTGTGCTCGTCTCAGTTATTTATTTGGGATTACAAATTCATCAACAAAATGAAATTACTAAAGCTCAATTTGGACATTCTCTTACACAACGAATGTATGAAAGATATTTTAATACAGCGAAAGATAAGGAGTTTAGTAATTTTTTAGCAAAAGATTGGGCCACAGGTGACCTAGATGACTCAGATAAATGGCGCGTCGCTATTTTTATAAATACATTATTGGTAGATATATTTGATACCTACGAGAAAGTTGAAAAAGGGTTCGTTGATGAATCACATCTCAAAATGAGAATGCACATGCTAAAGCTTGGAGTTATGAAAGCACCCATTGCACAATCGTCATGGAAATACTGGAAAGGGATAAAGTCAGATGAGTTTATCAAGTGGTTTGAAGCAGAAATTTATGGCGATTCTGACTCATTCAATGAAGGCTACCAAGAAGAAGTAATCCCTAATGTTAGGCGAAAATAGCCAGTTTTTAAGCTTTTGATAGAAATTTTTCTATTTCTAAAGTATAAACCGCTGGATGAAACGTAAATCTGTAATTGATATCAAAAACCAAAAAGGAAAAACCCCAATTGTTTGCTTGACGGCATACACCTCACCGATTGCAAGATCTATTGATGGCTGCGGTGATCTTTTATTAGTAGGCGACTCACTTGGAATGGTTCTGTATGACTATCAAAATACATTGCCAGTAACACTCTTTCAAATGATAGAGCATGCAAAATCTGTTGTTAATGCAACAAAACAGTCGTGCATTATAGTTGATATGCCTTTTGGGACTTATGAAGAGTCTGTTGACAAAGCTTTTATGAATGCTGCAAACGTAATGAAGGAAACAAACTGCAATGGAGTAAAGCTTGAGGGTGGAAGAAAGATGTTTGAAACAGTAAAATATTTAACTGACCGTTCAATCCCAGTAATGGGACACATTGGTCTTCAGCCTCAAAGTGTCCTCATAGATGGTGGCTATAAAGTCAAAGGAAGAAATAAATTTGATTGGGGTAAATATATTGATGATGCAATTGCAATAGAAGAGGCTGGAGCATTTTCAGTAGTACTAGAAGGTATGGCTGAACCATTAGCTGCTGACATCACATCCAGAATATCGATACCAACGATTGGTATAGGCGCCTCTCCTAATTGCGATGGCCAAGTATTAGTAACAGAAGATATGTTAGGCTTAACTAACATTGCCCCTAAGTTTGTAAAAAAATATGCTGATTTAGAAAGCTTAATAAAAAAGGCAGCACACCAATATGCTGGTGAGGTGAGAAATAGAGAGTTTCCATCTAAGGAGCATACTTATGCTATGAATCCTCAAATTATTAGAAAAGGTGATGAAGATTAATGTCAGATATTTTAAGACAAGTTGATGAAGAATTAAGACAGGATCGTCTAATAAATTTGTGGAGACGTTACCGTGTTTATTTAATTGGCGGACTAATTTTATTAATTGGTTCGGTACTTGGTTATCAAATCAATAAATCAGTAAATCAGTCATTTTATGAAGAAGAAGTAGAGAAATATATTGGTTCTTCAGATTTAGTAGATTTAAACCAAACGATTGAAAATTTAGGTAAAATTGAAAGTTCAAATAAATTATTCATCTCAGGTTTAGCGCAAATCAAAATTGCGATGCTGTTAATGGAAAATGGAAAAATACAAGAGAGCAAAAACAAGCTATTAGAGATAATCAATGAAGATAAAGTGAATGTTATCCTAACTGACCTGGCTATTTATTTTTATTTAATGAGTAGTTTAGACGATATGCCGATGAGTGAAATAAAAATATATCTCAAAAAAAATAAATTAGAAAACAGTTCTTTTAAATATCTCTTTAAAGAAACTATTGCTATTAAGTATTTACTAGCAGGAAACACTAAACTGTCTAAAGAAAAATTTGATGAACTAGTGAATGATCAAAATACACCAAAAGATATTATTATTAGAGTGACTAAATTTTTAGACACAATTAAATAGTATGAGAATTTATTTATATATTATTTTGCTTGCAACATTTGTAATGTTTAGTTGTGCAAAAGATGAAACATTAGAGAATGATACTAATAGTTTTTCCATATTGGCTTATGATTCAGAGATCACGGAAACTTTAGGATTAAATATTGAAGATATAAGAATAGATCCTCCAAAGGAATTAAATTACTGGTCGCAGCATTTTCAAAATCCTGGAAATAATTTGAATAATATATTCTCTTTATCGAAATTTGAAGATAACACAAAGATTGTATCGGGGACAAGAGGAGCTTTAAACATTATTCAGCCTATTTATTTTAACGACACGCTTTGCTACATCCTTACCAAAGGTTTTTTAGAATGTAAAAGTCTCACAAACAATGAAATATTATTTTCAATTAATATAAAAATTGATGAAAATAAAAAATATGAAGTTATTAGGGGCGGACTTGCTTATTTTGATAATAAAATAGTATTAGTTGATGCATATGGGCAGATTTTGCTGATTGACTCTAGAGATGGAAGTAAAATATGGGAAAAAAAAATTGAATTTCCAATATTGTCCCCACCACTAATTTATAGAAACCAGATTTTATTTATTTCGTCCGATAATAGATTGTTTTCTCTTTCGTTAGAAACTGGTGATATAGACTGGTCTTTTCAAACAGTTGCGGAAGATAAGAAAAGCCTTATTACAGCTTCACCAATAGGTTTTGAGAACATAATCATAGCTCCATTTAGTAATGGGGAACTAGTTGCCTTTGATAATGATACTGGCAGACCTTTGTGGTCTGAAAATGTCTCAAAAATCTCATTATTGAGTAATTTTGATATAAAAGATATTTCAGCTAGTCCAGTATTATCAAATAATACAATTTTTTCTGTTAGCACTAACGGCAAATTGATATCGACAAATGCTATTAATGGAAATAGGAATTGGGCAATAGATTTGTCAGGATACAGGACACCAACTATTACAGGAGTTCAAATATATGTTATTGATGAAGATGGAAAACTTATCTGTTTAAATAAAAATACAGGTGAAGTTTTTTGGATTACAGAACTTAAAAAATATAAAAAAGGTCAAAAAGCAAAGGATTTGAATTTATGGCTAGGACCTTATTTAATAAATGGTTTATTATATAATATTTCTTATTTTGGCGAATTAAAAATTGTATCACCAATGACAGGTGAATTATTATCAACTGACAGTCTAGGTGTAAAAGGCATTATATTGCCGCCAATTATATTGAGTAACGCAGTATTTATAATGGATGAAAATTCCAATGTCTTCCATTTTGAATAAAATAAATTTTTGTATTATTGGCAAGCCAAATTCAGGTAAATCAACTTTATTTAATTGTTTACTTAAAGACAGTATTTCTCCAGTTGGTGATGAATATGGACTTACAAAGAATTTGTATAAAGATAAATTTACTTTGTATAGTTACGATTTTACAATTTTTGATACTCCAGGACTGAGACGAAAAAGTAAGATCAATGATCTGGATGAAAAGAATAGAAACAAGGAAGTTATAACACTTGTTGACAAAGTTGACGTAGTAATCTTGCTCATAGATTCTGTTGAAAATATTACCAAGCAAGATTTTAGGCTAGCTGATTTGGCAATAACAAAAAAAAAGATAATATTTTTTTTGTTTAATAAGATGGATCTTATTGATGAGGGAAAGAAATTTAAAACTAAGATAGATAAATATTTAAGTAACAACTACAGTCAATATCAAATGATAAACACAGATTTCATTTCTGCAAAGAAAAATATTAGAATTAAGAATTTTATAAAACAAATTATAACCAAAAATAAACTTGTCCACGTTGAAATCACAAAAACAAATTTAAATAAATTCCTTAATTATTTAAACAAACAATCAAAATATCCAAAAATTAAAAAAAGAGAAATTAAGCCAAAATACATTGTGCAAATAAAGACTGGCGCTCCACTTTTTAAGGTCTTTATTAATTCAAAAAAGAAAGCACCTCTTATTTTTCAAAGATTCTTTGATAATGCATTCAGGGATTTTTTTAAAATAAAAGGAGTGCCTATTTCTTATCAATTTATAAGCTCTAGCAATCCTTATTCAGACTAAAGGTTAATAATTTCACCACTTTTTTCATTTGATAGCAAGAAATTTACAACCGCTCTAGCTACGTCGACTGGATCTTTTATGCTATTTTTATCCTCGCCAGGCATGATATTTTCTCTTAATTTAGTATTTACTGCACCTGGGCAGATAATATTAGCATTTATAGAGGTACCTTTATTTTCATTGGCAAAACTAATGACTAATTCATTTAAAGCAGTCATAATTGGTTGATATATGCCCCAATATTGGGACTGCATTTCATTTTTAATTGAAGAGATAACAATTAAGTTAGATTTCTTAGAATTTTTTAGTAAAGGGTGAAAATTTTTCATAATTCTAAAATTAGAAATATAGTTTAATTTGATAGTTTTATTGAATTCATTTAAATCAATTGACTCTACAGGCGATAATTTAGTTATTTGGCCCGCAGATGAAACAATAATATCTAAAAATCTATCTTTCTTAAATATTTTTTCAGAAAGATTTTCTATCACATTAGGTTCACATAAATCAATTGGAACAATTGTACATTCACATCCATTTGAAATTATTTTATCATTTATCTCTTCTAATTTAGATGTATTGCGTGACAAAATATATATGTGTTTAACTGACTTTGATAACTCCTGAGCAATACTTGCCCCAATTCCAGATGAGGCGCCTGTAATAAGACAATTTAGATTTCTCATGTTAAATACCTATTTCGTCTAAATTTCTTGGTATATGTTCAAGAAAACCTACTCCGATATTTACCATTTCAGCAAATGAACTGCTAGTCATAAAGTCATTTAATAAGCTAGAAGATATATTCTGATTTATAAAAAACAAAATTATCACAACTACAATATACCCCCTGAAAATGCCCAGGACCCCTCCAAACCCCATATCAACAAGCCCCTTTTTTTTAGGTTGTAAAAAACCAATAAAAAGTTTTAGTAAGAATGAAATAAATATATATGAGGTTATGAGGGTTATTAGAAATATTGTTACATCAGATAAAGTTTCATTAGTAATATATTGATCTGCAACAGGCCTTAATAAGGTAAAACAATTTTTAAGTATAAAAAATATTAGTATCCATTTGAATAAATTAAAAAAACTTTTTAATAATCCATTTTTAATACCAAAAAAAAATGATATTAGGCAAACGATTAGGAAAGTAATGTCAAAAGCATTGAGAAATTGAGAATAATTAAGTTCGTTCATCTTATGAATTTTTATTAAAATATCCGAGTAATATTGGCAAGATAGTAAGACTTCCAACTAAAGCAATAAACATAGCAAGTGCTGTAAATGCTCCAAAGTATATTGTAGGATAAAAATTAGAAAATACCAAAATTGAGAAACCTGCCATAATAGTTACTGAAGTATTTTTAATTGCAGTACTAACTGTTTTCTGACAGTTATTGACCGCATCTGCGTGTGATCCAGTTATCGCAATATATTCACGATACCTATAAACATAATGTATGCAATTATCTACAGCTATTCCGATCGTAATCGAGGCAATCGTAATTGTCATTAAATCTAGGGGTATATTCAATAATCCCATAGTTCCCAATATAACAAAGCAGGCGACTAAATTCGGTATTAAAGCAGCTAAAGCTATTTTAAATGATCGGAATAAAATAATTAATATTATAAATATTCCCATTAAAACAATTCCCAAAGATTTAATTTGAGAGTCAAAAAGGCTTTGCAGCATGTTATTGTACAAAATTAGTATTCCAGTAAGACTTACCTCAATATTTTGATTGTTATAATTTGACTCCATATGTTCTCTAAGCTCATTAATGAAATTTGCTCTTTTTAACTCAGGATGAGTATCGATTACACGTAGAGATATTCTTGCCTGATTTTTATCTATCAACACATAGGGTTTTAAAATTTGATCTTTAATATCTTGTGGTAATTTTTTATACAAAACCGAGAGTTCAAGAGTATCAAATTCTTCATTAGAATTAAGTTTTTCAGCAGTTCTTATAATGGATGCCAATGAAAGTACTTTACCTACAAAATCATACGTTTCTAGATAGTCGTGAATACTCTTAACATTGTCAATTTTTTCTTTAGTAAACCAGTAGTCTGAAGGATCATAATCAATTCCAAAATCCATAAAATCCTCCTCTTCAAAAGACAAATCATCATTTGACCCATCTTTGAATTGAATAATAATATCCAAGGGAGTAGTTCCTCCCAATTGTTCATCAATCAATTTCATTCCTTTGTATATTTCCGTATCTTCTTTAAAGTAATTAACAAAACTATTTTCTACTTTAAGAGTACTTGCTCCATATATGCCAGTTGCAAACAAAGATGTAAAAAATAATAATGTCAATACTGGGAATTTGATAGATAAGATAGAAAATATATCTTTACTATTATTTTTATTCAAAAGAGCAGTACTTTTTAAATTTAAGACTGATATCAAAATTGGTAAGAAAATAAAGCTGGATACATATGTGATAGTTAGACCCATGCACATCATTAGGCCAAAATCCATAACTGGTTTAATTCCACTTGTATAAAGCGATCCAAATGCGAAAATAGTTGTTAGAGCTGCAAATAGACAAGGCTTATACATTTTTCCAAGTGCATGTATA
The DNA here is from genome assembly GCA_902521655.1 of uncultured Pelagibacteraceae bacterium. GTDB lineage: Bacteria > Pseudomonadota > Alphaproteobacteria > Pelagibacterales > AG-422-B15 > CACNXQ01. The sequence goes on from CABYSM010000001.1 coordinate 51,318, forward strand.
ATATTTTGATTAATTGTAGATTTTTCCTTTTCTAAACTTATTTGCCGATACCTTACAACTATATGTACGGTCATTGATAAAGATAAGATCAAAATAAGCATGATAAAGTTTGATGAAATAACAGTTACTTTCCATCCAAGTAGCGAAATTGACCCGATCATAGTAATTAAAATGAATATACAATTAGCTATACAAGCAATCATCCACAAAGGGCTTCTAAAAACAAGATAGAGCACAATTAATATAAAAATAAAGGCTCCAATGCCGAAAATAATAATATCATTTTTTACAAATGCGATAGTATCATTTGCAATCATTGAAACTCCTCCTAGATGAATTTTAATATCCTTATTTTTGAACTGCTCAATTATTGTTCTGATAATTAAAATATTATTTTCTCTCTCTTTATCCTGTTTCTTTTTTTCAATTTCATATTTGAAGTCTAGTTTAGATAAAAGTTCACGCTCAGCATCATTTTTTTTAACTAACTCATTAAGCCTCATTCTTTCATTTACTATTTTATCGAAATCAAGATTCTTTTTTAGATTAATTAACAAGCCTGTAGTGGTCGCATCTTCACTAATAATCAAGTTTTTGAAAATTGGACTATTTAGCAATTCTATCTCAGCATCAGCGATATTTACTTGTGGTGATTTAATTGTAATTATTTCATTTACTAGATCTGATAAAGATTGATTATTAATCTCTAATAATGGTGCGTCAAAAATTGATTGAGTTGAGTCAACAAAAGGAAGATTTTCAATTTCTATAATAAAAGAATTTAAAAAATCAAGATTTTGCTTTTTAATAAATTTCTGTTTTGAAGTGAACGTAACAATTAAAAAGTCACTTGAATCATAGTCCTTGATTAACTCTTGATATCTTTTTAAATCATCATCTTGTTCTAAGATGAGAGTATCAGAAGATGCGTCAAGTTGAAAATTGTCTGAGTTAAATAGAAAAAAAAAAGCAATTGCTACAAGTAGAAACAAAGATAATTTTGAATAATTATCAAGAACTGACGAAAATACTTTTTTCATTACTTATGAAATATATCTTCTTTGGTATCTTTTGCCTAGGTTTGTTAAAATCTCATATGGTATTGTATTTATCCTTTCACACACTGTATTGATCGGGTTCTTATTTCCAATGAATTCAAACTCTTTATTAACTATTTGTTCTAAGTTTATAAAATTTGTCAAATCAACTGTTACTAAGTCCATTGAGACTCTCCCAATCAAATTAATTCGTTTATTATTAAAATAAATTTTACAATTATTTGAAAAGAGTCTGCTAAATCCATCACCATAACCTATGGCAAAAGTGCCAACTTTCATCTTTTTCCTTGCTTTAAATGTGGCTCCATAGCCTACGGTATCCCCTTTATTTATTTCCCTTGTTTGAATCAATTTACTCTTTAAAGAGACTACATTTTTGTAATGTTTTTTCTCTTTGATTTGACAATTCCCCCCATAAAGAGATATTCCTGGCCTAACCATATCAAGATTATATTTTCTCCCCAGCAACACTCCCCCAGAGTTCGATATGCTGTGTAGACAACTTGGAAAGTGTATTCTTATCTTATCAAATTCCTTTAATTGAGTTTGATTTTTTTTGTTTTTTGGATCATCAGCGCAAGCTAAGTGACTCATTATCAGAACAAGATCTGAATTTTTAATTAATCTTGATTTATTTTTAATTAGATTTGTAGTTTCATTTTTATCTAAACCAAGTCGTGACATACCAGTATCAAAATGAATTGCAATCTTGAGTTTTTTATTAAATTTACTTTGATAGCGCTCTATTTTCTTAAGTTGTTTCAAATTATTGATTACAGGTATTAATTTGTATTTACTTATTATATTTAAGTTGTCTAAAACTAAACCATTTAGAATATACACTTCTACTTTCTTATTTATTTTTCTAATTTCTAAAGCTTCATCGGTGGAAGCTACAAAGAAATGTTTACATTTTGATCTAATTAGCGCAGGCAGTACTTTCTTAACTCCAAGACCATATGCATTTGATTTTACAGTTGCTGCAACTATACAATTTCTATTCACTTTTTTTTTGATTTTTAAGTAATTGTCACCAAGTGACTTTAAGTCAATGTCTAAAAAAGTATTTTGATCAACATTCTTCATTTTGAAAGACTTTACTCATAATTGTTTGAGTGATCTTTGCTAATAAAGTTCCCAAACTTTGTAAACTTACTTTCAAAGCTTAGTCTTATATTTCCAGTTGGTCCATGTCTTTGTTTTGATATGAGGAGTTCTGCCTGACCGTGGATTTCATCCATTTTTTGCTGCCATTCAATATAATCTGCGGTACCGAGAGCAGGCTCACTTTTTTCCAAATAGTATTCTTCCCTATAAATAAACATAACTACATCAGAATCTTGCTCGATAGAACCTGACTCTCTTAGATCTGATAATAAAGGCTTTTTATCTTCCCTTTGCTCAACCTGCCTAGATAATTGTGATAATGCTATAACAGGAATATTCATTTCTTTTGCTAAAGCTTTAAGGCCTTGAGTTATTTCTGAAAGTTCAAGAACTCGAGACTCATTTCTTGATATTTTACTTGGCCTCAATAATTGTAAATAATCAATAACAATTGCTCCTAGTCCATGCTTACGCTTGAGTCTTCTTGCTCTTGACGCAAGTGTTCCAATATTTATTGCGGGTGTATCATCAATGAATAAAGGTATCTCTAATATCTTTTTTGATACAGATACTAAATTATCTAGATCATTTTCTGATAAATCACCTTTTCTCATATCATTGGAACTTATTCTTGCTTCTTCTGATAAAATTCTTCTGGCTAGTTGTTCTGATGACATTTCGAGTGAAAAGAATAAAACACTTGAGTCCATATCATTGTTATTATGAGCTTCTTTTGCAATATTAAATGCCATATTTGTTGCAAGTGCTGTTTTTCCCATAGACGGCCTTCCGGCAATTATAATTAAATCAGAAGAATGAAATCCTCCTAATTTAGCATCAAGATCCCTAAATCCTGAGGACAGACCAATTACACTTGTATCTTTCTTAAATGCTTTTGTTGTCAGCTCTATAGCCTCTTCAACTGAACTTCTAAATGACTGAACCTTATTTTTTGTAGTTCCTTTTTCTGATATCTGATAAAGGTCTTTTTCTGCATCTTCTATAAGATCTCCAGGTTTCACATCCATATCGCTTTCAATAGCATCATGTTGAACTTTGCCTCCAAGCTCATAAAGCCCTCTTCTTACAGCCATATCATAAATTATTTGTGCATAGCTTTTTGCGTATTCCAAAGAAACTGCTGAATTCGCCAGTCTAAATAGATAATTTGATCCACCTATTTCTTCTAGATTTTTTTCAATTTCGAAATAACTCTGCAAGGTAATTGGCGATGCAATTTGACCTTTAGAAACCATTTTATTCATTACTTCAAATATAATTCGATGAACCGGTTCATGGAAATGTTCGGAATTTACTATTTCAGTTATATCGTAAAATATTTCATTATTAATCAGTATAGCACCAAGCAATCCTTGTTCAGCCTCCATATTATGTGGAAGCTGTTTTGAAGAAATATTATTGGACTGGATTTGAAATGTGTTAGACATTCAATCAATTAATATTAATTACAAAAAATTGTCAGTATATTTATAATAAAAGATACTAACAGGATTCCAATTTTGTTAGTATATTCTTAGGCTTTATAAATAGAATTATATTTGCCTTTTAAATCTTTGAAATTGGTAAAGAAATATTATTAAGTTTTTTTTGTTATTTCAAGGTGAAGAATAGCCTTAATATCCTCATATAAAATTACCTGTATTTCAGTTTCACCTATTTTTTTTATTGGATCAAGAACAACAGCGTCAGGTGAAATCTTTATTTCAAGTAAAGAATATATACTTTCACTTACAGATTTTTGACTAACTGCACCATAGAGACTGCCATCATCGTTTGCCTCCATTGCTATTGAAATTTTCTTTTGATCTAACTTTTCTTTAATTTCATTAGCCTCAACTATTTTTTTATCATTATTAGAATTTATTTGAGTGATACGATTTTCTAAATCAGCTTTATTTTTTTTATTGGCGATTATTGCTTTTTTTTCAGGTATCAAATAATTTTTTGCAAAGCCATCTTTAACAGTGACAATCTCACCAGCTTTTCCTAATTTATTTAATGATTCTAGGAGAATAATATCCATTATCGACCTGTATATGGCAATAATGCCAAATATCTTGCTCTTTTAATTGCATTAGATAGATCTTTTTGTTTCTTTATTGAAATATAACTTATCCTTCTAGGTGTAATTTTTCCTTTTTCAGAAATAAATTTTCTGAGAGAGGAAATATCTTTGTAGTCGAAAGACGAAGAGTCGTTTTTTGAATTTCTATCCATAAATAGCTACTCCTTTTCTTTAACCATCAGTGTAGGAGTTTCACTAAATGATTTAACTTTTATTGATAAGTATCTGATAACATTTTCATTTAAATTTAATTTTGAGTTCATTAAGTCGATATTTTTTTGAGGCATTTCAATGTTCATAAATTCATAAAACGCTTTTTTATTGTTTTTAATGGGATAAGCAAGATTTCTCATTCCCCAGCTTTCTTGATAAACGACACTGCCGCTTAATTCTGAGACCATATCTGTATGATTTTTTAGCTCAATAGAAAGTTCGTTTGAACTTAAACTTTGTTTAAGTATTATCACATGTTCAAAAAGAGCCATAAATTAGTCATATTTATTATTAAAGTCCGAATAAATATTCTATAATTAGTCATTAAGCAAGTATTCTTTTAGATGAAAACAGCATTAATTTTTCCAGGGCAGGGCTCACAAAACGTTGGGATGGGTTACGACTTTTATTCTGATTTTCAATCATCTCGTGATATTTATAAGCAGCTGGACAAAATAATGGGAAAAAGTCTTGCAAACTTAATATTCAAAGGTGAGGAAAGCGAACTTGCCATGACGGAAAATTCGCAACCATCAATAATGGCAACAAGTGTTGCCATTATGGCTGCTTTAAAAGAAAGTGGAAAAATAGATGAACATTCTTTTCATTGTGTAGCAGGCCACTCTCTTGGAGAATATTCAGCATTAGTTGCCAATAAATCTCTTAATTTTAGCGATTCTGTAGAATTGCTTAAGATTCGATCCAAAGCCATGCAAGAAAGTATGCCAGTCGGAACTGGAGGAATGGCAGCAATTATTGGAGGAACTGAAGAAGGGATTGCCGCTACCATAAGTGATATAAGTTCAGAAGGAAAAATTTTTATTGCCAATGATAATGCAGTTGGGCAGGTAGTTATAAGTGGTGAAACGAAAGCAATTGATTATATTGTTAAAAATTCAAAAAACCTTGGCTTAAAAAAAGTTATTAAGCTGTCTGTAAGCGCTCCTTTTCATTGTGAATTTATGATGAAAGCTTCAGTGACAATGCAAAATGAGATTGATAAATTCAACTTTAAATCCTTTGATGTACCCCTTTATTCAAATGTGACTTCTTTGCCTTGTGATGAAACAGAGATAAAGAAAATTCTAGTGGAGCAAATAGTAAAAAAAGTAAGATGGAGAGAAATAATCACAAATATGATAAATGATGGAGTGGAAAGGTTTATTGAAATTGGGCCTGGGAATGTATTGACGAATTTAGTAAAAAGAATGTCAAAAGAAATAACATCAATATCAATATCAAAAGTAGATGATTTTGATAAATTGGATAATATTTAAATATGAAGAATGTTTTAATTACTGGAGCGACAGGCGGAATAGGGTCATCAATTTTAAAATTGTTTTATAAAAACAATTACAATATATGCGTAACAGGCACTAACATTGATAAACTTAATGAAATTGAAGTTAACTATAAAGGAAAAGTAAAATGCATTTCGTGTAACCTTAATGACACATTGCAAATAGAGAATCTAGTTCAACAGTCTAATGAATTTTATGGATCAACTGATATACTTATTAATAATGCAGGAATTACTAAAGATAATCTTTTTTTAAGAATGAAAGATGAAGAATGGAACGATGTAATTAATGTAAATTTAAATTCTAATTTTAAGCTAACAAAACAAATTTTAAAGGACATGATAAAAAGTCGCTGGGGAAGAATAATCAATATTTCTTCAGATGCAGCTAAGATTGGAAATGCAGGTCAAGCAAATTATGTTGCTTCTAAATCTGCCATTGAAGGCCTTACAAGAACACTCGCAAATGAAGTGGCTTCAAGAGGTGTAACAGTTAACTGTGTTTCACCAGGATTTGTTGATACTGAAATTCTTGAAACAATTAATGAAAAAACATTGCAAAATATGGTAGAAAGAATTCCTCTTGGAAGAATGGGAAGAATTGATGAAATTGCCTCTGCAGTTTATTTTCTTTCTTTGGAAGAATCAGCCTATATTACAGGGCAAGTGCTTCATGTTAATGGTGGCTTGACAATGTGATGCAGAACGTACTAAAAAAAAGTTAATATATTAAAACAGGAGTATTTATGAGTGAAGTTGCTGACAAAGTTAAAAAAATTATTGCTGAACATTTAGGCATAGATGATATGAGTAAAATCACTGATGATGCTAAATTTATTGATGATTTAGGGGCAGATAGTTTAGATACTGTTGAATTAGTCATGGCTTTTGAAGAAGCTTTTGATGTTGAAATTCCTGATGAAAAAGCAGAAACGATATTAACTGTTGGAGATGCAATATCTCATCTAGAAACAGACTAATAAAAACAATTTAATGAAGAGAGTTGTAGTTACCGGAATGGGACTAGTGACCCCCTTTGGTTGCGGAAAGTCAAAAAACTGGAATAGCTTAATCTCTGCCAAATCTGGTGCTACTAAGATTACAAAATTTGACTCCACGAAATACAAATGCCAAGTTGCGTGTGAGGTACCGATAGGCAATGGAGACAATGGAACTTTCAATGCAGAAGACTGGATTGAGAGAAAAGAAATAAAAAAAATTGATGATTTTATTAAATACGCAATGGCTGCTGGTGAGGAAGCTTTTCAAGAAAGTAATTTAGGCTCCATCAGTGATCCACAATCTTTTCGTTCAGGCTGTATTATTGGCTCAGGTATGGGGGGGTTACCAGGAATTGAACAAACATCTATTGATTATGTAAATGGAAAAAAAATCAGCCCTTTTTTTATAACTGGCAGAATAATTAATATGCCAGCTGGCTACTTATCAATAAAATATAATCTCAAAGGACCAAACTACTCAACAGTTTCTGCTTGCGCTTCTTCCGCACATGCAATTGGTGAATCTTTTCGCCTAATACAGCATGGTCAGGTTGACGTCATGATGACTGGTGGATCAGAAGCGACTATAAGCCCCATAGGAATAGAGGGCTTTGCAGCCTGTAGAGCATTAAGCACAAAATTTAATGATAGTCCTTCAAAATCTTCGAGGCCTTTTGACGAAGAAAGGGATGGTTTTGTTATGGGAGAAGGTGGCGCAGTTCTTATCCTTGAGGAACTAAGCCATGCGCTTAAACGTAATGCAAAAATACTGTGTGAAATTAAGGGTTATGGAATGTCTTCAGATGCATACCATTATACATTGCCAGATAGTTCAGGAGATGGAGCTTATAGGGCTATGAAAAACTCAATTGAGGACGCCAACCTTCATTTAAATGAAATTCAATACATAAATGCTCATGGTACTTCAACTCCGGCAGGAGATAAAGCTGAAGCATTAGCTATTGATAAATTATTTATAGAGAACTCTGAAAAAGTGTGCGTATCATCAACAAAATCTCAAATAGGTCACTTATTGGGAGCTGCTGGAGCTGTTGAGGCAATTTTCTCTATTATGTGTTTAGAAAATGAAACCGCGCCTTTCAATTTAAACCTTGAAAATGAGCTGGAAACAAAAAACATAAATTTTATTAAATCTAAACCTCTAAAAATGAATCTCATCAATATCATATCAAATTCATTTGGGTTTGGTGGAACAAATGTTTCATTGATATTTTCTAAATTTAATGACAAATAATCTTAGGTCAAAAAAATTGATTATTGTGATATCATCACCATCTGGTGCAGGAAAATCATCTATATGCAAGCAGTTATTAAATGACGATCCTCAGTTAAATATATCTATTTCAGACACCACAAGATCCCCCAGAGATAATGAAACTAATGGTAAAGACTATAACTTTATTAAAAAAAATGAATTTGAGCGCAGAATAAAGAATAATGAATATATTGAATATGCAAATGTTTTTGGCAATTATTATGGGTCACTTCATAAGGATATTCAAAAATCATTAGATGATGGATTTGATGTTCTGTTTGACATAGACTGGCAAGGATCACTTCAGCTTAAAGCCTCTAATCAACCAAACCTGTTAACTATTTTTATTATTCCTCCATCAAAAGAGATTATCTACGAAAGACTTAAGTCAAGAGCAAAAAAATCTGGAGACAACGAACAAGCCATTCAATATAGAATGAAAATGTACGAAACGGAAATGAGTCATCAAAATGAATATGAGCATATTGTTGAGAATGATAAATTTGAAGAATGCGTTTTAAAAATAAAGAAAATAATATTAGAAGCTAGGATAAAGTTAAATAGCTGAAGCCAACTTGCAATAATCATCTACAGATAGGTTTTCTGCTCTTAATCCATCATCAATACCAAACTTTTTTAAAAGGTAGTCATAATCCTTTAAACTAGTTTTAATTTTTTTTCTTCTGTGTTCAAAAGATTTTCTAAGTAACTTTTGTAATTTTGAGATATTAATATCTAAATTCTTAGTAATTGGAGTAAATTCAAGTATTGTTCCATCAACTTTTGGCTCTGGGAAAAAGATATTTGAAGGCGCATCTAAAAGTACTTTTATAGCACAGCGGGCTTGAGATATAACAGATATGCGACTGTAACTTTTTTGATTGTGTTTAGCAATTATGCGGTTTGCAACTTCTTTCTGAAACATTAATACCATCTTACTGTAAAATGGTGGCCAACTATAATTTACAATCCAATTTATAAGAAGTTGAGATGATATATTGAAAGGTAAATTTCCAACAATTATTGATTTTTGATTTTTATTTATAGTCTCATAATTATATTCAAGCGCATCACTGTTAGATATAAATATATTACTGTCCTTTTTGAATCTATCTTCTAATTTTTGGGATAATAATAAATCTTTTTCAATTAAGTATAAGTTTCTAAATTTTTTTTTTATCAATTGATCCGTCAAAGCTCCCATGCCAGGACCAATTTCAAAGATATTAGTGTCATCATCACTTGGAATTAATGCACTTAATTTAAAAATAAAATCTTTATTTTGAATGAAGTTTTGGCCAAGTGATTTTTTTGGAAAAGACTTATTTATATTCAATTGTGGCTTCATTAAGCAGATCTCTTATCATTTTATTACTTTTTAAGTCTAATTGTTTTTGCACGATTAAATCTCTTGCTGTTTTCTTTGACATACTAGGATTATTCATAATAATTTCTTCAATTTCAATCTCACTCGTAGATGTTAAACGATAATACAATCCGGAAATCAATTTTTGCCAAGAAATCCCATTAATTAAAAATTTTTTAAACTCATCATATTTAATATTATTCAATTCAAATATTTTGATAAGATCGTCCTTATTAATAGGGTTATTTTGGTAAAAGAGTAATTCTTGATTTAAATATTCCTCCTCACTTATGGAAATTTCATATTCATTTATTTTTTGGTTTTTTAGATTTTCTTTGATTAGCTCTTCTATTACAGAATTCAATAATTGATTGTTATTTTCAGGAGTAATATCGATACCTGATAATATTGCACTCAATTTCATTCTTTGTACAACATCATAAGATGTAATAAGTTGATCATTCACAAGCACAGCTATTCTGTGATCATTAGCGCTAAATGCATTTGCATTTAAGCAAAATGAATGAAAAACAATTATTATCAGCAAGGTTCTAATTAAAATACTCATTTTAAGTATTAAATCCTAGGTCCAAATATTTTATTTTTTCCATAATTATTGGTTGAGCCAAAAGGTTTTAGCACAATTGTAAAACTAAACCCATCGCTTTCTTTGATATCCCTATCTTTTGTAAGATCTCTATAATAATTAAAGTCAATTCCCAGGCAATCATTTTCATACAAAACACCATACTGGTAGCCTATATTTTTGTTTGAATCCAAGTTTTTAGCACCTGTAAATCTTATAAATAAATTATTTTCTAATTCATATTTTCCACCAACTGCTATTTGCTCTGCAGGGACATTATACTTACCGGAAGTATAATCGTAATTAATAGCAAATATTAAATCACCAAATCTATTAAATGAATTAGCATTCAAAGACTTTATTTTTAGATCGTCTCTGTCTATAATAAGTGAGCCATCTAAATAATTCTCTAAATTTATATTAATATTTGAATTTATAAAATAATCAGATATTTCCCTAGCCGTATCATCGCTAAGTTTATTAAAACGATAGTTTTGGCCTATAACTGTTCTAATATCAGTTCCTTTTTCTGAATTAATAAACCATTCAATGCCATAATTTATTCTAGGTCCACTTTCCCATTCACTTATAGAAGTAGCTCTATTTGTTGAGAATAAATTACTGTTAGTAATATCCTGGGATCCTGTGTAGTTATTATAAGGGGCGATTATTGGCATAATGATGGGAGTTACAGTTTGATTAAATAATGAGGAAGATTTTAACAAAGGGTATGAAATTTTAGAGCTTAGTTGGGGATAGAAGCGAATATTGCTTGTATCAGACCTTAATTTCTCATCAATTGAAATAGATGCTACTCTAAGATTTGCTTCATTACTAAAAATAAGTCCGAAATTTTTTTTTATTTTTTGATTTGTCCAATTGAGTTGAGAGGAAGCAAGAGATACATAATTTTCATTCAGATTCTTTCTAAATGAGAATTTATTATTAAGTGACACATTTCCATCAAAAATGTTGTTATCAATATTGTAGATATCATAAACTATATTTGGATATAAATATTCCCACTGCTGGTTGTTTACTGTTAAATGTTTGTATCCTATTGTTTCAATTGAAAAAAAAGTATTATTTTCTTCTCTATCAAACTCTATTCCTGATTTTAACACCGTAAGATTATTTATTTTATTTTTACGCATGTAAGTATCATTGTTGCTTGTTTTTAAGTAAGTATTTAAGTTTCCATATGAATTAAAAATTTCACTTTCAAAGAATAGATGATTGCTTGTTCCAGTATTATCGTCATTATCATCAATGCTTGAGTTCATTTCCAGATTAAATAAATTGTTAAGATGCCTATAATCTAAATTATAAAAATTATTACCAGTAGTTTGAATGTTTGGAGTAAATGTGAGATCGCGGTTGCTGTTTAGATTAATAAAAATTGGTATTGAAAAAGTTTCACCAAGTTGCTTATCAGTTTGAATAGTAGGCATCAAAAATCCAGATCTTTTTTTTACTGACGGATCTGGGTGAGAAAAATATGGCAAATAAAATACTGGAATATTAAATAATTGAATTTGAGCGTGATCGTAGTGAATCGTTCTATTTTCACTATCGTGATATATCTTTTTAGACTTAAGTTTCCAACCGGGACAATTTTTTATTAAATAATTTTCTTTTATGCACGGAGTATATTCAGCATTTTCAGCAATACTAATTTTATCTTTTTTATCAAAATTAGAGCCAACGATTCTTGAGTTGTCATGAAGTCTTGCTTTCACAGATTTTCCAGAAATTATACTAAAATTATTGGATGCATTTAGTTCATCAAGAAAAAAAGTATTTTTCATTTCATCAATTATTATGACATCCCCATTAGCTTCTAGATAATTTATACTTTTGTCGTATGTTAATATATTTGACTTAATTTTTACGTTGTCTTCATTTATAGCGACAGCATCTCCAGAAGCCTTCACTCTTTCATTCATCTCATCAATTTCGATCTCATCTGCAAAAATTTTAATTTTTTCTTCAGCATTGATTACATCATAACAAAGCAAAAAAATAACTAACGAAATAGAAAGTGCTAATAAAACATTTCTTTTTTGCATTAAGTTCATTTAAAAATCTTTTTTCTCTGTAATTCCCAGTATTGATAAATAAATATCGCCATCGTAAATGTAATAACTGGCATGCTAAAATTAGCAACAATAGGATGAACCTGAGAAGTTGATCCCAAGGCATTAAGCAAGTTAGATATAAAGTATAAAAAAAATATTATAATTAACGAACCAATAATAATTTTAGAAAATTTATCATTTTGTTTAATTCCTTGAACTATACAGAATGCTAACAAAACAAGAGCTGAAATAAAAAAAGGAAGGCTAATAAGGCTATATAAGTGCATTTTGAAGTCAATTGCAGAATAACCTAATTTTTCTAAAAAACTAATAAACGTTAATAAGCGCCAGATGGAAATACTAGAGGGTGAGGAAAGGCTATCTGATATATCCTCAGGTTTAATGTTGGTCTTATAACTAAGGTTATTTTGATAAGTTGTTTCACCGTATCTCGGCGTAATTTGAATTTCAAACATATTCCAATATCCCGCTTGAAGCTCAGCTTTTTTTCCATCAATTCTCCCATTAAAAGCTCCTTTATCATCGTATTCTAATAGCATGAAAGAATTTAAGACTCTGCCCTCTTTCTCAGTACTTTTGGCATATAGTACACTTGTCAGGTTTGTTTCATAATTATCTTGTTTGAGCCAAAGACCATTTTTAGTAATAGACGCAAATTTATCAACTCGATCGATGTATTCATATTTTAAGTTAGAGTATCTATCGTCAAATATTGCAATCAGTGGGTTAGCTAATGTGATGAAAATAATGCCTATAAAAAAATGAAGTATTAAAGCTGGAAGAATAGACTTTAAATTTGAGATGCCCATACCACTAATTACTACCAGCTCTGAATTTCTAATTAAAATTAATAGAGCTAAAATAGATGAAAAAAAAGAAGTTATTGGCAGTGTATAAGTAATTAGATTAGGAAAGTTAAATAGCGTTAATTGTAATATAATGTTAACAGGAACATTTTTGCCTGCAGTCTTTCTAAATTGCTCAACAAAATCTCCAATAAATAGGATAGAGGCTAATATGATGAAAGTTATTAAAAACGAATAAAGGAACTTTTTTAATATATAATAATCTATTTTATTAAACATTTTGATTACTTAGCAAATATATGAAATCTTTATAAAGATATATTATCGTTATAAAAATCAATATTAGAGGAAAAGCGTAATAAAATGCAATTAATTGACTATTATCAATTAGTAAATTTGAAAATGTAATTTGAAATATTTGAACCGCAAAAGCTATAGCTGAAACAGCAATTATAGGGTAACGCCAGCTATCATCGGGCCTCTTGGAAAAATTAATCATAAGTAGCGGCAGCAATCCATAAAATATTATATATATTGGATTAATGAACCGTTTGTGAAATTCGGCAAATTGTTCCTTTTGATATTTTGAATAACTGCTGATTGGCATATCTTTTAGGTTATTTCTTATGTCACCTGTAGATAATTCATCAGGATAAATATGTGTACCTTCTTTCTTACTGTAGGGAGCAAGATCTAAATTATAGGTATCAAAAGCAACCTCTGATACTCGATTTACGTCACTATCATATATTTGTATAGAGCCATTAAACAATTTTAAAAAACTTACATTATCACTTGTAATAAATTTTCCTTTTTCAGCAATGTACGTCTGAGGTTTATTAACATTGCTTTGATCATGTATTAAAAGGCCAAATATCTCATTATCTTTTTTTTCCTGTAAGAAAATAGTAAAGTTATTTGTAGGCGAAATAAACTTTTTTTCTTTTAATAAGGATATGTGTATGCCAGAGGATCGTATTTCTATAATTTTATACCTAAGTTCTTTTAATGAGTTGGGTGTCAAAAAAAGACTAAAAAATAAAACTACTAGAAACATCAAAGAAGAAAATAAAATTATTGGTTTTATTAAAATATTTTTTTCAGATTTACCTGAAGTCCCAAGTATTATTAGCTCACTATCATTGCGAAGCCTATTTAGATTAAATAGGATAGATAAAAATACACATATTGGAAAAGTTAAAAGGGTTATTTTTGGTAATAGAAGCATCACATACGAAATATAAGTTTCAATAGAAACATTATTTGTAGTAAGTAGGTCAATATGTCTCAACCCTTGTCCTAACCATATTATCCCAGTTAATAAAATTGATAGAAACAAAAAACTTGAAGTGATTTCTTTAATCGCATATGTTGTAAATCTTGACATTTTCTCAATTATATCAGTATTTTGTTAAAGGTATATATGTATGGATATTCAATTTAATAACATAAAACAAGAAAAAGGTGCCATCGGTATTGTATTCTGTGATCATAATTGTAAGTTGATAGGCTATGGTAAAAAATTAGATCAGCTCTCAAAAAAACACCTATCAAATACAATTAGTTCTGATGTGTCATTTAAGTCTAGAAAATCAAAAAATTTTGATTACTTAATTATTCATGCTCCACAAAACCTCAGTTTGTCAAAGCTATATATATTTAAATTAAAAAAAATAAATAACGCTACAAATAGAGACTTTCAGATTTTAGGGGGGAGCCTCCTAACGCTTATAAAATTTTATAAAGAACATAATGTCGTCATTTATCCTGACGGAGTTAATACATCCAAACTGAGCTTTGTAAATTCTACAAGTGAGTTGCTTCTAGGATTTTTATTGTCATCTTACAAGTTTACAAAATATTTTTCTAAAAAAGATACGAAGAAAAAAAGTACAAAAACAAAAATCAAAATATACTCATCTCAATTTTCAAGATTAGAAAAAAACTATGAAAAAGTAAAAGCAATACATGAGGGGGTAACTATGACCAGAAATCTCGTTACGGAACCTCCAAATGTTATGACGCCACCTGAATTAGCTAAAAATGCTGCCTCGCTCGAAAAAATAGGTGTTAAAGTCACGATTCTTGGTGAAAAAGAAATGGCCAAATTAGGCATGGGATCTTTACTTAGTGTTGGTCGTGGGAGTGAGCATGAATCCCAGCTAGCCATCATGGAATGGAAAGGCCATAAAAATAAAAAGAAAAAACCAATCGCGTTTATAGGTAAAGGAGTATCATTTGATACAGGTGGAGTTTCACTTAAGCCTGCAGGTGGAATGGAAGAAATGAAATATGATATGGGAGGTTCAGGCGTTGTAATTGGTTTAATGAAGACATTGGCCCTAAGGAAAGCTAAGGCTAACGTAATAGGTGTTGTAGGACTTGTCGAGAACCACATTGGAAATATGGCAACAAGACCAAGTGATGTAGTGAAATCTTATTCAGGTCAAACAATAGAGGTTTTAAATACTGACGCTGAAGGCAGGCTAGTGCTTGCTGACGCTCTCTGGTATACCCAAGAGAAATATAAGCCTGAGTTAATGGTTGATTTAGCTACATTAACTGGAGCAATAATTATCGCAATCGGCAATGAATATGCAGGATTATTTTCCAATAACGATAAATTAAGTAAGCAGCTGGAAGACGCTGGCAAGATTGAAGACGAAAAACTATGGAGATTCCCGCTTCACGATAAATTTGATAAAATGATAAATTCACCAATTGCAGATATGCAAAACATTTCTAGTGGAAGAGGAGCGGGCTCTATTACTGCAGCTCAGTTTTTACAAAGATTTGTTAATAAGGTCCCTTGGGCACATTTAGACATTGCTGGAACAACATGGTCAAAAACAAATTTACCAACATCTCCAAAAGGAGCAACAGCATTTGGGGTAAAGCTTCTAAACAAATTTGTATCAAAATATCATGAGGGCAAATAATGAGTACTGAAAGAACATTTTCAATTATTAAGCCAGATGCAGTTGAAAGAAATAAAATAGGTGAAATCACTGCAATGCTAGAAAATGCAGGGTTGAGGGTTGTCGCTTCTAAGAGGTTAAAGCTAGATCAAGCAAAAGCTTCACAATTTTATGAGGTTCATAAAGAGAGACCTTTTTTTCAAAGTTTGTGTGATTTTATGTGTTCTGGGCCAATTGTAGTTCAGGTTCTCGAAGGGGAAGATGCTGTAAAAAGAAATAGAGAAATTATGGGAGCTACTAATCCTGAAGAGGCTTCTGAAGGCACAATAAGAAAAAAATATGCACTATCACTAGAAAAGAACTCCGTTCATGGTTCCGACAGTATTGAAAATGCAAAAATTGAGATTGGTCACTTTTTTTCAGAAGAAGATATTATTTCCTAAGTAATTTTATTATGGATGCAGGGTAAAGCTCGTGTTCTGCTTTTAGAACTTTTTTTGATAGTGTTTCTGCATTATCTGTCTTTTCAATAGCAACAGAAGTTTGCATAATGATTTTTCCATCATCTACTTTACTATTTACATAATGTACACTGCATCCTGATTCGACTTCTTGCGCATCTAAAGCTCTCTGGTGAGTATTAAGGCCTTTAAATTTAGGAAGAAGAGAGGGATGTATGTTGATTATTCTGTTTGGAAAGTTATTAATTAATTTATCGGTAATTATCTTCATATATCCCGCAAGACAAATAAGCTCAATATTATAAGGTTTTAGCAGTTTAAGAATCTCTTCTTCATAATGACCTTTGCTCTCAAAATTATTTAAATCTAAAGTATGAGTATCAATATTATTTTTTGATGCAAATTGAAGACCTGCAGCATTAGCATTGTCAGAAAAAACACATACAACTTTTGCTGGAAAGTTTTTATCTTTGCAGGCATTGATAATCGATTCTAAATTAGAACCTCTGCCAGATATAAAAACCCCGATAGGTTTTTTAATCATTGAGATTAAGTCTTCCAATAAATTTTATGCTTTTTTCTTTAGCAGATTGTTTTATGTCAATATTGCCAATTATATCTGATTTGAATTTATATTTTTTTATAACTTTTCTAACTCCACTAAGATTTCTTTTATCAATAATGATTACCATTCCATAGCCACAATTAAATGTTCTTAACATCTCATTTTGAGATACATTAAAACTACTAATCCATTTAAATATTGCTGGAAGTTTCCATTTATTCAGATCTATTACAGCCTTGGTATTTTTACTGATTGACCTGGGCAAGTTTTCGGTTACACCGCCACCAGTAATGTGTGAACAAGTCTTAATAAGATTTTTGCTAAAAAGATCAAGAATTACATCAACGTAAATATGCGTAGGCTTTAATAATATTTTCCCTAATGTGCTATTTTTGATAATTTTCTTTTTTAGACTAATATTATTGTCTTTTATAATTTTACGGATGAGTGAAAAGCCATTGGAGTGGATTCCAGACGACTCAAGACCGATGATAAGATCACTTTTTTTTAATTGTAAAACTTTCTTCGAAATGCCACTTTTTACTCCAACACAAAAACCAGCTAAATCATATTTTTCCTTAGTATCATATCCTGGATGCTCGGCTGTTTCGCCACCAAGTAAGGCACAATGTGAAATTTTACATCCTTTTATAATCCCTTTAATTATATCAACACCTTTGGATACATTTAATTTTCCAGTTGAGATGTAGTCTAAAAAAAATAATGGAGTTGCCTTATCAACAATCAAGTCATTCACGCACATAGCCACTAAATCTATACCAATTGTTTTATGGTCATTCATCTCCTCTGCAATTTCAATTTTTGTTCCTACGCCATCTGTTGCTCCAACTAGTACAGGCTTTTTAATTTTAGTGCTTAAGGGAAACTGACCTGAAAATCCTCCGATTTCAGTCTTAATAAGACCTTTATCTTTTTTGATTAAGTTGCTAATTTTGCTTACAAACTCATTTCCTTTGTTGATACTTACACCAGAACTTGAGTATGATAATTTTTTCATTTGTCTATTATATATATGATTTATCAATTTTTCGCTAAACATATTAAACAGTTACTCGCTGTTATTTTAATCTTATTTTTTAATTTTCCCGTTATGGCTAATGACGATTTATTTTTTTCAGAAAAGAATATTGAAGTGAACATTCCTTATGTTAATAATTCAAATGTAAGAAATCTAGCAATTTCAAAAGCAGAAAAATTAGCATTTGAGAAAATTTCAAAAAAACTTCTGGCACCAAGTGACTTCAATCAAATTATTAAATTAAACGATATTAATTATGAATATTTAGTAGAGAGTATTGAGTTTACTGACGAAAAAATATCACCTGAAACTTATAGTGGGAGCTTTAATGTATATTTTAGTCCATTTAAAGTTAGAGAGTTTTATGAATCTCGCTCATTAACATATTCAGAACTAAGCTCAAAAGACATAATTGCCCATATTGCATTTTCAAACCACTTCGAGTTCTTTACATTATTTAATAATTGGAACACAGAATGGAAAAAAATAAATAATATTGGAAGTAAGATTAATTTGAATGTAAGAACTTTTTCTTCGTCAGAAATGTATCAGTTAGATTTAGCAACATTCTTGGAAGGATCGAATTTAAATCTAGTGAGTGATATCAAGGATGCTATATTGATTTGGTGTAATCCAACAAGTGTTGAAAATAATAAAATTAAATTTGAGATTATTATTAAGCTCATAGCCAATAATAAAGAAAATGTATTTAGAAAAACATTCATAGAAGAAAATAGCTTTTACAGAGATGATATTTTTGATCAAATTATTAAAGATATTAATTCTGAGTTATTATCAGTTTGGATTAATATAACAAAACAATCGAAGGATAAGTTTTTGTATAATTTTGTTTATGATATTAATTCAATCGATGATTGGGTAAAACTAAGAACAGAACTAGAAACCTTAGAGTTGCTTAATTCCTTCCACGTCACTTCATTTAATCTGTCTAAGGTTGAAGGGGTTATTAATTTTTCCGGCAATAATAATAAGTTAGAATTAATAATGTCTCAAAATAATATTGATTTAGCTAATATGGGTCCTTACTATAAAATTAGCTTGTATGATTAAGAATATTCCAAATTTATTGTCAATATTCAGATTAATAACTATTCCCATCGTAGCTTGGTTGCTATTAATTGATTTATTTTTTTATGCAGCTCTTTTTACAATCCTTATTGCCGTTAGTGATTTTTTGGATGGATTTATTGCAAGGTCTTTAAAGGCGGAAAGTGAACTGGGTTCCTACTTAGATGCTATTGCCGATAAAGCATTTGTAATTTCAATCTATATATTAATCGGAACAGCAAATCTTTTACCAGTTTTTATCATCATCCTAGTGATATCAAGGGATATTATTATCTTAGGCTCTTTTGTGATAACATTTTTTGCAGGAATAAAAATTAAATTAAAAACTACTAGAGTAAGTAAGTGGAACACTTTTTTTCAATTTTCTTTAGTTATAGCTACATTATTAGGCAATACAGCAGGATTTGAAAATTTGATAAATGAGACGGGGTTAATAGAATTACTGATTGGGATCGTTGTAATTACTACATTAATATCGTTGTTTATTTATATAAGATATTGGATGGAAAGTATTAATTAGATGAATGAAGGTCAGTTAGTTTTTGATTTAGGCAAAGTCGAAAATTTCGATTCTAATGATTTTTTTATTAGTAAAAGTAACCAGCAAGTTTCATCTTTACTTAACGAAACAAATAATTGGTTCAATGGTTCAGCGGTTGTCTATGGTAAGTCAAAATCTGGGAAGACGCACTTATTAAAAATATGGACAGCTAACAACAACGCTACTTTTCTTAATTGCAATGAGGTAATTAATTGGAAAAATTTGTCATCTAGTTGTAGTTATGCAATTGATGATTTGCATCATCTCAAAGTGGAGAGAGAAAATGATTTTTTTCATTTTTATAATAATTTAGTGCTAAAGAAATTTAAAATACTTTGTTCAGTTGACACGGAGGCTAACTTTAAAGTCTCACTAAATGATTTAAGGTCAAGATTTAATTCATTTACTTCTTCTTTTATCGATGATCCAGATGATAAGTTGGTAAAAGTCTTAATAGTTAAGTTCTTTAGCGATCTTCAATTAAAAGTAGAAACTAATGTTATTGAATATCTCACTAAACGAGTCGAAAGAGATTATTCTAAGCTATATCAATTTATGGAAAAAATTAATTTTTCTTCCATGCAAACTAAAAGCAAGATTACTATCCCTTTTTTGAGAGATTTTTTGAATTAATATAATCACTAAATTTACGTAGTTGCTGGTTGTACATTTTTTTATTTTTCTCTAAACCAACCTCTTTACCTCTAGATGCTTTGATTAGATTTTTATCTGAAATAACCCAGTTCCTTGGTATATTTAGGTTTTGTGCACATACCTCTCTCCATTTAGAATATCTTTTTAGTAGAGTTTTTTCTTTTTGATTAAAATTTTTGGTTTTAATTTTTTTATATGCAAGCTTTGGATTATAAATATCATTATTCTCAGTTAGTTCGTGGTTTTTATTATTAATTTTATTAATTAAATTTCTTTTTTTTATAAAATTAATTAGATAAGTATAAATTCTTGGTAAATATAAAACATCATTTTCTGCATATGCTAGCTGATTTTTACTAAGTGGCCTTGATTCCCAATCTGAAACTTGATATTTTTTAGACAATTTTATTTTAAAAAGTTTTTCTACTAAATTTGTATAGCCAATTTCATCCCCTCCATGAAGTGCATTATAGGCCATTTGAGTGTCAAAAATGTTTTCGATTTTAATATCTAAAGCGTAATTAATTACCTCAATATCTTGCTTGGCTGAATGAATTACTTTTCTTAACTTTTTGTCTATTAATATTTCTTTTAGTTCATTCATATTTATTTGCTCAATCAGAAGCATGTCCACTAAATACACGTTTCGCTGTGTTTTAAATTGAATAGTACATAGTTTCGGCCAGTATGTTCTGTCTCTTTTAAACTCAGTATCTAGATAGATAACTTTCTGTGTTTTAAGTAATTTGCATAGATTTTTGAGAGATTTATTGTCTTGGACTATTTTCATAAATCAAACTATATATGAACTTGAATTTAAAGCATGGCAAAATATAGAACACATAATTGTAACGAGTTAAAGGAAAGCGATGAAAATAAAGACGTCATACTCGCTGGATGGATTAATCGTAAGCGAGACCATGGTAATGTCTTATTTATTGATTTGCGAGACCATTATGGCGTAACTCAGTGTGTCATTGAAAAAACAAATACAAAGTTATTAAAAGAATTTGAAAGTCTAAGGGCAGAATCCGTTATTAAAATAGATGGTAAAGTTATTAAGCGTGATAAAGAAACCATTAATGAGTCCCTAGCAACTGGTAAAATCGAGATTTCTGTTGATGCGTTAGAAGTTCTTTCTGCTGCAAATGAATTACCAATGCCTGTATTCGGCGAAAATGATTATCCTGAAGAAATAAGATTAAAGTATAGATTTTTAGATATTAGAAGAGAAGAATTGCATAACAACATTGTATTAAGATCATCCATTATTTCCTATATAAGAGAGTTAATGTCCGAGGCTGGTTTTCTTGAAATGCAGACTCCCATTTTAACCGCATCAAGTCCCGAAGGGGCTAGAGATTATCTTGTTCCAAGCAGAATTCATCCTGGAAAATTTTACGCCTTACCTCAAGCGCCTCAACAATTTAAACAATTAATAATGGCAGGGGGGTTTGATAAATATTTTCAAATTGCTCCTTGCTTTAGAGATGAAGATGCCAGAGCTGATAGGAGTCCTGGTGAATTTTATCAATTAGACATGGAAATGGCGTTTGTTGAGCAGGATGATGTATTTGATGCTATTGAACCAGTTTTATCTTCAGTATTTAAAAAGTTTTCAAATTTTAAAGTGACTGATTTGCCTTTTCCACGAATTACCTACAAAGAAGCAATGAAAAAGTATGCAACAGACAAACCAGATTTAAGAAATCCAATTGAGGTATGTGATATTACTCAAGAATTTTCTGATGACAATGTTGAATTCAAAGCCTTCAAAAAAGTTATAGATGCTGGTGGGCGAGTACTAGGGATACCTGCACCAAAATCTTCAATGCAACCAAGAAGTTTTTTTGATAATTTAAACAATTGGGCAAAAAAAGAAATGAATGCCCCCGGTCTTGGCTATATTATTTTTGAAGAAATAGATGGCATACTTACTGGAAAAGGCCCAATTGCAAAGTTTATACCAAGCAATATTCAATCAGAAATTGCTAAAAAAGCAAATTTAAACTCAGGAGACTCTATATTCTTTGCATGCGATAAAGGTAAGTTGGTATACGATATTGCTGCAGCAGCAAGAAATAAAATCGGAGAAATTCTTGATCTTATCGAAAAAGATGTATTTAGATTTTGTTGGATTATAGATTTTCCAATGTACGAGCAGGATAGGGACACAGGTAAAATTGATTTTAGTCATAACCCATTTTCTATGCCACAAGGTGGATTAGAAGCATTAGAAAATAGTGACCCTCTAGATGTTCTGGGATATCAATATGATATTGTTTGCAATGGCACTGAGCTATCATCTGGAGCCATTAGAAATCACATACCAGAAATTATGTATAAAGCTTTCGAAATAAGTGGTTATACTAAAAAACAAGTACAAGATAAATTTGGGGGAATGATTAACGCATTTTCTTATGGTGTGCCGCCTCATGGCGGTATAGCTCCTGGGATTGACAGGATCGTAATGCTACTTGCTCAAGAAAAAAATATTAGGGAGGTAATTTTATTCCCTATGAATCAACAGGCACAAGACCTCATGATGCTTGCGCCAGCAGAAGTTGATGACAAGACTTTGGATGAGTTGAACCTAAAAGTAATACCTGCTGAAAAAGATTAAGAACAGCCTGTGGTAGCTCCACACGTATCGCATTTAAGACAAGTTCCATTTCTCACCAAAGTAAATGAACCACACTCAGGACAAGCGTCACCTTCGTAGCCCATCATCCTTGCCGCTTGAACTCTACTCATTGATGCATCTGATGTACCTGTAGATGAAGAGCTACTACTTGATACTGCTTGCTCCGCAGTTATAGCGCCCATATCTCCAGAGGAACTTACTACTGAAAGACCATCTTGACTCCTTAAGTAACCTTGGCTTGATACTTTTTTAACTAGTTTCCATGGTATCTCATTATTTTTAAGCGTCCCTTCCTCGGCACCTGTGCCAAGCGAAAAGTCAACATCAGTATTATCTGCATGAGCTAGGTCATTTCTGCCTAAGTAAGAAACAGCTAATTCCCTAAATACATAATCTAGGATTGATGTGGCATTTTTGATTCTATTATTTCCCTGAACAACTCCTGCAGGATCAAATCTCGTAAATGTATATGCCTCTACGTATTCCTCAAGCGGTACTCCATATTGAAGTCCAATGGAAATAGCTATAGCAAAATTATTCATTAAACTTCTCAAAAACGCACCTTCTTTATGCATATCGATAAATATTTCACCTAAACTGCCATCTTCATATTCTCCTGTATGAAGATAAACTTTGTGACCGCCAACAATTGCTTTTTGTATGTAGCCTTTTCGTCTATCAGGGACCTTATTTCTTGATCCATAAACAATTGAATTTACTGCTTCCTGAGCAACAGTAATTGTTTTTTCAACTTGAGTTTGTTCAGCAGCAATTTGGTCAGATTCTGTAACATCTTCATCTTCAACTAATTTTGATGCAAGCGGTTGACTTAGTTTTGATCCATCTCGGTATAATGCATTGGCTTTTGTTCCCAGCTTCCAAGAAAGGAGGTAAGCTTCGTTACAATCTTCTACATTTGAGTCAGAAGGCATGTTTATTGTTTTAGAGATTGCCCCTGAAATAAACGGTTGAGCGGCTGCCATCATTCTTATGTGACTTTCAACTGACAAAAATCTTTTACCTATTCTTCCACATGGATTAGCGCAGTCAAAAACAGATAAATGCTCCTCTTTAATATAAGGAGAGCCTTCTAATGTCATTGTTCCACAACAATATGTATTCGCCTCATCTATTTCTTCATTAGAGAAACCTAAGAAAGCCAGCATATTAAAATTCATATCAGCTAATTGTTCATCTGAGATATTTAATTTTTCAGAGCAAAATTCTTTTCCTAAAGTGAATGAATTAAATGAAAATCTTATATCAAAAACATTCTTTAAGTTTTGTTCTAGTAATTCTATCTGTTCATCTTCAAAGCCTTTTTCTTTAAGTGACTCGTGATTAATGAAAGGAGCTTCTTTTAAGGTCCCATATCCAACAGCATAATTTATTGTTTCTTCAACTTCTTCATCAGTATATTGCAGTTGTTTTAATGCTTCAGGAACAGTTCTGTTTATAATCTTAAAGTACCCTCCACCCGCAAGTTTCTTAAATTTAACCATTGCAAAATCAGGCTCAATACCAGTCGTATCACAGTCCATGACTAGTCCAATGGTACCAGTAGGGGCTATAACCGTTGTCTGAGCATTTCTATAACCATATTTTTGACCTCCTTCATAAGCTTCATCCCAAGCTTTTTGAGCTTCTATACCAAGATTAGTATCTCTTAAATTTTCAACAATAAATGGTACTGGATTTATATTTAGGTCTTCATATCCTTCTGTGCTGCCATAAGCTGCTCTTTTATGATTTCTTATTACGCGGAGCATATTTTTAGCATTCTGCTGATAACCAGGAAATGGGCCTTGTTCAGAAGCAATTTCAGCTGAAGTTGCATAGGATATGCCTGTCATCAATGAAGTTATTGCTGCACAATTAGATCTACCTTCTTCACTATCGTATGCAACACCTTTTGACATTAGGTATCCACCTAGATTTGCGTATCCCAATCCAAGAGTTCTGTATTCATAAGAAAGCTTAGCAATTTCTTTTGATGGAAATTGGGCCATCATCACTGATATCTCGAGTATTAGAGTCCAGACCCTGACTGCATGTTTGAATAAAGTTGTATCGAGACACTTATTTTCATTCATAAAAGTCATTAAATTGAGCGAAGCTAAATTACAGGCAGTATTATCTAAAAACATGTACTCAGAGCATGGATTTGATGCACGGATTTCTCCACTTTCTGGGCAGGTATGCCAATCATTAATTGTTGTATGAAACTGTATTCCAGGATCTGCACATGCCCATGCAGAATATCCAACCTGATCCCATAGTTCTCTTGCATTTATGGTTTTATTAATTGAGCCGTCGGTTCTATTAACTAAATTCCATTCTTCATCATTCATAACCGCATCAAGGAATTCATCCGTTACACGCACAGAGTTGTTAGAGTTTTGACCTGACACTGTTACGTAGGCTTCTGAATCCCAATCAGTATTATAAGTTTCAAATTCAATTGACTTATATCCTTGTTTGGCAAAATGAATTATTCGTTGAATATAATTTTCAGGTACTTCGTTTCGCCTTGCAGCTATAATTTCTCTTTTAAGAGCAGGGTTTTTCGAAGGCTCAAAGCAGCTTTCTCCATCTGCTTCACAGTTGTGACAAGCACTCATAATGCTTTTAAGGTGTTTTGAGCATATTTTTGAACCAGTTACGATGGATGCAACTTTTTGCTCCTCTGTAACTTTCCACTTTATAAACTCCTCTATATCTGGATGGTCAATGTCTACAACAACCATTTTAGCTGCTCTTCTTGTGGTACCACCAGATTTAATAGCTCCAGCTGCTCTATCTCCAATTTTCAGAAAGCTCATCAAGCCAGATGATTTTCCACCACCCGAAAGCCCTTCTGTGGAACCTCTTAAACTAGAAAAATTTGTTCCTGTTCCTGAGCCATATTTAAATAATCGAGCTTCTCTAACCCAAAGGTCCATAATACCGCCATCATTGACAAGATCATCATTAATGCTTTGTATAAAACAAGCATGGGGTTGGGGCCTTTCATAGGAGCTAGATGATTTAGTAAGTTTGCCGTTTTCATGGTCAACGTAAAAGTGACCTTGAGATGGTCCATCTATACCATATGCCCAGTTCAGCCCTGTATTGAACCATTGAGGACTGTTAGGAGCAATCATTTGATTGGCCAACATATATCTTACTTCATCAAAAAAAGCTTTTGCATCTTCTTCTGAGGAGAAATACCCACCTTTCCATCCCCAATATGTCCAAGCTCCAGCTAGTCTATCGAAAACTTGCTGAGAGTTTTTCTCTGATGAATAATTGAGATCACTTGATTCTTCGTCTGCTATTCTTGGTGATAGCCAAGAGGGTATATTTCTTTCTTCTGTTCTCTTGAGTTTATTTGGAACGCCAGCTTTTCTAAAATATTTTTGTGAAAGTATATCGCTTGCAACTTGACTCCACTGCTCAGGAACTTCGAAATCCTTTAATTCAAACACGATAGATCCATCAGGATTTCTTATTTCTGTAGAAACTTTTTTAAATTTAATATTTTGATATGGAGATTGATTATCACTTGTAAATTCTCTATTTATTTTCATTTTTTTTCCTTATTAACAATAACGCTTCAATAGCAGTTTAAATCAAGAACAAGTTAAGAGTGGTTCCGACCGATTTATTACCAGAATGTTAGTTGAGTAACTTTCTAGAGATCCAATATTTATTATTTGAAAAATGAAGTCAATATGTTGTATGAAAAAAAAATATAACCACTATATAAGGTGCCGAAATTGTGGTTAATATTAAAATATGTATTTATTTCAATGATTTATACAGTCACTATAATTTAAATTTTGTTGAAAAAACTGTTAATTTAAATAAATATAGACTGATTTTATGCTGAGAGAAATATTTACATGGTGGAACGGGCAAACAATTGGAACCCGATTATGGACCTATTTTAGTGGTATTCCTGCCGGAGTTGATAGCCAAGGCAATAAATATTTTCATAACAAAAAAGATACTAAAAGGTGGGTTATATATGCAGATGAGGTCGAATCTACCTACGTTAATCCAGAGTGGAATAATTGGCTAAGGTTCACGTCTAGGGAAAAGGCCTCAGAAGACAAAAAATATAAATGGCAAAAAAATCATCTTTCAAATCAAACCGGGACAGCAAATGCCTACGATCCTGAAAAGAATAATACAAATGATAGCTCAAAGAAAAGAAACGATGATTATATTAAATGGTCACCATAAGAATTTAAACAAGTTAGTATTTATTTTTATTTTTATACTTATATTTTCCTCAAATGCAGAGGTAGTTAAGATTGCTCCGCTGATCAATCTTGATGAAATTGAGCCATCTTATGATGAGGAGATTATTTTAAATGACGACGAGAACGAATTTACTGAAATTAAGGAAAAAGATAGTGATAGCAATGATGGCAATGCTAACATGGCTAAAATTAGTATATTAAATAAAATCACTACTAATGTGGATACGCTTAAGCTGCCTCTGAAAGAAAATTTTATTTACCAAGAATTAAAAATATATCCAATTGATTGCCATTTAAGTGGACCTTATGAAAAAACTGAAGTTGGAATATACCTAAATATTCACCATAAAGATTCTAAAGAGAAAATATTTAATGGATGGATGCTAAAATCATTGCCATCAATTTCATCAATGGAACATCCAATTTATGATATATGGGTTGAAGATTGTTTCTAATTTAGAGTTTATTCATATTTTTTTCTAGCCAATTAATCGGTACAGCTCCATTTTTAAAATCATTTGAAGAAAGTATTTTTTTATGGAGATCAATGTTCGTTTCTATTCCATCGATTACAATTTCATTTAGCGATCTAAGCGCTCTTTTGATGGCGTGGTTTCTGGTTCTACCTGTTACAATAAGCTTTGCTAATAGGTTGTCATAGTAATGAGGCACTTTATAGCCAGAATATATGAATGTATCTAATCTAATGCCATTGCCTGCTGGCGGATGATACATTTTAATTGTTCCTGCTGATGGCTTAAAATCAGATGAATTTTCAGCGTTTATTCTACATTCTATTGAGTGACCTAAAGGTTTTATGTTTTCCTGAGATGTAAATATTTTATCACCTGCAGCCACACAAATTTGTTCTCTTACCAGATCAATCCTTGTTAACATCTCAGTTATAGGATGCTCAACCTGAAGTCTAGTATTCATTTCCATAAAATAGAATTCATTATCAGCGAATAAGAACTCAAGAGTGCCCAAACCTAAATAGCCCATCTTTGCCATAGCATCTATACATATTTTGAAAAGTTTTTCTTTTTTGGCTTGATCTATTTCAGGCGCTAACGCTTCTTCAATTACTTTTTGGTTTCTTCTTTGAATTGAACAGTCTCTTTCATGTAAGTGAAGAAAATTATCATGACTGTCACAAATTACTTGAATTTCAATATGTCTTGGTGAGTCAATAAATTTTTCTATGTAAATTGAATCATTTCCAAAAAATGATAACGCTTCTTGTTTTATTATAGGTAGAGCACTGGTCAATTCTTTTTCATCATTCACAACTTGCATTCCTCTGCCTCCACCACCCGCACTTGCCTTTAGAAGAACTGGAAAACCAATATTTTTTGATGTCTTTAATGCATCCTCAAGATCAGCTACTGCTCCTTTTGAGCCAGGCACTGTAGGGACCCCGTATTCTTGCATTATTTTTTTTGCTTCTATCTTATCTCCCATCATACTGATGTGCTTATGCTTTGGCCCAATGAATGTTAATTTGTGATCATCAAGCATCTTAGCAAACGATGCATTTTCAGATAAGAACCCGTAGCCAGGATGAACTGCTTGTGCACCAGTAATTTCACAAGCTGAGATAATTGCATGTGCATTTAAATAGCTTTTATTTACTGGGTTTGGTCCTATACAAACACTTTCATCAGCTATTCTTACGTGCATTGAGTCTGCATCAGCTTCACTATGAATAGCTACAGTAGATATTCCAAGTTCTTGACATGCTCGGTTAATTCTGACCGCAATTTCTCCTCGGTTAGCAATCAGTACCTTATCAAACATTTAACCTATTAGCATTAACGGCTGGCCAAACTCAACAGCCTGCTCATTCTCAACAAGTATTTTCAAAACCTTTCCTTGCAGAGAGGACTCGATTGGATTCATGGTTTTCATTGCTTCAATAATAAGTAGGGTTTGGCCAGATTTAATCTGGTTACCAACATCAACAAATTTATTTGCACCTGGCTCAGGCTGAAGATACACGGTTCCTACCATTGGAGATTTTATAGCTCTAGGATCATTTTTATAATCATTTTCTATATTTTCATCTTGTTCATTTTTATATTGAGTTGGTGTTGGCGACATTGTTTGAGCTGCCATAGCTTTAGAAACTGATACAGAAAAATCACCATCTGCATATGAAATTTCGGTAAGATTTAAATCATCTAATATTTTTGCCAAATCTTCTATTGGTTTAACGTCAATTTTCTTTTTTGTTTTATCGGACATAATATTATTCTTATATTTATATTAATTTATTAATACCATCAACAGCAAGTAGGTAACTATTTGATCCAAATCCACATATAACTCCATTTACACCTCTGCTTATAAAAGAGTGATGTCTAAAGTCCTCACGTTTGAATAAATTTGTTAGGTGTATTTCAATTTTTGGAATTTCAATTGCGAGTAAAGCATCTAATAAAGCAACTGAGGTATGAGAAAAGCCTGCAGCATTTATTATAAGTCCATCAGAGGTTTGATTTGAATTTTGTACACAATCAACAATTTCTCCTTCTGAATTTGATTGAAAAAAAGATGTCTCAATATTATATTTTTTTTCTTTTATATGAGAATTAACTAATTTATGGATATCATCTAGTGTTTCAGAGCCGTAGATTTCAGGTTCACGCTTTCCTAGTAGATTTAAATTTGGGCCATCTATAAATTTAATTTTCTTCATTTTTAATAATATATATTATTTAATTAGTATTTGTAGAAACTTCTTTTTTTAATATTTCAATTAAATCATACGTACGGTACCATTCCGGGGTATTTTCTTTTACCCCTTTTATCGCCTTTAATGCAAATTCGAAAGAAAGACTTCTTTCACCAATTAAAAAATAACGTTCAGCTGTTGCATAATTAGCGAGTGAAATATTATCATTTAGTGCATAAGCTCTTGCCAGTAAGTACCATGAATATGCATTCATGCGATTTAATTGAATTGATTTTTTTAAGTAATAAATGCTATCATTGATTTTCTTTTTTTCGTTACTTGATAACAAATAGTTTCCAAGCATCATTGTATATAAATCGTTTTCAAAACCTAGATTATTAAGAGCATTTGTCTGAAAATAAATTGCCTCTCTATAGTTTTGCTTCATGAAATATATCTCTCCTATAATCTCTTTAAAGAATGGATTACTATTGTTGTTTCCTATCAATATCTCTAAATATTTAATTGCTTTGTCGTGTTCTCCATTTAAATAACTTGAAACGGCATTTGCATAAAGACCTTGATTATTATTTAATTTGTAAACAGCTTTAGTTTCATCGTATGAATGCGTAAAGCCAAAAAGTTTAGCTTTTATTAAATTAAATCTTTTTTCTAATTCTTTATCGTTTTCATAATTGCACTTTTCATTGTTGTCTAATGCTAGTTGTATCCAACTAATTCTGTCCTGAGGAAGGGGATGGGTTGATCTGTAGTTTTCTGATTTCGATTGTGTATTTAAAACTATTGTCTCAAGGCTATTCAGGAAACTAGATAGATACGACGCATCAATCATGCTTTTGCAAAGTATAGAAACCGCTTTCTGATCAGCTGCAGCTTCTTGAGTTCTAGAATAGTAAGTGAATGTATCAGAAACCGCAGCTTGTCCCACCATTAAGCCCGCAAAGCCAGCCTCTGACGCTCCGGTAATCAGGCCTATGATTCCCAGCAAATATATTGGCATAGCCTTATTTGATATATTCGCCAGTTCTTCTGATGTTCTAAAAATATGTCCACTCAAAATATGTGCAAGTTCATGCGCAAGTACAGCGGCGTATTCTCGATAATCTTCTGCTGCAATTATTAACTCAGTGTTTATAAAAACATTTTTACCTCCAGTAACAAACGCATTCACTTGTTTGCTATTTATGAAATAAACATTTATGTTTTCGGCCTCGATATTAGTGTCAGCAAGTAATATTTCTAGAATATCATTTGTAAAATTCTCAATCTCAGTGTCTCTTATGACTTCAAATGCTTTTAATGAGTTCACCAAAGTAAAAAATAATATAATATTTAAAATAAATAGAGTTTTTACTCTATTCACTTCTGCCACCAACCTGATTTTTTATCTTTTATTTCTTTAATAGGAGATATATTTTCATCTTTAAGAACTTTTTCTTTAGTTTTACTTTTTTTTATAGTTGAAGTTTTTTTCTTGGGGGGAATTTTCTTTTTTGAAATTTTTCTCTTAACGCTTTTATCTTCCTTCTTAACTTTTGCAGATTCATCTATAAAACAAATTTCTGAATTGTCTAAACTTATATCTTCAAAAAAAGTTATTTTGACTTTTGAGTCGTCTTCAATTTTCTTTATTTCCGCAGTGAATTTATCAGCTAAATATTTTTTCATGAATGGATTTATATTCACAGATAAGGTTTTAAGCTTTTTATTATTTATTTTCTCCTTAAATAAATATAGTAATTTTAGTGCACTTGAATGTTGACTTAGTTCAGTTCTCCATTCAATAAAACTCTGCCTTAATCTCTGTCTTGACATTTCTAGAAGTCCAAACTGACTAATTCTTGAAACTTGAGTTCTGGCTCTATCTCTTCTTACCAACTCCTTTACTTTCTTTTCTACCTGCCTATTATTCCTCATCTCATACATATCAATGAAATCTATGACTATTAGTCCTGATAAATCTCGAATTTTAATTTGTTTAGCAATTTCAACAGCGGCTTCAAGATTGGTTTTCAAAGCAGTCTTTTCTATGTTCCTTTCTTTTGTTGCACCACCAGAATTAACATCAATTGCAACTAGTGCTTCAGTAGGATTTATTACTAAGTAGCCACCAGATCTAAGTTTAACTTCAGGGTTGAACATTTTTATTATTTCGTTTTCAACCTTATATTTACTAAATATCGGTTCTTTGCTTTTATATTGTTTTACGAATTTGGCACAAGATGGCAGGAGCTGTGACATGTATTTTTTTGTTTCCTTATAAGATTCCTTACCTTCCACTAAAATATCTTTCATCTCTTTTGTATACACATCTCGAAGCACCCTTCTTAGTAAATTTCCTTCCTCATGTATCAATGCAGGAGCAATAGCTTTTTTTGTCTCAGTTACAATCTCTACCCATAGTTTATTTAGTGTAGTGTAATCTTTTTTGATCTCATTTTTTGTCTTATTCAAGCCTGCTGTTCTTATAATTAGTCCCATTTCCAAAGGTACATTCAATTCATCAATTATTTGTTTTAATTTATTTCTATCATCAGAAGTAGAAATCTTTCTTGAGATCCCCTTTGTCTTCGTTGAATTTGGCATCAGAACTGTATATTTGCCCGCTAATGAAATATATGATGTAAGAGCAGCTCCTTTGTTGCCTCTTTCTTCTTTAACTACTTGAATAAGTATTAATTGACCTGTTTTAATTACCTCTTGTATTTTATATGATCTATAGAGCTTTCTTTTTAGATTTGCACTTGATTTAAATTTTCTATTTTTTACAACCTTTTCATTGTCAGCTGAGCTATCGTCCTGATCGTTTTCTGTT
Source organism: uncultured Pelagibacteraceae bacterium (assembly GCA_902521655.1). Taxonomy (GTDB): domain Bacteria; phylum Pseudomonadota; class Alphaproteobacteria; order Pelagibacterales; family AG-422-B15; genus CACNXQ01. The sequence continues at coordinate 83,884 of CABYSM010000001.1, forward strand.
GAAGCATTACTTTCTTCTTCTTCACCTTCTTTTCCTTCTTCATTCTCTTCAGCATTATTTTCAGTACTGTGTTCTTCTTCAATATCGGCCTCAGCTTCAATCAGCGCCTCCCTGTCTGCTACAGGAATTTGAAAATAATTTGGATGAATTTCACCAAACGCAAGAAAACCATTTTTTTCTGAGCCAATATCAATAAATGCTGCCTGAAGTGAGGCTTCAATTCTAGATACTTTACCTAAATATATATTTCCTTTTAGATTTTTTTTGGAAGTAGATTCAAATTCAAAATCTTCGAGTCCATTTTCAGATAACAGAGCAACCTGCGTTTGACTATCTCTTGACCCGTCAATAAGTAATTTTTGAGACATTTATAGAAACCTTTCAATGATATGACTATGTTAAATAGTCGAGAATATTTTTTTTGTAATGCGTTTTTGTGTATCATAGTAAATATGTAAGTGTATGATTTATTGATATATTTTTAACTATAAAAATCAATATTTATTTTAATAATATAGCAAGAATTACAAATTTGGCTGTATAGCCAAACGAATGCCATAATTATATTAATATTAATAACTTATTATGAATCTTATTTATTACCATATTAAATATCTACTGTATTCTCTAATGGCATTTATATTTTGCCTTTTTGTATTAATTGCTTACTTCTCGTTCCAACTTCCTGACGACTCTAATTTGAAAAGTTATAAACCAGACGTAATGACGCGAATCCACGACTCTAATGGTCAATTAGTAAAAGAATTTTCAAGGGAATATAGAATATTTGTTCCAATAGAAAATATCCCAGACAGTCTTAAAAATGCATTTATTTCCGCTGAAGATAAAAATTTTTATAATCATATTGGAATTGATCCCACTGGAATATTAAGAGCTATAATTAAAAATACTTATTATTTCTTTTCAGATAAAAGACCTGAGGGAGCGTCTACTATTACACAACAAGTTGCAAAAAACTTCTTATTGAATGATGAACTATCTCTCAGTAGAAAAGCAAAAGAAGCATTGTTGGCAATAAAAATTGATACAACTCTATCTAAATCGAGAATTTTAGAACTATACTTAAATCAAATTTATTTAGGTTATGGAACATATGGTGTCGCAGCTGCTTCGAATAGATACTTTAAGAAATCTTTAGAGGAATTAGATTTGTCTGAAGTTTCTTTTCTAGCCGCACTTCCTAAAGCACCAAGTAGATATAACCCTAAAAAAAATTATAAAAAGTCTTTTGATAGAAGAAACTGGGTTTTAAAAAGAATGTATATCAACAAATTTATAACTGAGGAAGAGTATAAGACTTCTATCAAAAAAACTATTCAAATTGCTGCTAAAGAAAAAAACCCTATTTTTTCATCTGATTATTATTTAGAAGAAATTAGAAAGCAAATAATCAAAGCGTACGGTGACGATTTTCTTTACACAGGAGGGCTTTCTGTTAGATCATCACTTGATACCTCAACTCAAAGTATAGCTGACCTCGCATTAAAATCTGGTTTATTAGAATATGATAAAAGAAATGGATATAGAGGAGTTATTGATAATAATGCAAATACAAGCTGGTTCAATGAACATACTGGAAAGGACCAGCCACATAATTTCTTTATAGCAAGAGTTATTAAACTTGATGAATTGAAAGGAAGAGTTGATATTGAGGTAGTGAAGGGCGAAGATATTGTTCAGGGACACTTATTAAATTTTAATTGGGCAAGGAGGAGTCTTGGAAATGGTTATCTTGGTCCAAAAATAAATAAAGCAAATGATGTTTTTAACAAGCATGACATTATCCATGTATCTTTTGATAAAGGAAATTCATATAATTTAGAACAAGTTCCAAAAATCAATGGTGCAATTATTGTTATGGACCCGCACACAGGAAGAGTTTTTGCATTATCGGGTGGATTTGATTTTAATGAAAGTAATTTTAATCGAGTATATCAGGCGAAGAGACAGCCAGGCTCATCGTTCAAGCCATTTGTATACATGGCAGCACTAGAAAATGGGTTGCAACCAAATAGCTTGATACTCGACGCGCCTTTTGTTTTAGATCAGGGAAAAGGGCGTGCAAAGTGGAAACCAGAAAATTATGGAAAGAAATTTTATGGACCTTCAACTTTACGAAAAGGTGTTGAAAATTCTAGAAACTTAATGACAATAAGAATCGCACAATATCTTGGCATGGATCAAATATCTGAATTAGCTGAGAGAACAAACATAATGCCTAATATGCCATCTGTGCTGTCAATGGCATTGGGTGCAGGAGAAACATCTCTATTCAAACTCACAACTGCTTACGCTTCATTTGTAAATGGTGGAAAAAAAGTTCAAGGTACTCTAATAGATAGGATACAAGACCGAAGAGGAAAGAATATTTTTGTTAATGATCAAGTTGTATGCAGTAATTGTGATATGCCATATATTGAAGAAATTCCTAAGCCCAATATCGTTAATAAGTCTGAAATTATTTTTAATGAGCAGAAAGCTTATCAAATGGTCTCAATTTTAAAAGGAGCAGTAGACAGAGGCACTGGAAGAAAAACTAAAATTGAAGGAATTGAAATAGCTGGTAAAACTGGCACCACCAACAATAATACAGATGCTTGGTTCATAGGTTTTACATCTGATGTCATAGTTGGTGTTTATACTGGTTACGATATACCTAAATCATTAGGAAAGAGAGAAACTGGATCGTCCGTGGCAGTTCCAATTTTTAAAAATTTTATAAATAATTACTATGAGAACAAGAAAGCCCTACCTTTTATAATACCTGCGGGTGTAGAATTGATAAAAATTGATTATGACACAGGACAAATTTCAAATAAAATAAAAGATACTAAAACAATATATGAAGCATTTGGAAAAAATGATAATCTATCGAACTCAAAGGAAACACTAGTAGGCTCAGAAGGTTTTCAAATCATTGAGATTGATGCTAGTGAAGAAAATGAATTTTTGATTTATTAAAAATGGATATTGAATTTACAAATTTAATCGGTCTTGCAAATGAAAAGCTGAATTTTATTCGGAGCCATCTTTGACGCTGACAAAATAACAAAACAATTAATTAACCTCAGAAATAAAACAGAAGATCAAGATTTTTGGTCTGATCCTGATGCAGCTAAAAAAGTTATGATGAGCATCAGCGAAAACGAAAATAAGATAAATCTTATAAGTGACTTTGAAAATAAAATATCTGAGGTAAATGATTATTACAATCTTGCTAAGGAAGAATCTGATGAAGCGTCAATTAATGAATGTCACACAGCGATAAATGCTATTTTATCTGAACTAGAAGATAATGAATTTAAGTTACAATTTAACGGTGAGGCTGATGGTAAGAGTTGTTATTTAGAGATACACGCTGGTGCTGGCGGTACCGAGAGTCAGGACTGGGCACAAATGCTTTTAAGAATGTATATGCGATGGGCTGAAAAGAAAAAATTTAAATTTAAATTAATGTATGAATCTCTAGGTGATGAAGCAGGGATCAAATCATGTACCGCGTTAATAGAAGGCAGTTTTGCTTTTGGTTATCTAAAAAGAGAGTCGGGTATTCATCGACTAGTTAGAATTTCTCCATTTGACTCGAATTCACGAAGACATACTAGTTTTTCAAGTGTGTGGATTTCCCCATTTGTAGATGAGACTATTGAAGTTAACTTGTTAGATAAAGACTTGAGAATTGACACATTTAGGGCTTCAGGTGCTGGTGGTCAACATGTGAACACCACAGATAGTGCTATACGAATTACACATATTCCAACTGGTATAGTTGTTCAATGTCAAAATGAAAGATCGCAGCACAAGAATAAGGCAACGGCTATAAATTTACTCAAATCTAAACTATATGAAATAGAAGTGCAAAAAATGGATGATGAACGTAAAGCTAAAGAAGATAAAAAATCTGAAATTGGTTGGGGAAATCAAATAAGATCCTATGTGTTGCATCCCTATAGAATGGTTAAAGATTTAAGAAGTAATTATGAAATATCAGACCCAGACGCTGTACTAGACGGTGACATAGATAAGCTATTATTTTCAAATTTAAAATGAAACAGTGAGTAAAAAACTTTTATTTTTATATATCACTTCTTCATTCTTAGCAGTGATTACTCTAGTAACTATTGGCCTTACCATGAAAGTAATATTTGGCGGTTTAAACATCAATTTTTTAGAGCAACGATTATCGTCATACTTAAAGAATGAACATAAAATCATCTTAAAATCTGACGATTTCATATTAATGCATAGTCAAGATAATGGTTTATTTATTGATGTTTCAAAAGCAGATTTATCCCTAGGTGATAAAACATTATTAAGTACAGATCAAATCATAATTGATTTTGATTTGATTGATCTACTTTTTAACAAAGAAAATAAGTTTATAACAGTAATGATTGACGAGATTGTTATCAAATCGGCTCAGTTAAGTAAAGAAATTGTTTTGCAGGAAAGCGTATTAGAAATAAAAGCTAATTCTCTTAGAAATATAAAGAATTCAGAAATTTCTACGTCATCAGCTTTAATGACTGGTGATGATATATCTTATGAAAAATTTTATTTTGATTTTACTTATGATTTTGTAAATAGGAAATTGAAGATCTCAGGCTTTAATTATGGGGATATATTTATATCCGGACCAAGTTATATAAAATTCAATTTGGAAAAAAAATTGTGGCAATCAAAAATAGAAATTAAAGCAAAAAAAGAACCTCTCAAAAAACTTCTAAATATAACTAATAACACAGAATTAGATAAAATTGTTTCAGGTTTTATTGGATGGCAGTCTGTTACAGTGACATCAGAATTCAAGTTTATAAATAAATCACTTTTAAATGATTTTGTTGGAGGAATGAAATTAAATCTTTCAGGTATTTATGAACTAAAAGAAATACTCCCAATAAATGAATTTTATAAAAACCTTGGAAACATTACTTCTTATAATATAAATTTGGAGAAGCTTGATGATCAATTTAAAATTAAAATTTTAAATTTTAAAAATGATAAAGTCACATTTAAAAATGGAAGTTATATAATCGTAGATGACAACTTGCAGAATTCCAAAGTTAATTTAATAACTTCAGTAAGCAAAAAGGCAGTTACAGACTACATAAATACGTCAATCTCATCTAGAGAGGGCAATACAAATAGAGCTTTAGATTTTTTTAAGAAAAATTTAAACGAGGAAAATAATTTAGTATTAAATTTTAACTTTAATCCGCAATCTAATGATATTCAGAATTCTATTTTAAACCTTAAAATCAAATCACAAGGAACAATTAATTCTAATTTTATATTTGATGATAACGAAAACCCAAATTATACGTCCGGATCAATAAGTTATGATATTCAAATAAATAATTATTTAGAAGACAATCCAATAATAAAAGGTGAGTTAGATTTAACGAGTATTAACGCCTTTATCAGACAAATAAATCTAAAAAAATTAGACAACGAAGTTTTAAAAATTAACTTTGACTCAAACATACAAGATAGTAGTGATAGTGAGATAACTTTTAAATCCATTGATAGTCAAATTGAGCTTGATGGAAAAATCAGGATTTCTAAAACAAACCACCTTTACCTGGACTCATTAAAGCTTAACAATAGTAAAAATGTAAAAATTAATATTTCAGGTGATTTGTCTAAACGAATATTGAATCTTTCTATTCATGGCGAAATGATTGACTTATCAATGAATAAGATTTCGACTAATAAAAAGATTAAAGAACACTATCTTTCAAAAGAGAATTATAAAATAAAAACAGATAAAGTAATCTTTGCAGGTGGTGTGAAAGTTAATGATTTTAAAGCAGGAATACTAAAACAAGGGGAGCTATTATCAGTAAATAGCAAAGCTAGCATTAATAATCATACTTTAAATTACTCACGAGAAAAAAATGAAGAGGTTGACATTAATCTTATAAGTTCGAGTGATATTACACATTTTGTACATAACAAGCATCCTGCCAAAAAACTTTTAAGTGACGGAGAGTTAAAAATGAAATCTGTTCGTGATTTGAGCACAATGGATGCTAGAGTTGATATTGATCTAAAAGATTTTGTGTTAATAAATACACCTGCTTCATTAAAAATCTTATCACTTCCATCAATTTCAGGTTTAGTGAGCATTGCCGAAGGAGAAGAGGGTATCCGGTTTGGTTATGGCCAAATAAGTTACACCGAAAATGAAAAAATTTTTAATAATATTAATGCATTCGCAGTAAGTGACAGTATTGGCTTGGTCATGGATGGCGAAATTCAACGAGAGAAATCTATAGTTGATATGTCTGGAGAAATAAGTCCTATGTATTTGGTTAATGCCATAATTCAGAATGTACCAATTATTGGGCCCATTATTATTGGTGATGAGGGGGAAGGGCTATTTTCTATTGACTTTAGTTTAAAGGGTGATGTCGACGATCCAAAAGTTTCATCTAACCCGCTCACAATAATTAAGCCACGTATTATTGAAAGAGCATTAGAGATATTTAATTCAAATCAAATTATTCAATAGTAACAACTCTAAAGTATTTTTTTTTGCCAACACTTATGACAAGTCCACTTGAGCTATCGCTTAGTAATGTGTTAATTGAAAAATGTTCATCTTTTATGAGTTCTTTATCAATTTTTACAGCATTGCCTCGGATAAGTTTTCTGCTGGCAGATTTTGAAGAAGCAAACTTCATTCTTAAAATAAGATCAGAAAGCAGGACTTCATTGCTTAATTCTTCTGATTTTAGTTTTATGATCGGTAAATCTGCATCTAGATAGTTATTAGTAAAAATATCTTTAGCGGTTTCTTGAGATTTTTTTGCCTCATCAAGACCATGAAGCATAGCCGTGGCTTCGTTGGCTAATATTATTTTGGTTTCATTTATATTATCGGCATTTTCTCTTTCTATAGTCTCAATTTCTTTTTTGTCTAGATCAGTAAATAGTTTTAAAAACCTTATAACATCTCGGTCATCTGTGTTTCTCCAAAACTGCCAATAATCATATGCAGATAACATGTCTTCATTAAGCCATACAGCTCCATCTGCTGTTTTACCCATTTTATCACCATTAGCATTAGTCAATAAAGGTGTAGTTAATCCAAAAGTTTCCTTCCCACTTGCTCTTCTTATTAACTCAACGCCATTTACAATATTACCCCATTGATCTGATCCACCTATTTGAAGGATACAGTTGTCTCTATTATTTAATTCAAAGAAATCGTAAGCTTGAAATATCATATAATTAAATTCAACAAAATTAAGCGACTGTTCTCTATCAAGTCTAATTTTAACACTATCAAAGCTTAACATTTTATTAATTGTAAAATGTTTGCCATAATCTCTGAGGAAGCTGACATAATTTAGTTTGTCTAACCATTCAGAATTATCTCTAGTTATCCATATAGAATCCTCATTATCCGATAAAAGAAATCTATCAAAGACCTGTTTTAGATTTTTTGCATTCAAGTCTATTTCATCATCAGATAATATTTTTCTTGTTTCATCTTTGCCTGATGGATCTCCTATTCGTGTTGTACCTTTTCCGATAAGAACAATCGGTGTATGGCCATACTTTTGAAAAAGCCTCATTATCATAATTTGAATAAGACTTCCTACATGTAAGGATTTAGCCGTACAATCAAAACCGATATAAAATTTTATCTTGTTTGAATTAATTATTTCATTCAAAGTTTCTTCATTGGTACACTGATTAAGGAAACCACGAAATTTTAATTCTTCAATTAATGTCATTTTCTTTATTTTTCACTAATATATAAATTATTTGCAATGATTATACAAAATATATGATTAAGAATAAGTTTTTAGCCGTTGGGGTAATGAGTGGTACTTCTATGGATGGCATTGATATCTCTCTTATTTTATCAGATGGCAAAAAATCTTATAAACACCTTAAATCAAAGTTTTATAGTTATAAGAAATCTACAAAAACAATTTTATCAAAACTTGTAGATTCGTTTTCAGTCTCTAAACATTCATTAGCACTTATTAGCAGTACTGAAGAATTAGTGACTTTTGAATTTATTACTGCACTCAAAAATTTTCTAAAAGATCAGAGCCTATCAAAGATAGATTTGATAGCATTACATGGTCAAACTGTATTTCATGACCCTATAAACAAATCATCTATACAGCTTTGTGACGAACTAAAAATTAAAAGTAGTCTTAAATTACCTATCGTTAATGATTTCAGACAAAAAGATTTGTCTTTGGGGGGGGCAAGGTGCTCCACTTACTCCAATATTTCACAAGTTGCTTACGCAAAAATTAGAAATTACTCCGCCAGTATGTTTTGTCAATATTGGTGGAATATCAAACATAACAGTTATAGATGACCAAAAATATATTTATGCTTATGACACTGGTCCAGGCATGTGTCTTCTAGATCAATACATGGTTCTAAAGAAAAAAATTAACTTTGATAAAGGCGGTAAACATTCCTTAAAAGGAAATGTAAATCCAAAAATTCTCAAGAAACTAATGAGTGATAAATATTTTCTTAAAAAAAAGAATAAATCTTTAGATCGTAATTATTTTTCTCTCAATCCATTTATGAAATTAAACTTTAATGATGCCTGTGCAACAATCTCAGCATTTACTGCCCACACAATAATAAAAGAAGCTAATAGATTTAAAGCAAAATATTTAATTGTTTCAGGCGGTGGATCAAAAAATAAATATGTGATCAAATTAATGCAGGAGAACTTTAAGGGCAAACTATGCACTGCGGATCATTTAAATTTAAATTCAGATTTTATTGAGTCACAGGCGTTTGCCTATTTGGGCATTAGAAGAATAAAAAATCTTCCGATCTCATTTCCTAGAACTACTGGTGTAAAATATTCTGTAACGGGAGGTAAGGTAAATTAATTATCGATATTTAGAATTCAATTCTCTTTCAATGTACTTTCTTACAACTTTTTCTAATCTATCCTGTTCGTTATCATAAAAATGATTTGCTCCAGAAATTTCCTCATAATCAACTGTGATATTTTTCTGTGATTTTAATTTTTCTGCTAATCGGGCAGTTTCTTCTGGCGCTACCATTTCATCTTTTTTGCCCTGCACAACTAATCCTGAAGCTGGGCAAGGTGCTAGAAAATTGAAATCATAAAGATTTGGTTGGGGTGATACGCTTATAAATCTGGTTATTTCTGGCCTTCTCATTAATAATTGCATGCAAAGCAATGCTCCAAATGAAAAACCAGCTACCCAACATTGATTTGTATTAGGATTTTGTCGCTGTATCCAGTCTAGCCCTGCAGCAGCATCTGCAAGTTCTCCAAGTCCATTATCAAATTTACCTTCACTTTTACCAACACCTCTAAGGTTAAATCTGAAAATAGAAAAACCTAATGAGTCAAATATAGAAAATAAATCCATTACAATTGGGTTATTCATAGTTCCTCCATATAAAGGATGAGGGTGAATAATTAGAGCTACAGGAGGATTTAAAGATTGACCTTTTTTGTACTTGCCAACAAGTTTGCCATCTGGACCAGTAAAAACCACTTCTTTAACTTGATTATTCATATTTAAGGACTAGATAGTTGACTAAATTAGTAGGTTATTATATGTAACCACTGAGACGGTATACTAAATTTGTTATTTAAAATTCAAGGCTTTTTTTTAAAATGAGTAAAATCATTGATTTAATTGACTCTTATATTGAAAGAGACCCAGCAGCAAAAGGAAGGATTGAGGTATTTTTTACCTCTCCAGGCTTGCATGCTATTGGCATATATCGTCTGTCAAATTTCTTGTGGTCTCTAAGGCTTCAGTTTATTGCAAAAGTAACATCTTATTTAGGCAGGCTGATTACTGGAATTGAAATTCATCCTGGTTCAAAAATTGGTGCTCGTTTCTTTATTGATCATGGAATGGGAGTTGTGATTGGTGAAACTGCGGAAATAGGTGATGATGTAACAATATACCATGGTGTAACTTTAGGAGGTATTTCTCCAAATGAAGACAGTGCAAGTCAAAAAGAAAAAAAGAGACATCCAACACTAGAAGATAAAGTGACTGTGGGATCTGGCGCTCAGATTTTGGGACCAATTACAATAGGGCACAATTCAAAGGTTGGTTCAAACTCTGTAGTTACAACAAACATTGATCCTAATAGAAGTGTAATTGGTAACCCTGCAAGATATACAATAGTTGCTAACTCTACTGGGAAAAAGAAATTTAGAGCTTACGGTTTAAGTAAGGGAGATGACAGCAGAACTGCAATTGTTGATCAGATACAAAAAGATAACAAAGAGCTGCAAGAGAGAATTGCAGACTTAGAGAAATTAATAAAGGAAAAGTAAATGAAAATAACATCAAAAGGAAGATACGCAGTTTTAGCAATGGTAGATATTGCTAAGTTTGGTGAAGATACTCCGTGTAATTTGTCTCACGTTTCAGTTAGGCAAAATATTTCACTTTCATATCTTGAGCAAATTTTTAATGATTTAAAAAGAGCAAAGCTCGTTAAAAGCCAGAAGGGTCCTGGTGGTGGTTATAAGCTAAATAAAGAATCAACTGAAATTAGAATTCTAGATATTTTTAACGCTATTGATGAGCAAATAAAAACTACTGGTTGTGGTAACGATCCAAAATCCTCTTGTTCGGGTACAGGAAAAAAATGCTTAACTCACAACTTCTGGGAAAATTTAGAGGTTATAATTGGAAATTATCTAAACTCGGTTTATTTAAGTGATTTGACAGCAGGCTATAGTATTTCTGATGAGAGGAGAGCAATAGGTGAATAAAATAAATAAAGATAATTTTAAGCAAGATGATTATAAGTATGGTTTCGTAACAGAGATTGAAAATGAAAAAATTCCTAAAGGTCTTAATGAAGATATTATTAAGTTAATTTCTAGTAAAAAAAATGAACCCGAATGGATGCTAGAATGGAGACTGGCTGCTTATGAGCGATTGAAAAGTATGGAGGTTCCAAAATGGGCCCGTGCAAATATTGCTGATATTGATTTTCAAGATTTATATTACTATTCATCTCCTAAAGATTTTAAAGATAAGCCTAAATCTCTTGAAGAAATAGATCCTAAGCTTTTAGAAACGTATGAGAAATTAGGAATTCCATTAAAAGAGCAAGAAGCATTGGCCGGTGTCGCAGTAGATGCTGTTTTTGACAGTGTATCAGTTGCAACTACTTTTAAAGAAAAGTTAAATGAAATAGGAGTTATATTTTGTCCAATTTCTGAGGCCATACAAAAACACCCTGATCTAGTAAAAAAATATATAGGTTCAGTAATTCCTGTAACGGATCATTTTTATGCAACTTTAAATTCAGCAGTATTTAGTGATGGGTCATTTGTTTATATTCCTAAAAATGTTAAATGCCCGATGGAACTTTCAACATACTTCAGAATTAATGCCTCTGAAACAGGCCAGTTTGAAAGAACACTCATAATTGCAGATGAAGGTAGTTACGTTAGTTACCTTGAAGGTTGTACAGCTCCAATGAGGGACGAAAATCAATTGCATGCAGCAAATGTTGAATTAGTAGCTCTCGATAATGCAGAAATTAAGTATTCTACAGTGCAGAATTGGTATCCTGGAGACGAAGATGGTAAAGGTGGGATATACAATTTTGTTACCAAAAGAGGTCTCTGCAAAGGAAAAAACTCAAAGATATCATGGACACAAATTGAAACAGGATCTGCGATAACATGGAAGTATCCAAGTTGCATTTTAAGAGGTGATAACTCAACTGGTGAGTTTTATTCAGTTGCGATAACTAATAATCACCAGCAAGCAGATACAGGCACGAAAATGATTCATCTAGGTAAAAATACTAAGAGTAGAATTGTCTCAAAGGGAATATCGGCAGGCAAGTCATCAAATACATATCGTGGTCTTGTTAATTTTCATAGAAAGGCTGAAAATTCTAAAAACTTTACTCAATGTGATTCCTTGCTTGTAGGTAGTAATTGCAAAGCCAATACTATCCCTCTTACAGAAAATAATTGCAATACTTCTTCTTTAGAGCACGAGGCAACGACTTCTAAAATAAGTGACGATCAATTATTTTATTGCATGCAAAGAGGCCTTGATGCTGAAGCGGCACAAAGTTTAATTGTAAACGGTTTTTGCAAAGAAGTATTACAACAACTTCCAATGGAATTTGCTGTAGAGGCTCAAAAACTTGTTAGTATAAGTCTTGAAGGAAGTGTTGGATAATATGTTAGAAATTAAAAATCTAGATGTATCAGTTGAAGATAAGCAGATTATTAAAAATCTCAATTTAAAAATTGGTCCAGGTGAAGTCCATGCAATTATGGGTCCAAATGGTTCTGGTAAAAGTACAATTGCTCATACATTAGCTGGTAAGCCTAATTATTTAGTTGAGTCCGGCAATGTAGAATTCAAAAATGAAGACCTTATAGCAAAAGACCCCTATGAAAGATCTCTTCTAGGCTTGTTTTTAGCTTTTCAGTACCCAATAGAACTGCCCGGAGTTACTAATGCATCTTATTTAAAGCAAATTCTAAACGCACACAGAAAATCTCGTGGAGAAAATCCAATAGATGCTGGCGAATTTTTGAAAATACTCAAAGAAAAATCAAAAAACTTAAATATTCCTATGGACATGCACAGTAGATTTGTGAATGCAGGGTTTTCAGGTGGAGAAAAAAAGAAAAATGAAGTACTTCAAATGGACTTGCTTGACCCAAGTTTAATTATTATGGATGAGACCGATTCTGGATTAGATGTCGACGCACTTAAAAGCACTTCAGAGGCTGTAAATAAGCTGAGAGATGGAAAAAGGTCATTCTTAATAATAACTCACTACTTAAGACTGCTTGAATATATCGAGCCAGATCATGTCCATGTTTTTGGTGATGGATCTATAATAGAGTCTGGAGATAAGTCTTTAGCATCAAGAATAGACAATGAGGGGTATGAAGTTAAATGAAGTCAGTCAGTTCTTTAGATTGTATCATAGAAATATCAGAAAAGATTAGTATTCAGAATACCACTGATACAATAAAAATAGATTGTTCAAACGATGAGAATAATCCCATCATAGATATTGAAGTTGAAAAATCTAAAATCAATAATCGTATTTATTTAGAATGTAACGAAAATCAAGACATAAATGCTACTATCAATATTCAAATTTACGATAATGCAACACTTGAGTTTGTAGATGAAACAAACTATGGACGCACCACTGACATTACAATGAATACTGCCATGAGACCGAATGCTGAATTTGAATTATATAGATTCAACAAATTTAACGTATCAACAAAGAATTCTTTTGTACACAGCTGTGATCTTAAAACAAACTGTATATTTAGAGATTTTAATTTTTCAAATGGCTCGAAAGAAATGTCTAATATTACTAAAATTTCACTAAATGAAAAAAATTCTAAATATATTGGCAGTGGGGTGGTGATTGCAGACTCTACTAACTGTAAAAATCAACTAGATATTTCACATTTGTCACAGTCAGCTGTATCTGATAGTACTTTCAAAACAGTCTCACGAGGCAAATCAAATGTCACATTTCAAGGAAAGGTTTTTGTAGATAATGATTGTTCGGACACGGTATCTAGTCAGATAAGCAAAGGGTTAGTTATGTCCGATGAGTCAAAAATTAATTTAACGCCAATATTAGAAATTAATAACGATGATGTTGTTTGTTCTCATGGAGCTGCCTCAGGTAAGCCGGACGATACAGTGCTTTTTTATCTTGCATCGCGAGGGATAGAAAAGAGCGACGCAGAAAAATTATATATGCAGGGTTTTCTTAGTGAATTTTTAAATAAAATTGAAAATGTACAAATGCAATCTAAAGCGAGGGATTACATAAGTCAGAATTGCTAACAATGATTAAAGATAAAATTATACATAAAGATATTAGAAAGGATTTTCCTATTCTTTCAAAAAAAATCCTTAAGACAAAGGATTTAGTATATTTTGATACGGCTGCTTCTGCACAAAAGCCACAAGTTGTTATTGATGAACTAAACCAATTTTATGAAAGGCACTATTCGAATGTAAGTAGAGGTGTTCATACTCTTTCAGTTGAGTCAACATTACGATATGAAGATGCTAGAAAAAAAGTACAAAATTTCATAAATGCTAAATCAGAAAATGAAATAATATTCACAAAGAGTGCAACAGAGAGTATCAATCTTGTAGCGCAAACTTTTTATGATAAATATATGAGCACTGGTGATGAAATTATATTATCGTTGATGGAACATCACTCAAATCTTATCCCCTGGTATTTTCTTAGAGACAAATACGGAGTGGTAATTAAATTTGCAAATATAACTGAGTCTGGAGAGATTGATATTAATCATTTTGAAAGTCTTATAACGCCCAAAACCAAAATTGCTGCTTTGACTCATCTTTCAAATGTTTATGGAAGCCAGATAGACGAGAAAGTAACAAGCATTTGCAAAAAAAATAATGTAGCAATTTTATTAGATGGCTGTCAGTCAGCTGCGCACTTAAAAATTGATGTACAAAAACTTGAATGTGATTTTTTTGTCTTTTCGGGCCATAAAACGTACGGACCTTCAGGTATTGGAGTTCTCTATGGAAAAGAGAGTCTTCTAGACGAAATGCCCCCTTATCAAGGCGGCGGTGGAATGATTGGTGAGGTAACTACTGATAAAGCTTCTTACGCTGAGTTACCAGCAAAATATGAAGCAGGTACACCTCCAATTGCTGAGGCTCATGGCTTGGGTATAGCGATAGACTATATGAATAATGTAGGCATAGAAAACATAATTAATCATGAAGAAGAGTTAACTAAGTATGCTTACAAAAAAATTAGTGAACTTGACTTCGTTAAAATATATGGCGACGGAGATAATAGGAATTCAATTATTTCATTTAATATAGAAAATATTCATTCACATGAAGTTTCATCATTTTTAGATGTTGAGGGTATTGCAGTGAGAGCAGGGCATCATTGTTGTCAGCCGCTCATGAAACATCTAGGCGTTAATTCAACTTCTAGGCTATCTTTTGGATTATATAATACTATTGAAGAAGTTGATATTTTTGTTAACGCATTAATTAAATGTAAGGAATTTTTCATAAAATGAACGAATTACTTAAAGAACTATATCAAGAAATAATACTCGATCATGGTAAGGAGCCTAGAAATTTCGGTGAATGTGAAACTCATAATAAAAGTGCTCACGGACATAATCCATTATGTGGTGATAAGGTAAGCCTTACGTTATTTGTCGATGATGATGACATTATAAAGGATATTAAATTTTCAGGAGAAGGATGTGCTATTTCCGTAGCGTCTGCTTCACTAATGACTGAAAAATTAAAGGGCAAAAAACTGTCCTATGCAGAAAATATGTTTAAAGATTTTACTGACTTGGTGAGGGGTTCTGAAGAATCACTTAGCACTATTGATGAAGATGATTCTCTTTACGCCCTAAAAGGCGTGAAAGATTTCCCCATGAGAGTTAAATGTGCGACACTTGCTTGGCATACATTTAAAAATGCTTTGAAAGACTAAATTATGAGATTATATCCAGTTTATATCGCCTTATTACTCTTATTTATTGTATTACAGTTATTGTATAGTAATAATGCGTTCTCAGAAGTTGATTTAGAAGGATATGATATGACTAAAGTAGATATAATTGACACTCCATTTTGGTGTTCAGCAACACCAGAGGAAAGAGCAGAAGCTATAAGTAAGCTGACTGATGAACAAAAAGCAGTTGCTCTTAATGATGGCACTGAAAGACCTTTTGCAAATGAGTATTGGGACAGCAAAGAGAAAGGTATATACGTAGATATTTAGCTATTATTCGTATATAAAAAATATAAATATGTGCCCGTAGCTCAGTTGGTAGAGCACTCCCCTTTTAAGGGAGTTGTCCTCGGTTCGAACCCGAGCGGGCATACCAAACATAAAGACTATTTAATTAATAGAAAAAAATAAATATGAAATTTTACGAAAAATTAGGTCCGTATCAGAAAAAAGAAGATCTTGAAAAAAAGAAAGACATTAATCCTAATGTAGCTAGGAACTGGGTTATCACCTGGTACTCAATTGTTGCAGCATCAATTATTTTATATTTTGTCATAAGCAACATCTAACGATGTGGTTACATGATTGTGGATTAGACAGCGTTGAGTGGAGAAGAGTAATTGTCGTTTATTCATCAGCCTTAGCTCCTTTAATCTTAGCAGCTTATTTAACCTATAAAAAACAAATTAAAAAGTGGATAGCGTTTACACTTTTATCTTCATTTTTAATTGCTGCCTTTGGATGGGAACTATGGGTAAATTATGGCATTTTAAATGGTGATGAAGTTACTCTTAGGCGCTCAGAAGCACTTAGCTGTGCGATACCTTTGCATATTAACTGGCTTGTAAACTCACTAGCTGATACAGGAATAGTTTGGTTTGCAATTATATTGGTGTACTTGATTTTTCCTAAGAAAGCAGAAAATTATCAGAAGGTTAGTTTTTTATTTTTTACTGTTTTTTTTGTTTGGTTTATGGGGCAAAATTTTATAGTCGAGACAATAATTTATCATAACCAAGTAGGAGGCGATGCCTTGTTATCCTGGGCACCCTTAATGCCATTAGGGTCATTTTTCAATCCTACACTTATATCATTTGGTGAGCGTGAAATTACATTGCAATCTCAGTCTGCATGGTTAATTGGAACACCTCTATTTTATTTCTTATCAATTTATTTCTATAAAAAGCATAGTTAGTATTATAATTGCTTATGATTCTTACAGATTGTCTGTGGTGCAGTAAGCAAGTGAACCCCATTGAGGTACACGGTCATTATCAATGTCCAAATTGCAAAATTAATATTGATCCTTGTTGTTCTGGTGAACAAAAAAGTATTTATGATACAGCAATTCCTTCATGCAACACTAAAAGGTGCGACGACTGAATCTAAATTAGAAAAAATACAAAAACGCTAAAAGAACTAAAAAGATCATCAAAGCCATCATAGGAAATGTTAAAATTCTATACAGTATTTGCATAAACTGTTTAAAATTAAATTGTTCCATATGGATTAGATCAATTAATCTAATTTAATTTCTCCGTCATTATCATTTACGAAGAAATCTGGAAATGGCTCAGCATCCGGTGTTGCCAAATATTCTGATAAATCAGACTTACCTGAGTGTATTATTGTGCTGTCATCGACACACATATTTCCCGTAAACTTTTTTGAGTCTTGGGTTAAAATAATATAAGCAGCATCGCCCATAATAGCTGGAGTTCTGCACTTACTTTTCCCCTGATCATCCATTGATGCAGCTAATATATTATTTACAGCAGCGGTATCGATCATAGTTCTGGGCCATAGTGAATTTACTGCAATTCCAGCTGACTTTAACTCTTCTGACATGCCAAGAGTGCACATGCTCATACCGTATTTAGCCATAGTGTAGGCAACATGGGGACTGAACCATTGGCTCTGCATATTTAATGGTGGGCCTAAATTCAGTATATGAGGGTTACTTCCTTTTTTTAAGTGAGGAATACATGATTTTGAAACCATAAACGTTCCACGCGTATTGATATTATGCATCAAGTCATACTTTTTCATATCCGTATTTAAAGTTGGCGTAAGACTTATAGCACTTGCATTGTTAATACAGATATCAATTCCACCAAAAGTCTCTACTGTTTTGTCTACAGCGGCAAGTACTTGATCTTCAAATCTAATATCTGTTTTTATTCCAATTGCATTTCCACCTGCCTTAATGAGATCCTCAGCAGCTGTATGAATAGTTCCAGGTAATTTTGGATGAGGTTCTGTTGTTTTCGCGATAATTGCAAT
>CABYSM010000002.1 GCA_902521655.1 uncultured Pelagibacteraceae bacterium
TATGTAAGCTGAGATTAAAGGAATGTAAAGAAAATGAGATCGATAGACACAATATAACTCTATTTTTCTCACCTATAAAGAGATCTCCTATGGAGTTTATGGTGCAAAAATGCACAGAGATTGGAATAACTTCTTTCCAGCCAGTATTAATGGAGAGAACAAATAATAAAAAAATTAATCTTGAGAGATTAAGACTAATCTCTATTGAGGCATGCGAGCAGTCTAGTAGAGTAAATTTGCCTTCATTTAATAATTTAATCTCTTTTAGCGAAATGATTAAAACAATGAATTATGATAAACTTATTTTCTGCTCACTTGAAAAAAATACTAGCGCAATTGATAAAATAAATTTATCACTTAATGAAAGTATAGGAATTGTAATCGGTCCAGAAGGTGATTTTTCTCCAAACGAAATGACAGATTTAGGGAGTATAAAGAATTCTGTACCAGTAACCCTGGGTAGTAATATTCTTAAATCTGAAACAGCTGGGGTTGTTGCTACCTCGCTAGTTATGAACAGCATATATAATGATTAATAAACAAGATTTAATAAATTACTTCAGTGAAGGAATAAAGAAAGATAACACTCTCAGGATAGGTACTGAGCATGAGAAATTTATTTTTAAGCAAAATGATTTATCTTTGATCCCCTATGATGGCGATGTGAGCATACAAGCTATCTTTCAAGATTTTGTGAAAGAAGGCTGGAAAGAAGTTAAAGAAGGTAACAATACAATTGCTCTCACAAAGAATAATGCAAGTATAACTCTTGAACCTGGAGGTCAATTTGAGTTGTCCGGCGCTCCACTTAAATCAGTTCATGAAACATGTAGTGAAATCAACAGTCATCTGGATTTAACTAAAAAATTAGAAAAAAAATATAATATTGGATTTTTAGGAATTGGCTTCTTACCCATAGGTACTCTTGAAGAAATACCAATGGTTCCCAAAAAAAGATATGCAGAAATTATGACTCCCTATATGAGGTCGCTCGGTGGATTGGGTTTAGAGATGATGTATCAATCTGCAACAGTGCAAGCTAATTTTGATTTTACTTCAGAAGAAGATATGGGAAAAAAAATCAATGTTTCATCTGTCCTTCAACCATTAGTGACAGGCTTATTTGCTAACTCACCATTTAAAAATAATCAACCATCTGGATTTGAAAGTTATAGAGGACATGTGTGGACAAGAACAGATGCGGATCGGACGGGCATACCTAAATTTCTTACTGAGCCAAACATGAGTTTTGAAAAGTATGTAGACTTTGCTTTAGATATTCCTGTTTATGCCCTGATAAGAGATGGTAATTATATAAGATGCACAGATTATTCATTCGCAGACTTAATTGAGGGTAAGCATAACGAATTTTCTAAAGATCAAATTACAATTAAGGATTGGGCTGATCATATTTCTACCATATTCACTGAAGTAAGATTAAAAACATTTATTGAAATGAGAGGAGCTGACGCAGGTGGGTACAACACACTATGTGCATTACCAGCTTTTTGGACAGGCATACTTTACGATGAGACTGCTCTTGAGGAAGCTTTGAGCATTACCAGTCAGCTCGATTACGCCGATTTAATGAATTTCAGAGAGAATGTTTTAGAGCATGGACTTAACTCAACTATTAATAATATAGAAGGATGGGATTTAGCAGAACAAATAGTAAAAATTTCCTCAGAGGGCTTAAACAGACGTGCAAAATTAAATTTATATGGTGATAGTGAAGCAGTTCATTTAGATTTTCTAAAAGATATTATTAAGAACAAAGAATCTAATTCAATGCGAATGATTAAAAACTATTATGCACAAGATACACTTAATCAAAAAGAGCTTTTTCAAAAGGAGTCTTTTTAGGTTGATCCTTTTTCTATATATATAGATTGAGAAGGGAAAGCAAAGCCAGCATCATTCTTCTCAACAATACCTTTAATCTCGAAAGCTAAGTTTTCTTTTATCTCTAACCATTCTCCCCAATTTGTAGTGGTAGCAAAACAATAAACCAACAAATCAATAGAGCTGTCAGAGAATTTTTCTATTCTAACAAACAATGGTTGTTCCGTAGATTTAACAAAATTTCCATTATCCGTTAAATATTTTTCAATCTCGTCTCTTATTTTTCTTAACTGATCATGTGTTGTTCGATATTCTAAACCAATGGTCCAATAAATTCGGCGACTTTTCATATTACTAAAGTTTGTTACGGCATTTTCGGCAAAATTAAAGTTTGGGACCATTACTGGCGAGGAGTCAAATCTTCTTACTAGCGTTGAGCGAAATCCAATTTTTTCTACAGTGCCTTCAACTATATTTTCAACTTTTATCCAATCACCGTTTTGAAATCTTTTTTCAAGAAGTATCAGTATACCTGAAATTAAGTTTTTAAATAAATCTTGAGCACCTAAAGCAACAGCAACACTTAATAATCCAAGACCAGCCAATATGGGTCCAACCTTAATACCCCATATTTCAAGTACTGCCGCACCTCCAATAATAAAGATAAAGAATTTAAGTATCCTTACACCCCAATCAATTAAATCATACGTTAACAGTTCACCAAATTTATGAATAAAAAAAGAAAAAGGATCAATTACTTTATAAAGGAACCAGAATATTTGAATTGTTATGAGTGATGTATTTAGATTTGCAGCAATTATTTCAAGCGTACTGTTTAAATTTAAATATTGAGTGCTGATGTACACCCCGATTACGATTGGGAAAAATCTCAGTGGACCATCAAAGGCCTCTAAAACTTCATCATCAATTTGAGTTGAAGATTTTTTTACAATAGCTTTCAATCTACCAACAACAATCTTTGAAAATAAAGATCTGAATAAGACAAAAAGTATAAGAATTAGAATACCGATTAGTACATTATTGAAATCTATTCCAAACACTCCTTGTGACCAAACTGATGAAACTAAGTCTAAAAAATTATCCATTCTATTATTTTAACTGATTTGGCATTCAGATAATAGATATAGTTAATTTACAGAAAATTATTGATTTCTCTTGATACTTCAGATGTTTTCTCCAAAGGAAGCATATGACTTGTGTTTTTAATAAAGCATATTTCCGTTTGAGGGTTATATTTCTTAATTCTCTTCTGACTCAGCTTATTGCAGACCACGCTATTAGGAGTGAGAATTATTTTTAAAGGTATGTTTATTCTTTTTAGATCAAACCAAACTTCATGTGATGTCAACTTGAAGCAAGCTGACTCCCAGCTCGGTTCGCATTTAAGTTTGAGCTCATTGTTTTGGTCAATATAGGTACAATATTCAACATAATCTCTGATAATTTGTTCATCAATATGTTTAAATAAATTTTTTTTTGAGAAATATTGAAAAGCATCATCTTTACTTGACCATCCATTTCTTCTTATAGATGCATTTTTTGCTAGTGGATTTACTAAATGAGAAAGCCCAGTAAATTGTAAAAACTTATAAGTTAAAATGTATCTCAAAGGCAACATTACTGGATCAATAAGTATTAACTTACTAACAAGATCAGGATTAGATAAAGCCACAAGCAAACTTGCTGTTCCACCCATTGAATGACCTGAAAGCACAACAGGTTTATTTTCCATTTTGATAAGTTCTATTAGGTCATTTTTAAAAGTGTACCAAGATTTTAATTTGCTTGGATCAGCTTTTAGAGTTGTATTTCCATGACCCCGCATATCATAAGTTATTACTTCGTAACTATCACTAATGTTTGATAATAGTTTATTGTAGACTTTGCCACTAAATCCATTTGCATGAGAAAAGTAAAATTTATCTGCACCAGGATTTTCTTTCCTATATGTAACTATCTTTTTTGATTCTACTTCAAATTCTTTTTCTAACATTTACTCAGTGACATGATTCATTGTATTTTTTTAGCCTATAGTAATTATAGGGCAGCGGGGTTACAAACCCTGCTAAGAGCATGAAAGGTATAATAGTAATGGTTAATACACCTCCTGCAAAAATAAGATCTGTTAAATTCATTGAAATCTCCATTGCTACCATGCTAATGAAGCTCATTTTGAAAGCGATATTCAAAGCTTCTGAAAAAGGAAAACTTTTCATTAAAATAAAAGTTTCTAACAAAATACTTGTTACAAGTCCGTTGAATATGGCAATTAGCATCACAAGATAAATTGACAAGGAATGATCTATCATTTGAAAGTAAAATATTGTACCAAAGTCTCCAATACTGCATCCAAGAAGACACCACAAAGTATTGTAGCTTGAAGTCTTCCATGTTGCTTTACAAGTCCAACTAATACTAAGCATCAATTTTTTTAAATTCCTCTCGTCTTTCATCAGCATCTTTTAGTGCTAAGGCTTTTTCTTCATCGGACATTCTTAGCCAATTAGTGATTTCAAACTGCTCTCTAAAGCACCCAATACAGACCTTGCCGTCCATAAAAGCCTCATTATACTTACATATTTTGACGCATGGACTATCTACACGTGTTTCTTTTTTAATCATATAAAGCTTGATTTATTTATATATTACAATAAAAAGCAACTTCAATTTCAAATAATTATATGGCTCGTATTACCGTTGAGGATTGCATAAAACTTATTAATAATCAGTATGATTTGGTTATTCTTGCTAAAGAAAGAGCAGTTCAATTGGGTAGAGGAGCTACTCCAGCTGTTGACCCTGAAAACGACAAGAAGCCTGTAATAGCGCTCAGAGAAATCAGTGAATCTAAGATTACAGCCGAAGAGCTAAAAGAAAGTATTGTTTCTAAACTAAGACAGATTCCAGATTATGAAGAAGAAGAGGAATTAGAGGAAGTGGATAATGATACGTTTAGACAGATGTATCAAGGCGGATTGTCCAAATCAGAAATGGAAAAATCTGCAACACGTAAATTTACTGCAAGATCCCCTAGAGTTGAAACGAGAGCTAAGCCAATTGAAGATATGGTAAGTGATGATGAGGCCTCACCTTTGAGTTCAGCGGGTATAAATGAAACCCCAGATCTTAATGAAACCCCAGATCTTAATGAGACTCAGGATGTATTAGATACATCAGAAGTTGAATCTCCAATTATGGAAGGTATTGAAACAGCTCACGAGGAAACAACTGATCAAACTACAGTTGATCCAATTGAGGAAAACCAACCTTCTGAAGAAGAAAGTTTTGCTGCAAGTGATCAGCTAGAAGATAACAATGAAAATGAAGTTATTAATGTTGAAGAGTTGCCTGAAGTTACATCTGACATTGAAGAAGACAATCCTCCTAAAGAATAATTACCATGAACTTTGACTTTTCAGATGATCAAAAGCTTTTGCGCGATCAAGCTAGAAAGTTTTTACAAGATAAATGCGACCGTAAGTCTGTAAGAAGTATTCTAGAAGATAATCAGAAAAACTATGATGCTGATCTTTGGTCTCAAATTTCTGAATTAGGTTGGACTGGTACTGCAATACCTGAAGAATATGGAGGACTTGGTCTAGGTATGTTGGAATTGTGTGTAATAGCTGAAGAGCTAGGCAGAGCTCTTGCGCCTACACCATTTTCTTCTTCGATATATATCTTTGCTGAATTTTTAAAATCGTATGGTACGGATGAACAAAAGAAAAAATATTTACCACACATTGCATCTGGTGAAAAAATTG
This sequence comes from uncultured Pelagibacteraceae bacterium, assembly GCA_902521655.1. GTDB lineage: Bacteria > Pseudomonadota > Alphaproteobacteria > Pelagibacterales > AG-422-B15 > CACNXQ01. The sequence continues at coordinate 5,628 of CABYSM010000002.1, forward strand.
GGACATTTGCTTTATCAGAAACTAATGGGAAACCAAAACCCAACAATATCAGGACACAGCATGCTTCAGGTAAATTAAATGGATCTAAAAATCCCGTTTCTGATGGAGAGTCAGCAGACTATATCATTGTTGCAGCAAATTCTGACAGTAACTCAAATTATAATTCTCTCTCACTTTTTATTATTGATAGAAATGATCCAGGCTTAAATATTTCAAACTTAGACACCATCGATCCCACGAGACCAGCTTGCACATTAGATTTGAAAAATGTTGCATGTGAAAGACTCGGAGACGAAGGAAGTGGCTGGGAGATGATTGATAATATTTTTAATAGAGCAGCTGTTTTATTCTCTTTCGAGCAAGTGGGTGGGGCACAAGTCTCACTTGATGAAGCAAAAAAATATTCACTTGAGCGATTCGCTTTTGGAAAGCAGATAGGTGCTTTTCAAGCTTTAAAGCATAAGATGGCGGACATGTACGTCAAAATTGAATTAGCAAGATCTAATGCCTACTATGGTGCCTGGGCACTAAGCACAGATTCAAATGAATTGCCAATTGCCGCTGCTGGTGCAAGAGTGAGTGCCTCGGAAGCTTACAATTACGCGTCTCAGGAAAATATTCAAATACATGGAGGTGTTGGTTTTACTTGGGAATATGATTGCCACTTGTTTTATCGTAGATCCAAACTACTTTCTTTAAATATTGGTAGTATTCGTCAGTGGAAAGAAAATTTAATTTCAAATCTTGAAAAAAGGAATATAGTTTAATAATGGATTTTAACGACACACCTCAAGAAGCTGAATTTAGAAAAAAGGTAAGATCTTTTCTAGAAGCAAATGCAGAAAAAAGATCTAGTTTAGCTGCAAAGCCAAAGGGCGACTCAGGATCTTCTATTTCAAGTGCTGGAGCACCAGAAACTGTAAAAGGTGAAGATGCTGCAAAGGTAGCGTTAGACAATGCTAAAGAATGGCAAAGAAAAAAAGCTGATGCTGGATTTGCTGCTATTCTATGGCCAAAGGAATTCGGAGGTTACGGAGGAACACCTATAGAGCAAGTTATATATGCTCAAGAAGAACACGACTATTTTGTTCACTCAGGATATTTTGAAATTGGAATAGGCATGCTCGGACCAACGATGATGGCCTGGGGAAAGGATGAGGACAAAAAAAGATTCCTTCCTAAAATGATTACAGGTGAAGAAATTTGGTGCCAATTATTTTCTGAACCCTCAGCAGGATCAGATTTAGCTGGTATAAGAATGAAGGCAGAAAAAGATGGTGATGAATGGGTATTAAATGGTCAAAAGGTTTGGACTTCAGGAGCTCATTTTGCCGATTACGGAATGATTGTAGCACGATCTGACCCTACTGCCTTAAAACATAAGGGACTTACTTATTTTTATGTTGATATGAAAACATCAGGAATTGAAGCTAAGCCTATTAAACAAATTTCTGGTTCAGCTAATTTCAATGAAGTTTTCTTTAATGATGTTCGCATACCTGACAGCCAAAGAATTGGCGCGGAGGGTGACGGTTGGAAAGTATCACTTACTACACTAATGAATGAAAGATTAGCGGTAGGGGATCCTCCGGGCTTAGACTTTGATCAAATTTTTGAAGCCTCTAAAGAAATTGAAGTTGAGGATGGTCTTGCAGTAAAAAATAGTGAAGTAAGACAAAAAATGGCAGACTGGTATATCCAATCGCGCGGTTTGCAATATACTAAATACAGAAGTATGACTGCTTTATCAAAAGGCCAAACGCCAGGACCAGAGCTCTCAATAAGCAAATTGGTCACAGCGTCGAAAATGCAAGATGTATCATCTTATGCACTGGATTTAATGGACATGTCAGGCATGGTTCACCAAGATCAAAATCCAATTCTTAAAAACTTATTCCAAAACGGTTATTTTTTCTCTGCTGCCATGAGAATTGCTGGTGGTACTGACGAAGTTTTAAGAAATATTATTGCGGAGCGAGTTCTAGGGCTACCGCAAGATGAAAGGTCAGATAAAAAACTGCCTTTCAATGAGTTACCGTCTGGTAAAAACTAATATTAGTTAAGTGTTCAGTACAATCTTTAGCAATGTCGCATCAGGCGACTTGTTCTTTTCTATTTCCTTATTGATTAGTACAGGCATTTTTGCTGGTTTTATAGCAGGTCTTTTTGGCATTGGTGGAGGCGTCGTTGTAGTGCCCGCTCTATATTATATTTTTACTCTGGCTGAGGTAGATGAAAGTATAAGAATGCACTTAGCAGTTGGAACATCACTTGCAAATATCGTCCCAATATCAATTATTTCTGCAGTAAGCCATGCTAGGAAGTATTCCGTAAATATAGATTTCTTAAAGTTTATATTTGTTTCAATAATTGTGGGTGTTACTTGCGGCTCTATTGCAGTATCTTATCTAGAGGGAAGCACACTAATTTTGATTTACTCAATAATATTACTGTTTGTCGCTGCGCAGTTTTTTTTCTGGCAAGATAAATGGAGATTATCGTCTTCTTTTCCTAAAAATATGACTGGTCATGGACTCGGTTCAGTTATTGGATTTCTTTCAGTGATCATTGGAGTAGGTGGCGGGTCAATAAGTATCCCTATACTTAAACTATATAATTTTGAAATTCACAAAGCGATTGGAACAGCAGCTGGAATTGGGACAATAGTTGCTGTACCTGGAACAATTGGATTTATGATTGCTGGCATACAAAACAATGTCGATTTGCCCTTATCCTTTGGTTATGTAAGTCTTGTAGGTCTTATATTAATTACACCTATTACGATAATTGGTGCGCCGATTGGAGTTAAGTTTGCCCATTACTTATCAAAAAGTAAGTTAAATCTTCTCTTTGGAATATTTATCTTGTTTATGTCAATTAGATTCTATTTAGAGTGGTTATCATTAACCAGTTAATGTCTGATCATATTCGCCAACCTTACCTGTCTGGCCGAGAAGTTCATTTATATAATTAAAGATTAACTCAACTTCATTATTAGACTCATAGCTTTCAATAACAATGACTAAAGATGGTTTATTTGAAGAGGCTCTTACAAGTCCCCAGGACCCATTTGAAAGTCCAAATCGAATACCATTGATTGTCGTTATTTTCTCAATAGTTTGATTTCCAACTTTACCCCCTTTATCTTTTGTGTCTGTGATTCTTTTTATAATTGAATCTACAACTTGATACTTTTGACTTTCTTCGCAGAAAGGGGCCATCGTTGGTGACTGAAAAGTTTTTTTAATTTCTAATTTCTTATCTGATAGTTTTTTAGTTATGTCATCAGTTAAATATTGAAGTACTAAACATGCAGATTTTAATCCATCATCAAAACCTAGTCCTAATGGCTTGTTAATAAAAAAATGACCACTTTTTTCAAAACCACAAAGTGCGCCAATTTCTTTAACCCTTCTTTTTATATGAGAATGCCCTGTCTTCCACATATCGACTGTACAATTATTTTTCTTAAGTATTGAACTTTCAAAATAAAGTCCAGTGGACTTCACATCGATTACAAATTTTGATCCTGGATTACCATCTGACAAAAACTCAGATAACAATAAACCTATTTTATCGGAAAATATTTCTTCCCCTTTATCATCTACTACACCAAGCCGATCACCATCACCGTCAAAAGCAAAGCCTATATCAGCATTATGCTTAATGACATTTTCTGATAAGTCCTTGAGCATTACTAAGTCTTCAGGGTTTGGATTATAGTGTGGAAATTTAAAATCTAAATCGCAGTGTAACTCAATCACTTCGCAGCCCAAATGACTTAGTATTTCCGGTGCAAACGCTCCGGCAGTTCCATTACCACATGCAACAACAACTTTGATTCCTTTTTTAATTTTTACACCTGAAGAGAGGTATTTAATGTATTCATCCTTCACTCCTCGAATAAATTGATAGATTCCATTATTTTCTATCTTTGCGTTATGATTGTTATCAACAATTTTTTTAATTGAGCTTACTTCTTCAGGCCCAAAAGTGAGTGATTTTTCTATTCCACATTTAATTCCAGTCCAGCCATTTTCATTATGACTGGCAGTTATCATGGCTAAACTATCTGTATTTAAATGATGTTGAGCAAAATAAACCATTGGTGACACTGAAAGTCCGACATCCATTACTTTTAAGCCTGAGGATAATAAACCTTTAACGACATGATATTTTACTTCTTCGCTATACGATCTATAATCATGACCAACTACGACTGAAGATCCGCTTCCTTTTGCATCAGATATATATTGGCCTAAGCCATAACCAAAAACCTCAAGGCCTTGTTTATTTATCTGATCTGGATAGAGCCACCTGGCATCATATTCTCTAAATCCATAGGGCGAAATATTTGCAGCTTCATGTTCTTCATCAAAGTCAAAACTGAGGCCAGATTGTGATTTAAATATTTCCATTTTAAGTGTTGCGTATTTTTAAAGAATATAACATATTTATATCGTTGGTTCACGTAAAGTGAATAACAGGGAATAAGGTTTAAATCCTTAGCTGTACCCGCAACTGTAAATCCAGAGTTTGAATACAGATGCCACTGATTTTATTGGGAAGGCGTATTCAAATTTTGACGGAGAAGTCAGGAGACCTACCAACAAAACATAGTCATCCACACGTGATCGGGATAATCATTTGGGCACAATTTGTTTGCGGTGACTTCAAACTGGAGGCAAAATATGACTAAAAAATTAGTACTATCTGTATTTATATTTATAACTTTAATTAGTAATTTAAGTGCTGAAACACCAGAGATTCTAATAAACCCGAGCAGCGAAGAATATACTAGGTTGTCATCTGGTTTATCTGGATCAAACATAACTATTGTAAGTAAAGAAGATTTAAAGACACAGTATGGAAAAAACTTACCCCAAATATTAGAAACCTATTCAGGAATTAATGTACGCCGTCTCTATGATGGTGTTGGTGGAACAAACTCATCATTAGACATAAGAGGATTTGGTGAAGCATCTAAATCTAATTCATTAATCTTAGTTAATGGTATTCGGTTGAATGATATTGATATGTCTAATGTAAATTTATCAAACATACCCATTGATTCCATTGAAAGGATTGAAATCATTAGGGGAGGTTCGGCAGGAACATTGTATGGTTCTGGGGCGATTGGTGGAGCAGTAAATATAGTTACCACAAATGATGTTTTGCAAAATCGTGGTGAACTATCCTTTGGATCATATAACAAAATAGGCGCTGACTTTTCATTGAGTAATCAATTTGGTGAAAAAGGAGTAGTTTCTCTATCAGGATCTGGGTTTTCAAGCGATACCTTTCGTAATGCAGCAGATTATTTAGATGAAAACTTTATTTTGAATGTTAAAAATATTTTTGATCAAACTAAAATTAATTTAGATATTTTTTCATCTACCAGAGAACAAGATTTGCCAGGACCTCGAGTAAAAGGAGGTGCTGTTTATAATTATCATTTTTGCAATCGGTATGAAGATAGTAAGACTGCAAAACATATTGGCGGATCTTTCGCTTCAAACGGAGATACATGCAACATTAATCAAAGAGATGATTATTCAAACTTAGAAAATGAAAGAATAAATTTAGGTATTCTTCAAGAAATTGATAAAATAAACAAAATTTATCTGAATATCGGGTATAAGAAAAAAAACAATAAAGCTTTTCTTGCTGCCAATGGCAATACGAAAGAAACTGCAAATGATGGTGATAGATATCTAAACACAACAATTGATGGAAACATTTATAATGCCAGATATGAAGCTAGAAACATTGAAGAGGCGTATACAAATATTTTAAGTATTGGTTTAGATCACGCGCACAGTTTTTACGACTCAAAACGTCATAGAAAAGAAGATGAACCAGTGGGACAAAATTATGATGCTGATCTTAAAGTTCAGTCTCTGTACTTTCAAAATACAACATATTTAAATGAAATAGATACTTCTTTATCATTTGGATTGAGATCTGAAGAGTCTGAGTTTGGCGCAAGAGACGAGGTCAATAGGACTGTATCAGGTTTTATAGAATCCTATGAGGCAACTGACCACGATACGTTAAACAGTTCCAGTACAAATCAAGCCTTGAATTTTGGTATAGAAAAAAAAGTAGACAAAAACTTTTCACTTTACGGTAATTATTCTGAATCCTTTAGAATACCAAATATTGATGAAAGAATCTTAGCAACTACGAGTGGTTCGTTTGCACTTAAGGACCAGGTGTCAGATGGAATTGAGCTAGGAATTATTTACTCAAACGAATTCGTTAACTTCAATATTAATTACTTTGAAATTGATACTTTAAATGAAATTCAATACGATCAATCTGTAAATACAAACCTCGATCCTATCAAGCGTGAGGGCATTAATTTTGATTTTGAATTACAACCAGACAATAAAAATAAATTTTTAGCATCAATTGGCTATGTAAATGCTGAGTTTACCAGTGGGACTCTATCTATGGGCACTGGTTCTTATGAATATTTCGGAACACGTTATTACAATAATAATGAAACTTATGGTTATTTGACTAACACTGCAGTAAATTATCTAGGTTCTGATGGCACAGCAAATCAATCAATAAGCTTAGCAGGACGAAAAGTACCATTGGTCTCTCCATTGACATACAATTTAAATTATATTCGACAGTTAGATAATAATATCGATTTAAATGTGGGCATTAATTATACAGATAAAAAATATGTTTCTAATGATCAGGAAAATATTGAACCACAAATCCCTGATTACTATATTGTCAATTCATCATTAAGTTCAATAAATGGACCATACATTTTATCGTTTGGGGTAAATAATATGTTTGATGAGCAAATCTATGATTTTGCAGTTTCAAGTACTTTTCATGATGATGCTCATTATGGATTATCCAATGTATATCCATTACCAGGTAGAAATTTGTTTTTTAATTTAGGATATACTTTTTGATTATTAAAAGTTATAAAATGAGATATGAAGCTTAATAGCCATTTAATAACAGGGTTTGTTATAATATTAATGCTAGCTTTAAGCAGGCTTATACCACATCCACCCAACTTTACGCCAATACTTGGAATGGCTGTATTTTCTGGTGCTATAATTAATCACAAATTAGTAGCTTATATAATTCCTTTAGCTGCTATGCTTCTTAGTGATTTGTACTTAGGTTTTCATGCAAGTATGCCGATAATATATTTTTCTTTAGCAGTGTGCGTTCTTATAGGAACACTAATTGAGTCAAAAGTATCAATTCTAAACTCTATTTTAAGTTTAAGTTTTGGTGTGCTTTTATTTTTTTTAATAACAAACTTTGCAGTATGGTATGGATCAGGAATGTACGAGTTTAATATTTCAGGTCTCATGACTTGCTACTTGATGGGGCTGCCTTTCGTTCAAAACACATTTATTTCAAGTATTTTGTATGGAATGGGAGCTTTCTTAATCTATGATATCATCAATAAGCAGAGGATTTTTGGCAATAATGCTTAAAAAATAGAGTTGAAATCAGTATTTTAAGGCATTATATATTTTAAAATTAAATATTAGGTGATTCCATGGATACAGCATTTTCAAGTGAAGATTTAAAATTTCAATCTGACGTAAGAGAATTTATTTCACACAACTACCCAAAAGAACTGAAAGACTCAATCGGTACAAAAAGAAAAACTGGAAAAGAGTTGTCCCGCGACGACTTAATGTCTTGGCATAAAATCTTAGGTAAACACAATGGCTGGTCAGCACCTGGATGGCCTAAACAGTATGGTGGAGCAGAATTTTCTCCAACGCAAAAATATATATTTGAGCAAGAGTGTGCTCGAGCTGAATGTCAATACATAATGCCTTTCGGTGTTAATATGGTTGGTCCAGTTATTTATACATTTGGCAATGACGAACAAAAAGCAAAACATCTTCCAGGAATTCTAAGTGGAGATGTATTTTGGTGCCAGGGATATTCAGAGCCGGGGTCAGGTTCTGATTTAGCATCTCTTAAAACAAGTGCAGTCAAAGAAGGTGATCATTATGTTGTTAACGGTCAAAAAACTTGGACTACTCTTGCACAGCATGCAGATTGGATTTTTTGCCTAGTAAGAACAAACCCAGATGCAGAAAAACCTCAACAGGGAATCTCATTTCTTTTGATTGATATGAAAACTCCAGGCATCACTGTTCGCCCAATCAAGCTTATGGATGGATCTCATGAAGTTAACGAAACCTGGTTTGATAATGTAAAGGTACCAGTTGAGAATCTAATTGGACAAGAAAATATGGGCTGGACTTACGCGAAATTTTTATTAGCACATGAAAGATCAGGCATTGCGGGTGTAGCGAGGTCTAAAAAAGCTTTAGAAAGAATAAAGCAAATTGCTAGTGCCGAGATGTCTTATGGTGAACCATTAATACAAGATCCAGCATTTAAATCCAAAATAGCAAATGCTGAACTTGAGTTAAGTTCTTTAGAATATACTGAACTCAGAACTTTAGCGAAAGACTCAGCAGGTAAAGGTCCTGGGCCAGAGTCATCACTTCTGAAAATTAAGGGAACTGATATTCAACAAATGGTTACTGAACTTGCGATGGAGGCGGTTGGGTATTACGCCAACCCTCATTTGGGCACTACATTGAGTAATGAATATGTAGGACCAGATTATGCAACCAACTTATCAGGGTCATACTTTAATTTCAGAAAAGCATCTATTTATGGTGGCTCTAATGAAATTCAGAGAAATATTATCGCTAAGATGGTACTCGGATTATAAAATTTTTGACATTTTAGCTGTCAATATATAGGACTATCTCCATGAATTTTGATTATACAGAAGAACAGACTCTTCTTGAAAACATGGTCACCTCGTTTGTAAGGGATGACTATGACTGGGATACAAGATGCTCAATTGTGAAAACTGAAGAGGGATGGAAAGAAGAGAACTGGAAGAAGTTTGCTGAACTTGGACTTTTAGGTGTTCCTTTCGATGAGGATCAAGGTGGATTAGGCGGTGAAGCCACTGATATAATGATTGTGATGGAGCAATTTGGAAAAGGCCTTGTTGTAGAGCCCTACATGCCCTCAATAATTCTAGCTGGAGGTCTCATCTCTAAACTTGGATCAGCAGATCAAAAAAATTCAATTATTCCAGAAATTATTTCAGGTGATAGACGTTATGTTTTTGCATACGCAGAGCCTCAGAGTAGGTTTGATTTATTTGATGTTAAATGCTCGGCAACACTTGACGGTGATAATTACATTATTAATGGATTTAAGTCAGTAGTCTTTGGAGCTGGAATGGCAACTCACCTAATTATTTCAGCAAGAACTGATGGAGATCAAAGGTCAAAATCAGGAATTACACTATTTTTGGTTGATATAAAATCTGATGGTATCACTTTGCAGAATTATCCAACAATAGATGAGTACAGAGCATCTGAAGTTGTTATTGAGAATTTAACTGTGTCGAAAGAAAATATTTTAGGCGAGCTGGGTAATTCTTATGAAGCAATAGAAGAACAAGTAGATTTATCTACAATTGCAATTTGCTCTGAAGCTGTCGGCATTCTACAAGTACTAAAAGACTCTACGAATGATTATTGTAAAAATAGAAAACAATTTGGGCAATCCATCAGTGCAAATCAAGCGATACAGCACCGCCTTGTTGACATGATGATTGAATATGAGCAAGCAAAATCTATTCTTTATATGGCTATTACAGCAGACCTTAGTAATTCAGATGAAAGAAGAAAGGCTGCATCGGCTGCGAAAGCTCGTATTGGAAAAGCTATTAAATTTGTTGGTGAAAATGCTATTCAATTACATGGTGGTATGGGTGTTGTAGACGAGTATATGATCAGTCACTTTTTTAAAAGAGCAACAATGATCGGTATTCTTTTCGGCAATGTTGATTTTCATATGAAAAGATACACTGACTTGACTCAATCTAATATTCAGTCAATAAATGAAGACGACGGAATTAATCTTTCTTAGATAAATAATTACCTATTCTGATAGCTTTTTAAATATATGAGCAGTGTGTTCCGCTCCACTTCTAAGAGCTTTACTGTTTGTCATATTTGAAGCCTCTGACCACTTTTCAGCCAGCATATCAGCATTTAGATCATCTCCTTTAAGAGCTATTCCCTCAGAATGAACTATTTCAGCCATCGCAAAAACACCTGCTCCAGCAGAAATCATTACACCATCAGGTGCATCTTCAGAGGCCATGAATATTACTGCAGGAGATACAGACTCAGGCTTAAGGCTATCAAATACTGCGTCAGGCATTCCAAGATTTTCTGTCATTCTTGTAGCTGCGACAGGCACGAGTGAATTTACTTTAATATTATTCTTTTGTCCTTCAATTCTAAGAGTATTCATTAATCCAACAACTCCCATTTTAGCTGATCCGTAATTAGACTGTCCAAAATTACCAAATATTCCTGACGAAGAAGATGTCATAACTATTCGACCATATTTCTGTTCAACCATAATAGGCCATACAGCTTTAGTGCAATAGACAGACCCCATCATATGTACATCAACCACAAATTCAAAATCATCCAAGGTTACTTTAGCAAAAGATTTATCTCTCAAGACACCAGCATTATTTACAAGGATATCAATTCTTCCATAAGCTGCCATTGCGTCATCTACCAGTTTTTTTACACCAGCTTTATCAGTTACACTTGATCCATTTGAAATTGCATCGCCACCCATAGCTTTAATTTCTTCAACAACCTTATCAGCTGCTTCACTTGATCCACCTGATCCATCCACAGAGCCACCTAGATCATTAACAATAACTTTAGCACCTCTCTCAGCAAATTGAAGCGCATGGCATCTTCCTAATCCACCCCCAGCACCTGTTACTATTGCTACTTTATCTTTAAAACTTATTGTCATTTTTAACTCCTATGTGATCAAATCTTTTAATTGAGAGAAATTATTTATCACCATATCAGCCTCTTTGTAAATATTTTTATTATCTGTATATCCATACTCAACTAAAACAACTGGCATATTTGCATTATGACCTGCATTTAAATCTGTAGCACTGTCTCCAATCATAATTGAATCAGACTGACTAATTTTGAGGTAGTTACAGATTTCAATTAAAGGGAGAGGGTCTGGTTTACTTTTAATATACGTATCTCCTCCAACAAGAAAATCAAAGTACTTTAATACATCTAACTTCTCTAAAAGCATGACACTTAATTTTTCCATTTTATTAGTGCACACTGCTAATTTAATTTCTCTAGATTTAAGAAACTCTAAAACTTCTCTTACATTGTTAAAAAGTATGCTGTCATCATCAATGTTGTGCGTATAATGTAGTAAAAATATTTTTAACATCTCATTCAATTTTGCATCATCGTGCTCAATATTTTTTGTAACAGCAGTTCGTCGTATTAATTCGCGCGCACCATAGCCGACCAGATTTCTTATTTCCTCTAGTGAGACTAATGGATAGTCGAGTTCAGAAAGCATATAGTTCAGAGAATTTTTAAAGTCTGGAGCTGTATCTACCAGCGTGCCGTCGAGGTCAAAAATAAACAATTTTTTGTTTTTCATAGTTAAATTAAAGTAAGCCTCTGAAATAAATTTTTACGATACAATTAATAACATATTGTTTATTTTTCATTCAAAATCCAATGAATAATTTAGAAATTGTAATACTTGCAGCTGGAAAGGGAACTAGAATGAATTCTAGTTTCCCAAAAGTATTGCACCCTTTGGGAGGGAAACCCATAATTGAACATGTTTTAGATGCTGCACGATCTTTAAAGCCAGAGAAAATTCACTTAGTACTTAATAAAGAAATAAAAAATGAATTTGTTCACTTAAAAAATAAAATCAATTTAATAATACAAAAAAAACAATTGGGAACTGGTGACGCTGTCAACGTGGCCATAAAAAGTTTTCAAAAAAATTCTAATATTCTTGTCCTTTATGGAGATGTTCCACTCACGCATTCATCCACTTTAAAGAAAATAATTAAGTTCAAAAAAAATGAAATCAATATTCTTTGTTTTAATAAAGAAGAGCAAAATAATTATGGGAAAGTTGTATTGGGAACTAATGGTTTGGTTAATGAGATAATTGAACAAAAAGAGCTTAAAAGAAAAGAGAACTTCTACTTATGTAATTCTGGTATTTTTTCAATACACTCATCACTTCTTCAAAAATTAATGCCAAAAATAAATAATAAAAATATGAAGAAAGAATATTATTTAACAGATATCTTCAAAATGGCATCAAATAGTGATATCAAAATAAAGTCAGTAATTACATCTGAGAAAGAAGTTCAGGGTATCAATGATAATAAGGATTTAGCTATGGCAGAAAATGAATTTCAGGAAAATTTAAGAGCTAAACATCTTAAAGCCGGAGTAACAATGCATGACCCCAGTACTGTATATTTATCAGAAGACACAAAAATAGGAAAAGATGTAACTATTCACCCTTTTGTTGTGATTGGTAAAAATGTAAAAATCTTAAATGGGGCTGAGATTTATTCTTTTTCACATTTAGAAGACTGTAAGATTGGAAAGAGGACTAGCATAGGACCTTACGCCCGTATAAGACCTGGTACACAGATTAATGATCAGACAAAAGTTGGAAATTTCGTTGAAGTTAAGAATTCAATAATTGACACAAATTCAAAAATTAATCACCTATCTTATGTTGGAGACTCAATAATTGGAAAAAATGTTAATGTTGGAGCAGGAACAATAACATGTAATTATGATGGAAGAGCAAAATATAAAACAGTTATTAAAGACAATGCCTTTATAGGATCAAACTCTTCACTTGTTGCACCATTAGAGGTTGGCAAAAATGCATACATTGGCTCTGGCTCAACGATAACAAAGAAAGTTAAACAAGATAGTCTGGCTGTTGAAAGATCAGTTCAAATGGAAGTAAAAAATTGGGCCAAGAGAAAAAATAAAAAGTAATTTTATGTGTGGAATAGTAGGTATCACAGCAAATGAATCTGTTTCTTCAAATATAATTGGTGCCTTGAAGAAACTTGAGTACCGAGGGTACGATTCAGCCGGCATAGCTATTAATACTGAAAGTCAAATTCACCAAAAAAAAGCGAAAGGTAAGCTTGATAACTTAATACTATCCCTTCAAAAAGATGGTTTTGATGGAAAGGTTGGAATTGGCCACACGAGGTGGGCTACACATGGCGAGCCATCAGAAAGAAATGCCCATCCTCACTCGTCACGAAAAGTATCGCTCGTTCACAATGGAATTATTGAAAATGCATCAGAGCTTAAAAGTAGAGCAGAATTAAAAAACTATAACTTTGAGTCTGATACTGACTCTGAAGTTATAACAGCGCTGATTACTCATTATCTGAATGAAGGTCATGATCATATGGAGTCGGTTAAACAAACAATATCGCTTTTAGAGGGTTCTTATGCGCTAGCTATCATCTTTAGTGACCTTAAGGATAAAATAATAGGTGCGAGAAATGGAAGTCCTCTGGTAGCGGGAACTGACGGTAACTCCAGCTCATTAGGGTCTGATTCAATAGCATTAAGCTCAATCGCAAAAAAAGTATGTTACTTAGAAGATGGTGACATTGTTGTGCTAAGTAGAGAAAATGTTGAGATCTATAATTCATCAGGAGATAAAGCCAATAGAGAATTTGTTGATATTGGTATCATGGATACAGAAGTCAGCAAGGGATCATACAATCATTTTATGGAAAAAGAGATTCATGAGCATCCTAAGGCTGTTGGTGAAACATTTAGACAATTCATTGATCATGATCAGGGGATAATTTCAGTTGATGATATAGGACTAAACTTCAATGATATTTCAAAGGTACATTTAATTGCCTGTGGCACAGCATACTACTCTTGCTTGGTTGCAAAATATTACTTTGAACAATATGCTAGATTGCCCGTAGAGTGTGATATGGCATCTGAGTTTAGATACCGTGATCCTGTTCTTGATAATAAGGCATTATATATATTTGTTTCTCAATCAGGTGAAACAGCTGACACAAAAGCGGCATTAGATTATTGCAAAGATGCTAAGGTTAGAACTCTCAGTATTGTAAATGTTATGAACAGCTCAATTGCACGCGAAAGTGATTATTGTTTATATACTAAAGCGGGAGCAGAAATTGGCGTAGCTTCCACAAAAGCATTTACGGCACAATTATCAGTTCTGTTATCAATGGCACTGCATTGTGGCACTAAGAATAACAATGTTACAATTGAGCAGAATAGAGAGATTTGCAAAGAAATTATGCAGGCTCCTCAAATTTTAGAGAAGGCAATAAAAAGATCGTATGAATTAAAAGAGACTGCAAAAGCTATAATAGACTCTAAAGGTGTAATGTATTTGGGAAGAGGTACTGCTTTTCCCCTAGCACTAGAAGGAGCACTCAAATTTAAAGAAATCTCCTATATACATGCGGAAGGTTATCCAGCTGGAGAGATGAAACATGGCCCACTTGCTTTAATTGAAAAAGATCTCCCTGTAGTGTGTATTGTTCCGCCAGGTCCTCTATTTCATAAAACAGTGTCAAATATTCAAGAGGTTATCGCTCGAGGTGGTAGAATATTAATGATAACAGATGATAAAAGCCTTGAGTCCAGTTCTGAAAATATATGGAAGATTTTTAGATTGCCAAAAACACCAAAATCAATTGAAGCAATTGTATATTCTGTTCCAATACATATGTTGGCATATTACACAGCTGTTGAACTAGGCAATGATGTAGATCAACCCCGCAATCTTGCTAAATCAGTTACAGTTGAATAGATAATTAATTATTAATGAGTGAGTTTAAAAACTTAATAGTACTTGGACCATTAATATACGCTATCCATCACTTTGAAGAACATATCATTTTCAATTTTAGGGAATGGAGAATAAAATATTTTTCTGACAATAATGCAATCCCAACCGAAGCCATCTTAATTATATTGTCATCATTGTTGCTACTTTTTATTTTTTTTCACCTAATTAAAAAAAATCGAGCAAGTGCACATCTTGTATTATTTTTTTTAATGACTACTCAGGTTGTTAATGCTTTTTTTCACATTTTTTTTAGCTTTTATTATAGTGATTTCAGTCCAGGAACAATCACGGGCATAATTCTCTATTTGCCAATAAATATTTTAATTATTTCAGCCGCATTCAAAGAGAGTTTTCTTAAAAGTTATATTGAATTAGCAATGATTGGACTATTCGGAATTGCAACCTTCTCTTTATTTGAATTATTTGGTCCAATTGTTATTGGCCTATCAATAATAGTCTCTTTTTTATACTATACGTTTTTTAAAAATAAATTAGTATAGGTTCAATGACAGTAACTCTTAAAACAGAAGGTGATGTATCAATCATTCATATGGATGATGGTAAGGTAAATGTTTTTTCACCAGAGATGATTCAGAATTTTGAAAAAATCATGGATCAAATTCCAACTAATAAGGGTTCAGTTTTAATTACAGGAAGACCTGGTATGTTTTCAGCCGGATTTGATTTGAAGGTTATGATGTCGAGTCCTGAAAATGCTGCAGCTATGGTTAAGTCCGGATTCTTAATGCTGAAAAGAGTTTTCTCATTTCCTCGTCCTGTAGTTGCTGCATGTAGTGGACACGCTATTGCTCTTGGAGCTTTTCTTTTATGCAGCAGTGATTACCGTGTTGGCTGTGAAGGTGACTTTAAGGTTGGGGCAAATGAATTAAGAAACAATATGATTGTACCAACACCTATTTTAGAAATTGCAAAATTTAAATTAACAAAATCACACAAGCAAAGGGCACTTCTCAACGCTGAAATGTATTCAATAAAAGATTCTATTGAACCAGGATATATTGATGAAGTTGCAAGTCCCGAGAGTTTTTATGAAGTCGCACTAACAAAAGCAAAAGATTTAGCGACTTTGGCACACCCTCAATATGATCAAACCAAGAAACTCGATCAGGAAGACGTGTTGCCTAAAATTAGCAAGGGCATAGAACAAATCACCTCACCCGTTGGGTAAATCAAATTTATCTAATAAAATCAATATATTTAGCTAAGACTCTAGTAATTTAGGTTATTTGGTACTATAAGGCTGAAAAATATAGAGTTTTTAAAAATGAGTAAATGGAGCGCAAATAGTTGGAGAGGATACAAGGCAAAGCATATTCCTGAATATCCAGATAAATCAGAGTTAGAAAAAACTGAAAGCCAACTAAAAACATATCCACCATTAGTTTTCGCAGGTGAAGCAAGAGATTTAAAAAGACATCTTGCTAAAGTCTCAGAAGGAAAAGCGTTTCTATTGCAAGGTGGAGATTGCGCAGAAAGTTTTGACGACTTTAATGCTGATTACATAAGAGATACTTTCAAAGTTCTTTTACAAATGTCTGTAACACTTACAGCAGCAGGTAATTGCCCTGTTGTTAAAGTTGGGAGGATGGCTGGACAATTTGCTAAACCAAGAAGTTCACCTAAAGAAGAAATTGATGGAGTTGAGTTAGATAGTTATAAAGGTGATATCATTAATGATATGGAGTTTACAGAGTCTTCTAGAATTCCTGATCCTCAAAGAATGATTAGAGCATATACTCAATCAGCTGCAACTCTTAACTTGCTACGAGCTTTTGCAAAGGGTGGTTTTTCTGACCTTAATAAAGTTCATCAATGGAATATGGGTTTTGTTGATGAAAGTCCTCAAGGAAAAAAATTCAGAGAACTAGCTGATAAAATATCAGACACGTTATCTTTTATGGATGCCATAGGTATCTCATCTGGCAATACAAAAAGATTAAGAAATGTTGATTTTTTTACAAGTCATGAAGCACTCCTTTTGCCATATGAGGAATGTTTAACACGTACAGATAGTACAACTGGTGAAGTGTACGATACATCTGCTCACATGGTGTGGATTGGTGATAGAACAAGACAACTTGATGGAGCTCACGTAGAATTTTGTAGAGGTATTAAAAACCCTATTGGAATTAAGTGTGGTCCAACTTTAGATCCCGATGAATTAAAGAAATTGATCGATGTATTAAATCCCGAAAATGAAGCTGGTAAAATTACCCTCATTTGTAGATTTGGGGTTGATAATGTTGAAGAGAAGTTGCCCAAACTAATTGGACCTTTTGCCAACTCAGATTACAACCTTGTTTGGTCATGCGACCCCATGCACGGTAACACTATGAAAGCCAATTCTGGCTTTAAGACCAGACCTTTCGAGAGAGTTATTCAAGAAGTTGAGTCATTTTTTGATATTCATCACTCTTTAGGAACATATCCTGGTGGAGTGCATTTGGAGATGACAGGGCAAAACGTGACTGAGTGCATTGGTGGTGCCCAAGCGATAAAAGATGAAGATTTATCTGCCAGATACCATACTCATTGTGACCCTAGACTTAACGCAAACCAGGCATTAGAACTTGCCTTCTTAATATCTGACAAGCTCAGAGAATCTCAAGAACCTCAAAAGTCAAAAATTATAATTGCCAAGTAATTGCGACTAAATTAATTAGTTGTAATATCAGTCAAATGACAGAAAAAATTTCATTATTAGTAGTTCAATCAAACCCAGTTGTTGGGAATATTGCATTCAACAAACAGATCGTTATTGACCACTTACAAAATAATAATTCTGATCTAATTTTATTTTCAGAGCTTATGTTAACTGGTTACCCGCCAGAGGATTTAATTTTGAAGCCTGCTTTTATGAAAAAAGTTCATGAAGCAGTTGATGAAATTGTAAATCTATCAAAAGGGAAGCACCCAACAGTTGTACTAGGTACACCTTGGTTAGATGAAGGTAATTTATTTAATGCTGCGGTAGTCATTCATGATGGAAAGATCTTACATAAACATTACAAGATGGCACTTCCAAACTATGGGGTATTTGATGAAAAGAGAATATTTTCTAATGGAGAAAAAGTGAGTGTTATTGATTTTAAAGGTATTAATCTGGGGATATTTATTTGTGAAGATATTTGGGTAAATCAAACCATCACTGAAATCGGTGAACAACAAATTGATCTTGCTGTTTCTCTCAATGCGTCTCCTTTTGATATTAATAAAATCAACGAAAGAGAAAAGAAAGCTATCGAATTTTCAAAATCTATTGCTGCACCTCTTATCTATGTTAATCAAGTAGGAGGTCAGGATGAAATAGTCTTTGATGGAAGCTCATTCCTGAATGATCAAGAAAAAGTTATCTACAAACTTAAGCACTGTCAGTCAGAGTCTAAGGAATTTTTATTTGATGAAGACCATAAATTTTTAATAGAAGATACGTTCTCTGATCATACAGATATGAATGATGTCATTTACTCCAGTTTAATCTTGGGTCTAAGAGATTATGTTGAAAAGAATAATTTTCCAGGCGTTGTGTTGGGAATATCAGGAGGTATTGATAGTGCTTTTAGTGCAGCCGTTGCCACTGATGCACTTGGACCTTCAAGAGTAAAAGGTATCTTAATGCCCTCAAAATATACAAGCATTGAGAGCAACAAAGATGCATCAGAATTAGGTAATAATTTGGGCATTGAACTCATGAACATATCTATCAATGAAATTGTCAATTCATACGACAACACACTTAATGATCTATTTTCTGGAACAGAAAAAGACATCACTGAAGAAAATATTCAATCGCGAACAAGAGGAGCGATTTTGATGGCCTATTCAAACAAATTTGGCCACATGGTTATCACCAATGGTAATAAATCTGAGGTATCTGTTGGCTATTCGACACTCTATGGAGATATGTGTGGAGGGTTCTCAGTCGTTAAAGATATTTATAAAACTGATTTATTTAAATTGTCAGAATGGAGAAACAAAAATAAGCCCTCTTTATCGTTGCTCAATAAAAATGAGATTATACCAAATAATATTATAACTAAGGAACCTACCGCTGAATTAAAAGAAGATCAGAAAGACAGTGACTCACTTCCACCCTATGATGTATTGGATAAAGTATTGTACCATCTTGTGGAAAAAGAAAGTTCAGTAAAAGAGATTGTAGATCAAGGATTTGATAAAGAATTAGTTAAAAGAATTCAAAATCTACTCTACAATTCAGAATATAAAAGAAGACAAGCAGCACCAGGCGTGAAGATTTCTGAAAGAAATTTTGGCTATGACAGAAGATATCCGATCACGAACGCATTTAGAGATATGGAAAATTAAATGACAACAGTAACAAGATTTGCACCAAGTCCAACAGGTTTATTACATCTTGGAAACATCAGAACGGCATTAATTAATTGGCTATATGCACGAACCAACAATGGGAAATTCATTTTAAGAATTGACGATACTGATTTAGAAAGATCGAAAGATGAATATATTTCACAGATAAAATATGATCTTGATTGGCTAGGGATTGATTATGATGAAACGTTCAATCAATCGTCTCGTTTCGACAGATACAGGGAGCAATTCGAGAAATTAAAAGCTGATGGCAGAATTTACCCTTGCTATGAAACACCCGAAGAACTTGAAAGAAAAAGAAAATTGCTCATCGCAGCTGGCGGCAAGCAAGTGTATGACCGGTCAGCAATGGAATTAACAGACCAACAAAAGAAAGACTACGAAGCAGAAGGAAGAAAACCTCACTGGAGATTCTTATTAAAAACTGAACGTATGAAATGGGATGATTTACTTAAAGGTGAAATAGATATAGACCTCACCAGTTTGTCTGATCCTGTTTTGTTCAGAGAGGACGGCGTTCCTTTATATACTTTTAGTTCAGCTGTAGATGATATTGACTACGATATAACCAACGTAATTAGAGGAGATGATCATACGAGCAATACGGCTGTTCAAGTAGAAATTATTAATGCGTTGGATCAAAATAAAATAACTTTTGCCCATCACGCCTTACTAAAAGCATCAAGTGGAGATAAATTATCAAAACGAGACAATGTCATATCCATTAGCAGTTTCAGGGAGGAGAATATGGAGCCTATATCAATACTAAGTTTATTGGCGACCATCGGCACGTCTAATTCTATCGAATTAAAAGACAATATAGATCAAATAAAAAGTGAATTTAAACTGAGTACAATTTCAACGTCACCTGGTCGAATTGAAATTGATGTATTGAATGCTCTCAATAAAAAACAGGTTCAAAAATACAATTTTAGCGAGATCGAAGAGAGATTAAAAAAGATTGATGAAAAAATTGATCAAAAGTTTTGGGAAACAATCAGAGGCAATCTGAATGTTGTTGAAGATATAAAACAATGGACGGACATTGTATTTAATAGTGAGACCATTAAGCCTTCTGATAAAGATTATATTAAGATTGCAATGGAATTGATCCCTGATGATCCATGGAATGATGAAACATGGGGACTATGGACTTCGGCCATAAAAGAGAAAACTGGCAGAAAAGGAAAAGAGTTATTCTTGCCTCTTAGAGAAGCCTTTACAGGACTTAATCATGGTCCTGAAATGAAACTACTAATTCAATTACTGGGTAGAGATAAGATCATAGAAAGAGTTGAGTTGTAAATGTCACTGAATTTATACGACACATTCTCAAACTCAAAAAAAAAGTTTGAACCAATTGATCCAAAAAATATCAGAATGTATGTTTGTGGTCCCACAGTATACGACTATCCACACGTAGGAAATGCAAGACC
The DNA here is from genome assembly GCA_902521655.1 of uncultured Pelagibacteraceae bacterium. Lineage (GTDB taxonomy): Bacteria > Pseudomonadota > Alphaproteobacteria > Pelagibacterales > AG-422-B15 > CACNXQ01. Next base: position 26,237 of record CABYSM010000002.1, read on the forward strand.
TGTCATTGTTTTTGATATTTTATTTCGAATTCTTCAAAACTTATACGGTACAGAACGTGTAACATATGTGAGAAATATAACAGATGTTGATGATAAGATTATAAATGCTTCCCAAGAAAATAATGAAGACATCAACGAATTAACTTCAAGAACCATTAATTATTTTCGCGCTGATGCGAAATATATAGGAGCAATGGAGCCCTCTTTTGAGCCCAGAGCAACAGATCACATAGATGAAATGATCAATATTATTGAGACTTTAATTGAAAAAAATTATGCCTATGTTGCTGAGAATAACGTTCTTTTCTCATCTACTAAATTTTCTAAATACGGATCATTATCAGGTAAAAACCTTGAAGAAATGATTGCTGGATCAAGAGTCGATGTTGAAAGTTATAAGCAAGAAGCCTCAGATTTTATACTATGGAAGCCTTCTAAAGATAACGAGCCTGGATGGGACAGTCCGTGGGGCAAGGGAAGACCTGGATGGCATATAGAGTGTTCAGCAATGAGTGAAAAATTATTAGGTAAAACATTTGATATTCATGGTGGTGGGCAAGATTTAATTTTCCCTCATCACGAAAATGAAATCGCTCAGAGTGAGTGTGCAAACGGGGAAAAATTTGCAAATTACTGGGTTCATAATGGCTTTGTTACTGTTGAAGGAAGTAAAATGGCAAAATCTGATGGAAATTTTGTAACAGTGAATGAGCTTAAAGAGAAATACCAAGGAGAGGTTATTAGATTAACCATGATACTGACTCATTATCGTCAGCCATTGAATTGGACTAATGATAATCTACAAGAAAGCAAAAAAACACTGGATAAGTGGTACCAATATTTTTCTGAAGTGGATTTTAAGCCTGACTTAAATGTGAAGATTGATGAAAATGTAATGAACGCTCTAAATGATGACATGAATACGCCTCAGGCAATAGCTGAATTGCATAAATTATTCAAAAATTGTAAAAGTAATGATCACAATTCATTAAATCAATTTTTAATTTCGGCTCAATTTCTTGGATTGATGAATGATGAACCTTCTCAATGGATATCATGGGGTAAAGAAAATATAAGCGTAGATCAAAATAAGATTGAGTCATTGATTGCTCAAAGAAATACCGCAAGAGCAAATAAAGATTTTGCTGAAGCTGATAGAATTAGAGATGAGTTGGAAAATTTAGGAATAGTACTAGAAGATAAAGGTACAGAAACCACATGGAAAACTAAGTAAATGAAAGAAAAGTTATTTATATTTGATACGACATTGAGAGACGGAGCACAAACTTATGGCGTTGATTTTAACGTAGATGAGAAAAAAATTCTCGCATCAAAGCTTGATGCCTTAGGCGTTGATTATATTGAGGGTGGATGGCCTGGTGCAAATGAAACTGATACACAATTTTTCGCTGAAAAAATGGAATTTAAAAATTCTACGTTTACGGCTTTCGGCATGACCAAAAAGACAGGAAGGAGTGCTGAAAATGATCCTGGTTTAGCTGCCATGATTAACGTAAGTGCCCCATCAGCCTGCGTAGTGGGTAAGTCTTGGGATTTCCATGTAGATTTAGCGTTAGGAATTTCCAATGATGAAAACTTAGTAAATATTGCTGAGTCTGTTAACTTTTTATCAAGCAGCAAGAAGGAAGTTCATTTTGATGCTGAACATTTCTTTGATGGCTACAAAGCTAATCCTCAATATGCGATAAAGTGTTTAAAAGCAGCACAGGACAATGGAGCAAGGTGGATGGTTCTTTGTGATACCAACGGAGGCACATTACCCCATGAAGTAGAACAGATTGTCTCAGAAGTTGTAAAGGATATTCCAGGCGACCAACTTGGTATTCACGCACATAATGATACTGGAAATGCTGTAGCAAATTCATTAGCTGCAGTTCATGCTGGGGTCAGACAAGTGCAAGGCACTATTAACGGACTTGGTGAACGATGCGGAAATGCTAATTTAATTACTCTTCTTCCTACCTTTGCTTTAAAGGATGAATATATCGATAAATTTGATTTATCTATCGATACTAAAAATCTTGGTCAGTTAACAGAACTTTCAAGACTGTTAGATGAAATATTAAATCGTGTACCCAATAGAACAGCACCTTATGTAGGCTCAGCAGCATTTGCGCATAAAGGAGGATTGCACGTTTCAGCAGTAAACAAAGATCCTAAAACTTATGAACATATCGATCCTGAGTTGGTGGGCAATCATCGTCAAATAATCATTTCAGAACAATCAGGAAAATCAAATATTCTTGCGCGATTAAAGTCTACAGGAATTCAGATCAATGAGGATGATGAAACTATACAAAAAATTCTTGATCGAGTGAAAGAACGTGAATTTATTGGATATTCATACGATGGTGCAGATGCTTCATTTGAAATATTGGTGAAAAAGGTCATTGCTGAAATGCCCACTTATTTTGAAGTAGTTAATTTTAATGTGAACGTAAAAAATTCAGGTGGTGAAGGTAAAACAATATCAGATGCCGAAGTTAAATTAAAATTTGGTAAAGAAGAACTTATAGGTACGGGACAAGGTGTAGGACCAGTTAATGCATTGGACAATGCTTTGAGGAATAATTTTCAATCAAGTGGTTATGCTGAATTGATCAAGGATTTATCTCTTATCGACTATAAAGTGAGAATTTTAAACACAGGAACCGATGCGATCACCAGAGTATCAATTGAGAGTTCTGATAAAGATAAAAAGAGTTGGTACACAATTGGTGTTTCAGAAAATATTATAGAAGCCTCCTTTAGGGCACTGATTGACAGTGTTGAGTACAAATTGATGAAAGAAAAGGCTACGGTTCTTAGTTAGTACATGTCTTCAAATAATATTTCAATTATCTTGGTTGATACTCAACTTCCTGAAAATATAGGTCTGGTTGCACGTTCCATGTATAATTTTGGTTTTTCTGACCTGAGGTTAGTCAACCCTAAATTAGATTGGCCATCAGAGAAGGCACATGCGGTATCAGTCGATGCCAAATCTATTATAGAGAGTGCAAAAGTTTACACTACCCTGAGAGAGGCACTCAGTGATTCTACACTCTCCATTGCTTATACAGCTCGAAAACGCGATATGAGCAAACAGTTTACTGACAATAAATCTATTATTAAGGAAATACATGATGAATACAGTAATGATAAGTTAGCTGTTGTTTTTGGCGGTGAAGCTTCAGGCTTGACCAATGACCATCTTTCTTTAGTGACAAGGTGTGTGACGATTGATACGCATGAGAACTTTTCATCTTTGAATCTTTCACATGCCGTCAATGTATTTTGTTATTCTATATTTTCATTAATGTATAATGATGAAAAATTAGTTGATGAGAATTCACTGACGCGCGGCAATCAAAATGAACTGATGCATTTTTTTGATCATATTGAAGAAGAGTTGGAAAACAGAGGTTTCTTTCAACCCGAGGAAAAAATGCCAAAAATGAAGCAAAATCTTAGGAATATCTTTCACCGGGCTGATCTCAGCGATAGGGAAATTGCAACACTGAGAGGAGTAGTCACGGTTCTATCAGATTATAGGAAAACTGAGGAAATTTAGTATTCTGGTTTGACAATATTCAGGAAAACAGTATAAACCACGGATCACAATATATGACAAAACGAATAGCACAAAAACACAAAATCGATAGACGTCTAAGTGTTAACCTATGGGGAAGACCCAAAAGCCCTTTTAATTTAAGAAAATACAGACCTGGCCAACATGGACAGAAGCATACTGGAAAACTATCTGACTATGGTGTTCAGTTACATGCTAAGCAAAAATTAAAAGGCTATTATGGCAACCTAAATGAAAGACAATTCCGCAATTGTTATAAAGAGGCCATCAGACAAAAGGGTGACTCAGGAGAAAATTTAATTGCGCTTCTAGAAAGAAGATTAGATACGATTGTTTATCGTTCAAAGTTTGTCCCAACTGTTTTTGCAGCACGACAATTCATCAATCATGGTCATGTCAAAGTAAATGGCAAAAGAGTAAATATTTCAAGCTATCGTGTTACTGAAGGCGATGTCATTGAAGTTAAAGATAAGTCTAAAGAAATGGCGATTGTTGTTGAAGCAATGAAAAGTCAGGAGCGTGATATCCCAGGTTATATTACCGTTGATGAAAAGAAATGTTCTTCAACATTTATTCGAACACCTCAGTTTGCCGAAGTTCCATATGCAACGCAGATGGATCCAAAACTAGTTATCGAGTATTATTCTCGATAAATCCCAAATGAGTGCATCGCACTTTTTTTCAAAAGATTACTTTCAAGCGCGAGATAGATTCATTAAATCTATTAATGAACTGAAGGGTCAAGGCCATCAAGTTAGTCATGATACACTTACTTTAGATTGCAAAGGACCTAATCAAGAAAATCTTTGCATCGATATTGCAACTATTGGTTCAATCGATAGCGATAATCTATTACTATATAGTTCAGGCATTCATGGCGTTGAAGGATTTGCAGGTTCAGCTATTCAATTATCAGTTTTAGAGCAAATCAAAAATGCCAATCCAATTACTGATTATTGCATAGTTTTTATTCATATCATTAATCCATACGGTATGGCATGGCACAGAAGGGTGAATGAAAATAATGTTGATATGAACAGAAACTTTATAAAGGATCATCAAGGCGAACCTGAAGGATATCAGAAAATAGATACTTTCTTAAACCCCAAGAGTATTCCAACAAAATTAGATATTATGTTTTTGCCTCGGGGTATTAGTTTATTGTTAAAGTACGGTTTCACCAATGTGAAGCAATGGTTTGCACAGGGGCAATATACGAGACCAAAGAGTTTACAATATGGCGGCGATGCACTTCAACAGGGACCTAAGATGATTTTAGATTGGCTGAAAAAAAATCTTAATAATACAAAAAAGGTTTTTGGTATAGATTTACATACTGGATTAGGCAAATCAGGATATGACACTATACTTGTGCCTGATGATATCAAAGAAGATAAATATAATATACTAGTCTCACTTTTTGGTGACCATGTATCTCCACTTGATCCAACACAAGGCGTGGGTTACCGAATAACAGGAGATATTCACTCAGGTATAGTAAAAGAGTTTTCATCAATTGAATGGTTAACAATCACCCAAGAGTTTGGAACATTTGGTCCCACAACTGTTTTCAAAAATTTAAGGGCTGAAAATAGATGGACACAAAACAATCAATTAAATGATGAAAAAGATATAATGAATCATTGGAGTAGAAAAAATCTATTAAACACATTCAATCCAAACAACAAGCGTTGGCAGCAAGATCTAATCAGTAGGGGCAATACTGTTTTTAAGTCTATTCAGGAATATTTATCAAAGCTCGATTAATCGTGGGCGATATTTTTTTCTTTTAATACCTCTGATAATTCACCAGTTTTATGCATATCTAATATAATGTCACAGCCGCCAATAAATTCTCCCTTTACATAAAGCTGAGGAATTGTTGGCCAATTTGTAAAATCTTTTATTCCTTGTCTTAATTCGTCACTTTCTAGAACATTAACATCTTTATATTCGATATTCATAAATGATAGGGCATTTACAACAGCATTAGAAAATCCACATTCAGGTTGAACTTTGGTGCCTTTCATAAAAAGGACCACATCATTTTGATCAACTATGTCTTTGATATTATTTTGTACTGTTTCGTTCATAACACTACAATTAACTGCTTTTAATATTTATTCAATAATAAATATTCTACAAAAAATTCCTTTAGTTCTGATTATTTATTAATGAGATATTTGTTCAATGCTTGTTTCAAAACTGCGTTTCAATACAGAAACTTGTTGATCGCCTATATTTTTAATACTGATTTTGTCTCCACCAACTATGCCTATTTTTTCAAAATAAACATCATTATTATTAGCTAATTTTTGGCATTCATCATAATTATTGGGACTTACTTCTAATAAATAGCGAGACTGATCTTCTGCAAAGAAATAGCCATGAGGAAAATCTGTTTCAATTTCTATTGTTATTCCAAGATTTCCTGACATACACATCTCCGATATAGCTACTAAAATACCTCCTTCTCCAACATCATGTGCTGATGTAATTAATTTTTGTTTTATTGCATCCATTACAAAATTTCCATTTCTTAATTCAGTATCTAAGTTAATTTCAGGTGTTCCGCCTTCTTCTTTAGATTGGATAATAGATATATACTTTGAAGTGCCTAAGTGATTAGCTGTTTTACCTACCACGCATAGAAAATTACCATCTTCTTTTAATGAAAGAGTTTTTACATTTGATAAATCTTTGATTAACCCAACACCTCCAATAGCTGGTGTTGGATATATGCCTTCACCATTAGTTTCGTTATAGAGTGAGACGTTTCCTGAAACGACAGGATAGTTTAATTTTGAGCAAGCATCGCCCATGCCTCGAATACATTCTACAAATTGTCCCATGATTTCTGGTTTCTCGGGATTACCAAAGTTCATACAATCTGTAATTGCAATTGGAAGGGCGCCAGAAGCTATTATATTTCTCCATGTTTCAACAACTGCATGCTTTCCACCTTCATAAGGGTTGTGTTTGCAATATACTGGAGAACAGTCTGTGCTCATGGCTAGTCCTTTATTTGTTCCGTGAACACGTACAACTGCCGCATCGGACCCTGGTCTTACCACAGTATCTGCCATGACCATATGATCATATTGTTCCCAGATCCATTTTCGGCTACTAAGATCTGGATGCATAATCATGGTATTTAAGTCGTTTAAAATACTATTCTGATCGAAGTCTTCTGGTTTGTATTCCTTAATTGGAGATGGTTCTTCAACAATGTAATCTCTTTGATATTCAGGAGCATCTTCAACTAATATATTAATAGGTATGCTGGCTACTTCTTTGCCGCTCTTCATGAGAATAAGTCTTTTTGTATCAGTTACTTTGCCAATCACCTCAAATTCGAGATCCCATTTCTTAAAAATATCTCTAGCCATTTCTTCTTTCGATGGATCGAGGACCATAAGCATCCGTTCTTGGCTTTCTGACAACATTAATTCATATGCTGACATGTTTTTCGCACGCATTGGCACTTTTGAAAGATCAATTTCTAAACCCACATCACCTTTGGACGCCATTTCAATTGAGGAAGATGTTAATCCAGCTGCCCCCATATCTTGAATTGCAATAATTGCTTCTTCTTTCATCAATTCAAGACAAGCTTCCAATAGCAACTTCTCAGTGAATGGATCTCCAACCTGTACAGTTGGTTTTTTGTCTTCTGAATCTTCATCGAATTCAGCGGATGCCATAGTTGCACCGTGAATACCATCACGTCCAGTCTTTGATCCTACATACACAACGGGGTTTCCAACTCCTGCTGCTGCGGAGTAAAAGATTTTGTCTTTCTTTGCGATCCCAACTGTCATGGCATTTACTAAAATATTACCGTTATATGAAGGATGAAAATTGACTTCACCACCAACGGTTGGCACGCCAATACAATTGCCATATCCACCTATACCGCTGACAACGCCTGATAATAAATGTTTTGTTTTAGGATGGTTGGGCTCTCCAAATCTCAAGGCATTTAAATTAGCTACAGGGCGAGCACCCATTGTGAAGACATCTCGAAGTATGCCACCAACTCCAGTGGCCGCACCTTGATATGGCTCAAGGAAAGAAGGATGATTATGGCTTTCCATCTTGAAGACGGCGACATCTCCGTCATCGATATCAATGACTCCAGCATTTTCTCCTGGCCCTTGCACAACGCGTTCACCCGATGTTGGAAGTTTTTTGAGCCAAAATTTTGATGATTTATAAGAACAATGTTCATTCCACATAGCACTAAAGATACCCAGTTCAGTAAGATTAGGTTCTCTGCCTAAGCCTTCTACTATTTTCTCAAACTCATCAAGTTTGAGACCATGATTTTCAACAAGAGACTGCTCTGTTTGAAATTGCCAATTGTGGTTTGTCATTAATTTAAGATACTTTCAAAAATAGTCTTACCGTCTTCACATCCGTGTGCCAATTCAGCGGCTCTTTCTGGGTGAGGCATCATGCCTAATACATTTTTATTTTCATTAAGAATGCCAGCAATATTCTCAAGTGAACCATTAGGATTTGAATGTTCACTTACATTTCCATTTTCATCACAATACTGGAAGGCTATTTGGTCGTTGTCTTGAATTTTTTTTAATTGTTCAGAGGTTACAAAAAAATTACCTTCATTATGTGCTATTGGCATTTTTGCCACTTGAGCATTTTTTGTGAATACTGAACTTTGATTTTTGGGCTTAATTAATATGTCTCTGCATATAAAGCTCAGACTACTATTTCTCATCAACGCACCATCTAATAATCCACTTTCGATCAGAATTTGGAACCCGTTACAAATTCCCAATACAGGAACACCTTCTTTTGCCTTTTTTACAATATCTTGCATGATAGGGGATGTTGATGCCATGGCGCCGCATCTTAAATAATCGCCGTAAGAGAACCCTCCTGGTACAACGATCAGATCAGATTGATTAATTGACGTTTCTTTGTGCCAAACCATTTGCGGTTGATGACTAGAAATATTTTTAATTGCTACCGCTACATCACGATCACAATTTGATCCTGGAAAAACGATAACATGTGACTTCATTAATTTAATCTATCTCTACTTTATAATCTTCAATAACCAAGTTTGCCAAAAGCTTCTCGCACATTTCATTAATTTGTTTATTGGCTGTCTCTTTATTTTCGCTATCTAGTTTAATCTCAATAAATTTACCCTGCCTGACATCCGCTATGTTATTGAAACCTAATGACTTGAGGGAATTGGCAATAACTGAGCCTTGGGGGTCGAGAACGTCTTTTTTAAGTGTGATATAGATTTTGGCTAGCATTTAACCTTTAATGCACGATTCCTAATCGTGAGGCAACCTCTTCATAGGCACCCATGAGGCTACCCAGGTTTCTTCTGAAAACGTCTTTATCTAGTTTCTGTTTTGATTTTATATCCCATAATCTGCATGAGTCAGGACTAATCTCATCTGCGAGTACAATTTTTTTTGGATTTGAGGCTAGCCTCCCAAATTCAATTTTAAAATCTACCAGAATGATATTTTTCTTTTTAAATAAATTAGTGAGTAAAGAATTAATTTTAAGAGACATGGCATCTATTTTTTTTAACTCTGATCTATTAGCCCAGCCAAATGTTTCTACATGATCTCTAGAAATCATTGGATCATCTAAACTGTCTTCTTTGTAATAATACTCTAATAATGGTTTTTTTAACCTGGTTCCTTCTTTTAGTCCTAATTTTTTAGCAATAGAACCAGCAACAATATTTCGAACAACAAATTCTATAGGAATGATCTGACATTTTTTTATCAATTGTTCTCGATCATTTAATCTTTTTTCAAAATGAGTTGGAATCTTTTTACTTTTAAGGAATTCCATAATGTGCTCAGAAATTTTATTATTGATGACTCCTTTGCCTTTAAATATCTTATGCTTTTTTTTATTATAGGCAGTTGCATCGTCTTTAAAAATCTGAATAAGTGTGTTTTTTTTTGGGCCTTTAATTAATTTTTTGGCCTTACCTTCATATAAAGTCTTCGATGATGTCATTGCAGGTAGTGTAAAAATTTGTTATGATAGAAATGTAATTCAAATTAATTCTAATTAAAAGTATAAAGAAACAATGAAAAAACTAGATGAACGAAAAAAAGGTTTTGAGGGTAAATTTGCTCGAGATCAAGAGTTAGAATTTAAGATTTTGGCTCGGCGAAATAAGTATCTTGGTGTCTGGGCTGCAGAAAAACTTCGTTTATCGGGACCAGCAGTTGAAGAATATTTTGCAGAAGTAATCAAATCTGATCTTGAAGAGGATGGAGATATGGATGTTTTCAGAAAAGTTAGAAAAGATTTTGATGAAAAAGGAATATCCATAACTGATGATGAACTTAGACAGAGTATGGACCAATTTTTACTTCAGGCAAAAGAAGAGATTATTGGTAAAGATAATATCTAATTATTACACTCCACATGTACATTAAATATGCAACCACAAAAAAGTCTTCAAAAAAGAAAGTGGTAAAAAAGAGAACAGCCTCAAAAATTACAAAGAAAAAAAAACCTGTAACGAAAAAAAAGAAGCGTACCTCTAAACCCAAGCCTAAAAAGAATAATAGTAATGTAATTCGGGATGCTAGTTTAAATCAGCATTATTATGTAGGCGGTTATATTCTTATATTTGGAGTGTTTGCACTAGCTATTTATTATTCGCAATAAATTATTTAAATACTTTTTTAAAAATATAATCTGTTCTTCTTGTTGCGTGTTTAAGGTCTAATATTTTAGATATTTCTTTTTTATTTAAATATTTTTTTAATTCATTATCTGTATCCAGTACGGTTTCAAAATCTAGATCAGATTTCCATACTTTCATGGCGTTACGCTGTACAATTTTATAGGCTTTCTCTCGAGATAATCCTTTTTGAGTCATCGCGAGCATAAGCCCCTCTGACATGGGTAGTTTTCTAAGTTTATCTAAATTATTTTTCATATTTTTAGGATAAACAATAAGGTTTGCGATTACATTATTCAAACGTGCTAGTGCAAAATCAATGATGATGTTGGCATCAGGAGCCATTATTCTTTCTACACTTGAGTGCGAGATATCTCTTTCATGCCATAAAGAAACATTTTCTAAAGCGGGTATTGTGTAGCCACGAATTAACCTTGAAAGGCCAGTTAAGTTTTCAGTTAGTACAGGATTTCTTTTATGTGGCATGGCCGAAGAACCTTTTTGTCCTTTTGAAAAAAATTCTTCAACTTCAAGAACTTCTGTTCTTTGTAAATGTCTTATTTCTGTAGCAAGGCGCTCAATTGAGCTGGCAATAATTCCAAGAGTACTAAAATAAACAGCATGTCTGTCACGTGGGATAACTTGAGTAGATATAGTTTCAGCTTTCATACCTAATTTTTTTGCAACAAACTGTTCAACGCGAGGATCTATGTTGGCATAATTGCCTACAGCACCTGAAATTGCACACACCGATATTTCTTCTGTTGCCTTTTTAAAACGCGCGTGATTTCGCTCAAATTCTGCATAGAAGTTTGCCATTTTTACACCAAAGGTTGTTGGTTCTGCATGAATACCATGGCTTCTTCCGATACAAGGCGTATTTTTATATTTAAGAGCTATTTTTTTGAGTGATTTAAGAAGCTGAGCCATTTCTTTTTCAATAATTTTAGATGACTGCATGAGTTGTATATTGAATGCTGTATCTAAAATATCTGATGAGGTTAAGCCTTGATGAAGAAAACGCGCAGGTGGTCCAGCGTATTCTGATATAGATGTAAGAAATGCTATCACATCATGTTTGACTTTCTTTTCAATAATATCAATTCTCTTCTCATTTATTTTAGCTTTTGACTTAACTTTTTTACTTGTACCCTTTGGAACAGTTCCCAATTTTTCCATAGCTTCGCAAGCATACAGTTCAATATCGAGCCAAATTTTAAATCTTGATTTAGAACTCCAGATATCAGTCATGGGAGCTCTTGAATATCGAGGGATCATATAAATACTTTTTTAATCTTTAATTTATGGTTTATCAAGCCCTGCGGGAGATTTAGTAAAAATTTCAAATCCCTCTTTGGTTATGCCAATACTATGCTCAAATTGAGCAGATAAACTCTTATCTTTAGTTACAGCTGTCCATCCATCCTTCAGCATTCTTACATCATAATTGCCAACATTAATCATGGGTTCCACAGTAAAGAACATGCCTTCTTCAATTTGATCGCCAGTATTTTCTTTGCCGTAGTGCAATATATTTGGAAATTCATGAAAGACTTTACCGAGTCCATGCCCACAAAAATCTCTCACGACACTATAATTCTGTTTTTCAGCATAACTCTGTATTGCATAACCAATATCACCAAGACGGGATTTTGGGCTTGCTGCTTTAATCCCTTCATGCATTGACTCAAAAGTGCAATCAATTAATTTCTGTGCTTTCGCATTTATTTTACCTACCGGAAACATCCGACTGGTATCTCCATGCCAGCCATCAACGATAACAGTTACATCTATGTTAACGATATCTCCTTCTTCTAATATTCTAGAAGATGGAATTCCATGACAAATGACATGGTTAATTGATGTACAAATAGACTTTGGAAAGCCCTTATAAAATAAGGGAGCAATCAAGCCACCATTTTTTGTAATGAACTCGAAAGCGAAGTAATCAAGTTCGTCTGTCGACACTCCAGGCTTTACATGATCGACTAAAAGATCAAGAGTGGATGCGGCTAAATTGCCAGCTTTTCGCATGCCTTCAAAATCTTTATTATTATGCAATGTATTATTCATTAATGAGTTTTATTTTTTTATTTACACGAATTTTGTCACTTTCAAAAGAACAGTTATAACATATTATTTCTACTCCTTTTTCTATGACTTTTTTAAAGTTGTCATAGTATGCCTGATCAATATCACGCGCGATTTGAAATTTTTTGCAATCATCCCTTTGAATGAGAAATAACATTACAGCTCTTGTATTGTTATTGGGTAGTTTTGAAAGTTCGATCAAATGCTTTGAACCTCTTTCTGTAACCGCATCTGGAAATTCAGCAGTTTCTTTTTTTCTTGATAAAGTTACATTTTTTACCTCTACATAAGTTTGTTTTTTGTCATCACTTAATAGAAAATCAATGCGAGAATTAGTTCCGTATTTAACTTCTCTTTTATATGAATCGTATTTACCTAATTCAGGAATGAGATGCATTTCGATTGCATCTTCCACAATTCTGTTGGCTTTGTGCGTATTGACACCAACGTTTGCATTGCCAGATTTTATAATTTCAAGAGTATATTTTAACTTACGTTTTGGATCATCTGCTTTTGTAACAAAAACAGGATTGCCTTCTTCTAGGAGACCTTGCATGGAACCTGTGTTGGGACAATGTGCAGTTATGGTCTCTTTGTTATTATCAAGTTGAATATCTGCAAAAAATCTCTTATACCTTTTAATCAATCTCCCTGAGATATATTGATTAGCAATTTTTGACATGGTTTTATGAAAGCATCACTTATAATTATTGGTAACGAAATTTTATCCGGTCGTACGCAAGATAAGAATCTATCATATCTCGCAAATTGGCTGAATGAAATAGGAATTCAACTAGCAGAAGTTAGGGTAATTAGAGATGAGGAAGAAATAGTTGTAGAGACGGTTAACTACCTTAGATCAACTTATGATTATGTTTTTACGACAGGTGGCATTGGGCCTACGCACGACGATATTACTTCTTTGTGCATCGCCAAAGCTTTCGGAGTTGAACTAGAGATCAATTCAGGAGCATTAGGTATTTTAAAGGAGTACTATAAAGATGGCGAATTGACTGATGCAAGAATGAAAATGACTAAAATGCCAGTAGGCTCTGAACTTATTGAGAATCCAGTGAGTAGAGCGCCTGGTTTTAAAATGGACAATGTATTTGTATTAGCTGGGATCCCTAGCATCATGCAAGGCATGTTAGAAGGGGCGAGAAAACACCTAACTGTTGGTGAAGTGGTTAAGTCTAAATCAATTGATGTTTTTACACCTGAAAGCAACGTTGCTGACGCCTTAACTGATCTGCAAGAAAAATATTTTGAAGTTGAAATAGGAAGCTACCCTTTTAATAAGGACAATCGCTTTGGAACTTCTGTAGTTATGCGTTCTTCCGATGAGGAAAAACTTAAAAATTGTGAGTCAGATTTAAAGGAATTAATGAAAAATTATGATACAAAGTATTAATAATTTTTATCCACAATCAACTAAAATACTGATTTAATTATATATTATTAGTTTTTTCTACTTTACTTAACCCGGTTTCTCAATAATAATTGCCTAATTTTATAAAATTAAGGGGAATATAATAATGAAAGTATTAATGCTAAATCCCGGAGATCACGTAGCCATATCATTTTGGTTAATCTCTATGGCCATGGTTGCAGCTACAGCTTTCTTCTTTCTTGAAAGAGACAGAGTAGCAGCTAGATGGAAGACGTCCCTCACAGTAGCTGGTTTGGTTACTGGTGTTGCGGCGTGGCACTATTTCTACATGAGAGGCGTATGGGTCGCTACTGGTGACTCTCCAACAGTCCTTCGATACATTGACTGGTTGATCACTGTGCCTCTACAAATTGTAGAGTTCTATGTAATTCTTGCGGCAATGACTGCTGTTGCTTCAGGCTTATTCTGGAGACTGTTAATCGCATCTATCGTGATGTTGGTTGGTGGTTATCTAGGTGAAGTTGGAGCGATGAATGTAACACTAGCCTTCGTTATAGGAATGGCTGGATGGTTATACATCATCTATGAGATTTTTGCAGGAGAAGCAAGCAAGGCAAGTGCTGGTAGTGGAAACGCTGCTGGTCAAGCTGCGTTTAACGCGTTGAGATTGATCGTTACAGTAGGATGGGCGATTTATCCAATAGGTTATGCAGTAGGTTACTTTGGTGGCGGCGTAGATGCTGGTTCACTGAACTTAATCTATAACCTTGCTGACTTTGTTAACAAAATTGCATTTGGTATGGCTATTTATGTAGCTGCAGTATCAGACAGCAATTAAGTTTCTGCAAAGCAGATAATAAAAGGGGCCTTCGGGCCCCTTTTTTTTTATACAAAATATTAAAGAACTAGTAGTTCATTAAATAAATAGTTATAAAATAAAAGAATTGGCCTCATGGCGGAATTGGTAGACGCAAAGGACTTAAAATCCTTTGGGATTTATTCCCGTCCCGGTTCGAGTCCGGGTGAGGCCACCAAATAATCAAATAATATTTATAAGTGAAATTTTTGCATAATTTGATATACATAAGCCATGAGAAATTTTAAGGCTTATATTTACTCAATCTTTGCTATTTTTTTGTTAATTGGGATTTCAAATGCCTCTAATTTGGAAAATAGAGTTACTTCATATTTTAATGGCTTAGCTAATAGTTTAGGCACAAGTGTTTCATCATTATTGAGTGAAAATAGTAGGGTGAAGTACCTCGATTTAAACGTAGGTGTGCAAGAGCATTTAAAGCCAACTATATCTCTTACGAATGTAAATATGATATCAGAGTACGGCAATAGCGCTATTTTTAATCAAAACTCTCTTAATCTACATAATAATGATCAAACAATTAATCTAGGCATAGGACACAGAACTCTTCTAAACGACGATAAAGTTATATTTGGATTAAATATATTTTTTGATTATGCATTTGATGACTCACATCAGAGAAATGGAGCGGGCCTTGAGGTTATAAGTAGTGTTTTTGATTTGAGATCTAATATTTATGACGCCACATCTGGCATCGAAACAGTTTCGACAGGTAAAGATGAAGAGGCGATGGACGGATGGGACGCACGTCTTGATTATCATTTGCCAATTAAAGCAAATGCAAGACTATTTGTAGGATTATTTGAATTTGAAAATGCCGCAGGTTCATTTGAAGTTGAAGGTGAAAAATATGGTCTAAATCTAATTAGTAATAATCTTGATTTAGAAGTTGGATATATCGATGACAACAAAACAGGTGATGGTTCATTTGCAAATCTAAGTTATGTGATACCTCTTGGTAGTAATGGTTCTTTTTCCAATAACTCTTCTAATTATTTTGAGTACGTATCTGTCGCTGATAGGATGTATGAACCTGTTAAAAGAGAAAATAAGATAAAAGTTGTAACAACAACATTAAATGTTAAGGCAAGTGGATTCTAGATTATGAATTATCATTTTAAAAAAATCTTTTTATTATCAATTCTATCTTTTTTTGCATCTATTACACTTTCAGCTGCAGATAGTCATGTTACAGAATGCACTATAACTGGTGGTATTTTTGATAAAACGCAACCAATTGATAATGGCTATTGTGCGAGTGCGCCAAATACTTATGAAGTTATTGCTTATGAGATGTATCTTTGTACGGCAGAGCCTTCAGCCCCTACAACTTCATCTGTAATGGGACTAGGCAATTGCTTCAAAAATTGGGAGTCCCCATCAGGTGCTAGATTATCTGTTGAACAAAATAAGACAATAGATGTTCCAGGTATCATGTCGAGACCTCCAAATGGAACATATACTCATGGTGTAATGACTATTGATAATACTTTCGGTATTACAATGGCAATGCAGTTTGATGAGGCTGTAACTGGACAAGATGGTACATCAGGTATTTATTGTGCCTCTGTTGCCGGTAGTGGAAATTATGGTTCATCAAATACTAGACCTTCTGCCAGCTCTACATGTGGATCATCAGCAATAACTCCAGGAAAATTTGTAGAAACTCTGACAAGTTTCGATGATACCTTCAATCCAAATGTAACTGCTACTAATTTAAACGGAACCTCTGCTTCAATAACCGGTTTCTTAATTGATACAAATGGTTACTTAGCTGAAAATGACGCTGATGTTGATAAGCTAACGGGTTCCTTATCTTTCTCAACTCCTGTTAATTTTACAGACTCTACAACTACTCTAATGATGTCGTTTAATGTCGGTGAAGGCATGTCTTTATATAATGATGGATCAAACCAATTAACTTTTGGAAGCGGGCCGTTTCAGGCAATAATTTCTACTGATTAGTTTTAAAACTTAAATTGTTCATTTAGAATTCTTTCATCAAATGAATGATCTTGATCAAAAAGTAACTCGACCACTTTATCTATACTTTGATGAACATCGACAGATTTGATATCTCGAAATTCAGTACTATCTGCAACAGCACTAACTGGTCTTTTTTTACTTTCAATAATTTCAAATTTTACATTTGATTCATTGTTTAATATTGCACCTTTCCATCTTCTAGGGCGAAAAGCGCTGATAGGGGTTAATGCGAGAACATCTGCATTAATTGGAAGTATAGGCCCATGCGCAGATAAATTGTAAGCTGTGCTTCCAGATGGAGTAGAAATTAACACACCGTCACAAATTAGTTCATCTAACCTTACTTTACCATCAACTGAAATTTTTATTTTGGATGCTTGGTGTGTTTCTCTAAGTAATGAAACTTCATTAATAGCGATTGCTTCATGAATTGAGTCATCAACACCAATAGCTTTCATTATCAAGGGAGATATTTTAATTGATTGAGATTGATTAATTCTATTTAACAAATCGTTTTGATTTGAGGAGTTCATCAAAAATCCAATACTTCCGTAATTTAAACCAAAGAGAGGAAGGTCTTGAGACATGTGACTTTTTATGGCTTCAAGCATAAATCCATCACCGCCTAATACAACGATAACATCTGCATTATCTAATGAGTTTGTACCGTACTGTGCTTCTAAAACCTTTTTTTGTTCAATAGCTTCATTATTACTCGACGCCAAAAAAACTGGTTTATTCAAATTCATATTAATTTGCCTACTAAAAAGTAATTCTTTATCTTAAAATACCTATTAATTGAACATCAAAATTAATTAATAAATACATATGTCATTAAGTGGTTATATTCTCTCAATAGATCAAGGGACAACTAGTTCAAGAGCCTTAATTTTGAATGAATTAGGCCAAATACTTGCTCAAAAAAATATTGAGTTTAAGCAATATTATCCTGAAAACGGATGGGTTGAGCATGATCCAGTTGAAATATTAAAAACAACAACAGACGCAATTAAGCAAGTTTTAGCAGAGCTTAAAATAAATGCACAAGATGTTGTCGTAGCAGGCATAACCAACCAAAGGGAAACAATTGTCGCTTGGGATAAATTGACTGGCAAACCAATTTACAATGCCATTGTTTGGCAGGATAGACGGACAGAAAATTATTGTAATGAACTAAAAGAAAAAAATTACATAGACACCATAAAATCAAAAACGGGATTAGTCATTGATCCATATTTTTCTGCTACAAAAATTAAGTGGATTATAGAAAATATTGAGGAAGCAAAAGAATGTCTCAACAAAGGGGACTTATTAGTTGGAACAATCGATACATGGTTGATATGGAATTTTACAAAAGGATCAGAACATTCTACCGATGTAACAAATGCATCCAGAACAATGCTTTACAATATTGCTGATGATCAATGGGATGAAGAGTTATTGGATATATTTGTATTGCCAAAGAGCATGCTTCCTAATGTTAAAAACTCAGTTGATGATTTTGGTAAAATTGCACCTGACTTTTTTGGAAATGAAATTCAAATTGGTGGAGTTGCTGGAGATCAGCAGGCAGCTTCTGTTGGTCAATCTTGCTTTAAAGAAGGTATGGTAAAATCAACTTACGGCACAGGCTGTTTTTTACTTATGAATACAGGGGATAATATTTTAAATTCTAAGTCAAACCTTCTTTCTACAGTAGCATATAATATTAAGGGAAAAAAAAGTTACGCAATTGAAGGCAGTATATTTAATGCTGGAACAGTTGTGCAATGGATGCGTGATGAATTAGAATTTTTTAATAACGTTTCAGAGGTTGAGAGCTTAGCCAGTAAAAGCTCTAATGAGATACATTTTGTACCAGCATTTACTGGACTAGGAGCTCCTTATTGGAGATCAGATATCCGAGGTCAAATTTCTGGTATTACGAGGAATACCTCAAAAGCTGATATTGCTATGGCGGCTCTTAAATCTGTTTGTTTTCAAACTAGAGATTTATTTGAGTGTCTTTTAAATGACTCAAATCTTACAAGAGAGAAGTTTATAATTCGTGTTGATGGTGGAATGACAAGCAATAATATGATGATGCAATTTTTGTCTGATATTCTGCAGGTAAAAATAGAAAGACCGGTGAACCAAGAATCTACAGCAATTGGAGTGGCGTACTTAGCAGGCATTTATGCTGGCATATACAAAGATGTTGCAGACGTAGAAAAATTGTGGAAAACTGATCAGATATTTGAGCCGAAAATTTCAATTGATCAAGCTGAACAATTCTATGACGGCTGGAAGAAAACAATAGAAAGATTAATAAGCGATGGTTGATGTAAAAAATTCAGTTTCAAAGGAAGAATGGGATGTAAGAGTAGATCTAGCAGCCTTTTATAGAACAATACCTTACTTTGGTTGGGATGATTTAATTTTTACTCATATATCTGCAAGAGTACCTGGTACTGAAGATCATTTTTTAATAAACCCATATGGGTTTTTGTTTGACGAAATAACAGCTTCAAATCTAGTAAAAGTTGATATTAATGGCAAAATTATCAGTGAGACTAACAATCCCATTAATCCCGCTGGATTTATTATTCATAGTGCAATTCACGAAGCAAGAAGCGATGCCCATTGTATTGTTCATTTACATTCAGATGATGGTGTTGCGGTTGCTTCATTAAAAGATGGTCTATTACCCTTGGCGCAAACTGGAATGCTTGTTCGCAATCAAATCGCTTATCATGATTATGAAGGTGTCGCTCTCCTTGAAGATGAAAAAAAACGACTTGTTGCTGATTTAGGCGACAAAAATTTAATGATTTTACGTAACCACGGTACTTTAGCTGCAGGTAAAAATGTTGCCGATGCATTTACTTATATCTACTTTTTAGAAAGAGCGTGTACTTACCAAGTTCGTGCAATGGCTGGTAAATTAGAATTAAATAACCCATCACCAGAGGCAATCGAAACTACCAGACAGCAAGGCGAAGCTACTCAGGGCATGGCCGGAGCACTTTTATGGCCTGCAGTCAGAAGAAAGATGGAAAAATTAGATCCATCGTTTATGAATTAAAAATCGATAATAATTGACGTCCTATCCATTTACAGACATAGTCTCATTCGGAAAAATCGAATATTTAATACAAGTACAATAGGAGTAATTAATGAAAATATTATGCATTTTATATGACGACCCAAAAGGTGGAATGCCATCAAAGTATGCTTTGGATGATCTTCCTAAATTAGATAAATATCCTGATGGCATGACTCTTCCATCACCTAAAGCAATCGATTTCACACCTGGTGAATTATTAGGATGCGTTTCAGGTGAACTTGGTCTAAGAAAGTTTTTAGAGGATGCTGGTCACACACTTGTTGTAACATCTGATAAAGATGGAGACGGTTGTAAAGCTGATAAGGAATTAGTTGATGCAGATGTGGTGATATCTCAACCGTTTTTTCCATACTATCTAACAAGGGAAAAGATGGAAACAGCTCCAAATCTTAAAATGGCGATAACCGCAGGAATTGGATCAGATCATGTTGATTTACAAGCAGCGATGGATCGTAAGGTAGATGTTGTAGAGGTGACTTTTTGTAACTCTAGATCTGTAGCTGAGCATATTGTTATGATGGTTTTATCTTTAGTCAGAGATTATCATAATCAACATAGAATTATTAATGAAGGTGGATGGAACATTGCTGATGCTGTTCAGCGCTCTTATGACCTTGAGGGTATGCACGTTGGAACTGTGGCAGCTGGCCGTATCGGTTTAGATGCTCTGAGAAAATTAAAACATTTTGATGTTCATATGCATTACTTTGATAGACATAAACTTCCTGATGAGGTTGAGAAAGAATTAAATCTTACTTTTCACGAGTCAGTCGAGTCTATGGTTAAGGTTTGTGATGTAGTTACAATCAATTGTCCATTACATCCAGAAACCGAGCATATGTTTAACGATGAATTAATAGGCAAGATGAAAAGAGGAGCATACATTGTAAATACAGCTAGAGGTAAAATTTGTGATAAAGATGCAATTGCTCGTGCACTTGAATCTGGTCAGCTCAGTGGTTATGCAGGAGATGTATGGTTTCCTCAACCAGCACCAAATGATCATGTATGGAGAACAATGCCTCATCATGGGATGACTCCACATACCTCAGGAACGTCATTATCTGCACAAGCAAGATATGCTGCAGGTGTAAGAGAAATCCTTGAGTGTTTCTTTGACGGATCACCGATAAGAGATCCATATCTTATTGTTCAAAATGGCGAACTAGCTGGTATGGGGGCTCACTCCTACAGTAAAGGCACTGCAACAGGTGGCTCTGAAGAAGCGGCTAAGTACCAAAAAAAATAATTATTTTTTCTATAGGACGGAAGAAATTCCGTCCTATATAATATGAATATGAGTACTGTATTCAAAAATTATTTTTCTCATTCAACCGTTGTAGGCTTTATTCTGATGGCTGTATTAGGAGTATTTTATATATTTAATACAGGTCTTATAAATGACTATCTAATCTGGATATTTATTCCAATCCTTCTTGCTCCATTTTATGAATGGTATGTTCACAAATATCAGTTACACGTTGAACTTACAAAGAAAGATGGTTGGTATAGAAGATACCAAATAGTTCTTCATCATGGACATCATCGCGATCCTGATAATATAAAACTCCAGTTCGCACCTTGGAGATATTTAATCTATACATATGGTCAGGTTTATTTTTTTTATTCATTAATTTTTTGGAGTTTTGGTGCTGCTATTGTCCCATTTACCGGACATCTGATTTACCATCTTTGGTACGAATGGATTCACTTAGCACACCATTCAAAAAACTATAAACCTCTAACTAAAGTCGGTAAAAGTCTTCGTGACGCGCATATGAGCCACCACTTTCATAATGAAAATTATAATTGGGGCATTACTAACATGATTGGTGATTATTTTTTTAAAACCCTGAAAGATAACAAATCTATTACTAAAAGTCCTACGACTAAGTCAATTAACGGTTATACAGACTAAATAAATTTTAAATGGTGCCCCCACACGGACTTGAACCGCGAACCTATTGATTACAAATCAATTGCTCTACCAATTGAGCTATAGGGGCGCATTAATGTATGAATCTTTTTAAAATTATAAGCTTTATTTGTCTATATTTATTTATATTATGAAGGTTACATGAAAAAATTTTTAGAGTTTATTGGTGGCCAGATAGCCCTTGCTTATCTAGTGGTATTTTTCATTCTTGTGTTAGCGATGATTTCACTAGCACTTTAGGATTGAGTTAGAAATATCGTGAAATGCGATTGCCGCAGTATTGGATACATTTAAACTTTCTAATTCATCATTTATGCCAATTTTGATTATTTCATCGCATAGAGAATTTGTTATCCTTCTTAGACCTTTATTTTCTGAACCTAAAATAATGACTACTTTTTTTGGAAAATTTATTTCTTTAAGAGATTTTTCAGCATCCATTTCTAAGCCATAAATCCAATAACCAGTTTCTTTTAATTTTTTTATACAAGAACTTATATTTTTAATTTTTGTAAAAGGAACTTTATCAACTCCACTAGATGCAGCTTTCGTGAGAAATGAATTCTCATTTACAGAATTATCTTGAGTGAGTATTATGCCGTCAAGTTTAAATGCTAAGGCAGAGCGAAAAATTGCTCCAACATTTTGCGAATCTTCTAATTGATCAAGTAAGGCGATGATTGAATATTCCTTATGACAGTAGTTTAGAAATTCCTTAAGCTCAGGCATCTTAAGCTTTTCTACTTTAAGGCAAATTCCTTGATGGTTTGAAACGCCTCCCAATAGACTTTCAATCTCTACTCTAGTTTTCTTCCTTTTTGCAAATTTGAGTTTTTTTATGTCTACTTCTTGAATGAGCTTTTTTTCAGCTTCAATTGTAAAGTTTATCTCATATTTTACTCTATTATTATTGTTTAGAGCCCCAACAACTGCATGATGTCCATAAATCCAGTAGTCTGAATTTTGCCTTTTTTTAGGGAATTTTTTAAATCTATTCTTCATGTATTTAAGAATTTAGCATTTTTAATTTATTTAGGTTCAAAAATATTAATATTTATTGATTTAGGGTCTTTTTTTACATATAAGTCACCCCTTAAGGTTCAATAGACTATGTCTAGGGAAACTTATCTTGAGATGTTGATAAAACTTTCTCGGGAGGGGTGCCCGAGTGGTTAAAGGGGACGGGCTGTAAACCCGTTAGCTATGCTTACGTTGGTTCGAATCCAACCCCCTCCACCACGAAAAGGTACCTTATGGTAGCTTGAAGGAACAAGCGGGTGTAGCTTAGTGGTAAAGCTCCAGCCTTCCAAGCTGATTACGAGGGTTCGATTCCCTTCACCCGCTCCAAAATTAAAGTTGTTTAAAAACTGAGAGGACAAAAAAATGGCTAAAGAAAAATTCGATCGTAGTAAACCGCATTGTAATGTTGGAACTATTGGTCACGTGGATCATGGTAAAACTACTTTGACCGCAGCAATTACAAAAGTATTATCTGAATCTGGTGGCGCAGAATTCACTGCATACGATGCAATAGATAAAGCACCAGAAGAAAAAGAGCGTGGGATTACAATTTCTACAGCACACGTTGAATATACAACTGATGCAAGACACTATGCTCACGTAGATTGTCCAGGTCACGCTGACTACGTTAAGAACATGATAACAGGAGCGGCTCAAATGGATGGAGCTATCTTAGTTGTTAATGCAGCTGACGGTCCTATGCCACAAACACGTGAACACATTTTATTAGCACGTCAAGTTGGTGTTCCAGCAATTGTTGTTTACCTAAACAAAGTTGATCAGGTTGATGATGCTGAATTGCTTGAACTTGTTGAAGTTGAAATAAGAGATATTCTTAATGAATATGATTTTCCTGGTGATGCAACTCCCATTGTTAAAGGATCTGCATTAGCGGCAGTTGAGAGCAGAGATGATGAGATTGGTAAGAATTCTATTGCAGAATTAATGAAAGCTGTTGATGAATTTATCCCACAACCAGAAAGAGATAAGGATAAGCCATTCCTTATGCCAATTGAGGACGTATTTTCAATTTCTGGAAGAGGAACAGTTTGTACCGGTAGAGTAGAAAGTGGAATTGTTAAAGTTGGAGAAGAACTTGAGATCGTTGGTATTAAAGATACTCAAAAAACCACTTGTACTGGAGTAGAGATGTTCAGAAAGCTTCTAGATACTGGAGAGGCTGGAGATAATATCGGTGCTCTTTTAAGAGGCGTTGAGAGAGACCAAGTTGAGAGAGGCCAAGTGCTTGCTCATCCTGGAACTATCACTCCTCATACAAAGTTTAAATGTGAAGCTTATGTTCTTAAAAAAGAAGAGGGTGGACGACATACACCTTTCTTTACAAACTACAGACCTCAGTTCTATTTCAGAACAACAGATGTAACTGGTGTTTGTCAGCTTCCTGAAGGTACTGAGATGGTTATGCCGGGAGATAATATTTCAATGGAAGTTGAAATGATTGCTCCAATAGCAATGGATAAAGGGGTGCGCTTTGCGATAAGAGAAGGTGGTCGTACGGTTGGCTCTGGCGTTGTAACGGAAATTATTTCATAACTGGAGGAGTGTAGCTCAACTGGTAGAGCACCGGTCTCCAAAACCGGGGGTTGGGGGTTCGAGTCCCTTCGCTCCTGCCATTTAAGAAAAGAATTATGAAACCTTTGAAGTTTATACAGGAAGTGAGAAGAGAAGGAGGTAAAGTAACATGGCCTTCTTCAAGGGAAACTCTTACGGGATCAGTGATGGTCGTCATTATTACTGCTTTTGCTGCAGTATTTTTCTTGATAATAGACCAAATTTTTAGCTTCGGACTCGATAGACTGATAGGACTGGCTGTTTAAATGACTCACAGATGGTATATTGTGCACGCTTATTCTGGTTTTGAAAAAAAAGTCGCAGCAGCTATTTTAGATAAAGCTAAAACTAAAAATATAGAAGCAGCATTTAGTGAGATCATTGTTCCCACTGAAGAGGTTGTAGAAGTCAAAAAAGGCAAGAAGAGAAATGCTGAAAGAAAGTTTTTCCCTGGTTATGTATTAACCAAGATGGAAATGACTGATGAAACATACCATATGGTCAAGGAACTACCAAAGGTCAGTGGTTTTTTAGGCCATACACAAGGTAAGCCCTCGGCGGTGCCTGAAAGTGAGATAAATAAGATTTTACAAGACATAGAAGAAGGTGTAACTAGTCCAAAACCTTCTATTACATTTGAAGTGGGCGAGCAAGTCAGAGTAAGCGATGGACCTTTTGCCTCATTTAATGGATTAA
Organism: uncultured Pelagibacteraceae bacterium; assembly: GCA_902521655.1. GTDB lineage: Bacteria > Pseudomonadota > Alphaproteobacteria > Pelagibacterales > AG-422-B15 > CACNXQ01. The sequence continues at coordinate 51,200 of CABYSM010000002.1, forward strand.
TAGAGGAAATTGATGAAGAAAGATCTAGGGTTAAAGTTTCTGTTTCAATATTTGGACGATCTACACCAGTAGAGCTTGAATACACACAGGTAGAAAAGGCATAAAATGGCAAAAGAAATTGAAGGAAAGTTAAAGTTACAAGTGCCAGCTGGACAAGCAAATCCGTCTCCACCAGTTGGACCAGCCCTCGGACAAAGAGGTATTAACATTATGGACTTCTGCAAGGTATTTAATGAGAAAAGTAAAGGGGAGCAGCCTGGAGTTATGTTGCCTGTTGTGGTTACATATAACACTGACAAAAGTTTTAGCATTGAAATTAAGCTACCACCGGCATCATTTTTTATTAAAGAAGCATTAAAAATAAAAAAAGGATCTAAAGAGCCTGGTAGAGATATGATTTCAACTATTTCTACATCACAATGTAGGGATATTGCAGAAAAGAAATTAAAAGATCTAAACGCAAATACTATTGAGCAAGGTACTAAAATCATTATTGGTTCTGCAAAATCAATGGGTATTGAGGTAACAAGCTAATGAACAAAAGAATGAAAGATATTTTGAGTCAAAATGATTTTTCGAAATCATACAATTTAGTTGATGCTATTGAGCTAGCAATAAAGTCTTCAACCACTAAATTTGATGAAACAATTGATATATGCATGAATTTAAATATTGATCCTAAAAATGGAGAGCAAAATGTGCGGGGTAAATTAAAATTACCAAAGAGTTTAGGCAAACAAGTCAAAGTGTGCGTTATTGTTCCTGAAGATAAGCAGCAAGAAGCAAAGGATGCTGGAGCTGACATAGTAGGATCTGACGAACTTGTCCAAAAGGTTGAAGGAGGCTTCACAGACTTTGACAGGTGTATAGCTTCACCAGATATGATGTCAAAAGTTGGTAAATTAGGAAAGGTTCTGGGCCCAAGAAATTTAATGCCGAATCCTAAACTGGGCACTGTTACGAATGATATAAAACAAGCAATTGCTGATGCGAAAGCAGGAGAGATCGAATATAAAAGCAATGAAACTCTAATACAGGCGGGCATAGCAAAATCAAGTTTTGCAAAGGAAGATATTCAAAAGAATATACAATTTTTTGTTGAGAAAATTTCAAAAGATCGACCTTCTGGTGTAAAAGGTGATTTTTTAAAAAAAATATATATAAGTCCAACAATGGGACCAGGTGTTAGTGTTGATATAAATACTATAGACGGATAAATTATGAAGAGAGAGCAAAAAGAAATTTTTATTAAGAATTTAAAAACTATTATAGGAGAGAATAGTTTAATTCTTGTTTTTCATTACAGAGGTATGTCTATGAGTGAAATGACAGATTTGAGAGTTCAGTCATTCAATACTGGCTGCAATATAAAAGTTACAAACAATAGACTTGCTAAATTAGCGCTACAGGAAACTGATAAAGTTGAATTATCTGACTTATTTGATGGACCAACAGCCATAGCGTATGCTAATGATCCAGCTTCATTAACAAAGCTTGTTGTCGAATTTGCAAAGAATAACAATAACTTAGTTATCCAGGGTGGAATAATGGATAATGAAATTTTAAGTGTTGAAAAAATTGAAATTTTATCTAAATTGCCATCTCTCGAGGAAATAAGGGCACAATTAATAGGTTTAATAAACTCACCTGCGCAGAAAATAGCATCAGTATTGACTGCACCATCAGGTGATTTAGCAAGAGTATTTAACGCGTACAGTTCGAAGTAATATTTTAATTAAGTAAGAAAGGGAATAAAAATGGCTGACCTCCAACAAATAGTTGATCAACTATCAGATCTAACAGTTATAGAAGCTGCAGAGCTTTCAAAGTTATTAGAAGAAAAGTGGGGGGTATCTGCCGCTGCACCTGTAGCGGTAGCCGCTGCTGGAGCTGCACCTGCAGGAGATGCTGCAGAAGAAGAAAAAGATGAATTCACAATCGTCTTAGCAGCCGCTGGTGATAAGAAGATAAATGTAATTAAAGAAGTTAGAACAATTACAGGCTTAGGATTAAAGGAAGCAAAAGATCTAGTAGAGGGTGCTCCAAAAGAATTGAAGACAGGAGTATCAAAAGATGAAGCAAATGGTTTCAAGGAGAAACTTGAAGCAGCCGGCGCGACTGTAGAACTTAAATAAATTAAATAAATATTTTACTTAATAGTTTGTTACGCAAACTATTATGAATGGGTGAATATACATTAGTGGTTAATACATTATCATTTACTGAGAGAAAAAGAGTTCGTAAAAACTTTGGAAAACTCAAAGAAGTTTCGAAATTTCCTAACCTTATTGAAATACAAAAAAAATCTTATGAAGAGTTTCTTTTGGAGGAAGTTCATCCATCAAAAAGACCAGATCGTGGACTCCAAAAAGTGTTCAAAAGTGTTTTTCCCTTAGAAGACTTTTCTGGTTCTGCTAGAATAGAATATATTGAATATTGCCTTCAAGAGCCAAAGTTCGATGTTGATGAATGTCGTCAAAGAGATAAGTCTTACGCTGCTCCATTGAATGTGAAGTTACGACTTATTGTTTTTGATATTGATGAAGAAACTGAGTCTAGGACAGTAAAGGATATAAAAGAACAAGAAATATACCTTTGTGATCTACCGCTAATGACTCAAAAAGGAACATTTATTACTAATGGTACTGAGAGAGTCGTTGTAAGCCAAATGCATCGTAGTCCAGGTGTATTTTTTGATCATGATAATGGCAAAACACACTCAAGTGGAAAGCTCCTTTTTGGAGCAAGAGTAATACCTTATAGGGGTTCATGGTTAGATATTGAATTTGATCACAAAGACATTTTGCATTGTAGGATTGATAGAAAGAAAAAAATACCAATTACGACTTTCTTAATGTCAATGGGAGTAAAAAGAGATGAGATACTAAATTTATTCTACAGCACTGAAATTTATAATTTCAATGTTAAAGACGGTAAATGGAAGTTTAATTTTAACCCAAAAAATATTAAAACCGGTAAACTGCAAAAGAGTCTAATTAATGCAGCTGATGGAAAAGTTGCTGTTAAACAAGGAACAAAAATAAATCCAGCTATAGCAAAAAAATTATACAATGATGGACTTAAGAATTTACTTATAGATGATGACGAACTAATTGGAAAGTTTGTCGCAGATGATATAATTAATGAGAAAACTGGTGAAATTTACTTAGAAGCCTCAGATGAAATTACACAAGAGTCTTTAGAAAAAATTAAAGAGCTAAAGATTAATAAACTACCAATACTTGAAATTGACGGGATAAACGTTGGCTCATTCATAAGGGATACGTTAAGAATCGATAAGAACTTAAGTCCAGAAGAAGCAGTTGTTGAAATATATAAAGTACTTAGGCCAGGTGAACCACCCAATTTGGAAACAGCGTTTGAAGTATTTAATTCATTGTTTTTTAAATCAGAAAAGTACGATCTTTCTGATGTTGGTCGTGTCAAAATTAACTATAGGTTAAACCTTGACTGTCCAGACTCAATCACAGTTTTAAGAACTGATGACATTATTGAAGTAGTAAAGACTGTTATGGATTTAAGAACTGGTAAAGGTGAGGTTGATGATATCGATCATCTTGGAAACAGAAGAGTAAGATCTGTGGGTGAGCTTGTTGAAAATCAGTTTAGAATGGGTCTTATAAGAATGGAAAGATCAATTAAAGAAAGAATGAATTCACTTGAAGTTGATGCTGTCACACCGCAAGATATAATAAATGCCAAGCCATTAGTTGCTTCTTTAAAAGAATTTTTTGGAACATCACAACTTTCTCAGTTTATGGACCAGACAAATCCACTTGCAGAGATAACTCATAAAAGAAGGCTTTCGGCCCTTGGACCAGGCGGCTTAAGTAGAGAAAGAGCGGGTTTTGAGGTAAGAGATGTTCATCCTACTCACTATGGAAGAATTTGCCCAATCGAAACACCAGAAGGGCCAAATATAGGATTAATAAACAGCTTGGCATCTCATGCAAGAGTGAATCAGTACGGGTTTATTGAAAGTCCTTATAGAAAAGTTGTAAACGGTAAAGTTACAAACGATGTTGAATACTTGCCTGCAATGGAAGAGGCCGACTATACGATTGCTCAGGCAAATAGTGAGATTGATGAAAAAGGCAATTTTGCAACAAAACTAGTTTCGTGTAGGCGTGATGGAGATTTTGTAATGACTATTCCTCAAGAAATTAACTACATGGATGTATCACCAAAACAAGTTGTCTCTTGTGCAGCTTCATTAATACCATTTCTTGAGAATGACGATGCGAACAGAGCTTTAATGGGTTCTAATATGATGAGGCAAGCTGTTCCTCTTATTCAAGCAGAGTCCCCTCTTGTTGGAACAGGAGTAGAGAAAGTAGTCGCAATAGACTCAGGTGTAACTATTATTGCAAACAGAGATGGTATTGTAGATAAAATAGACGGCAAGAGAATTGTTGTTAGAGTTACAGAAAAAATACAAACAAATGAATCTGGGGTTGACATTTATACGTTATTAAAGTTCCAAAGATCAAACCAAAGTACCTGCATTAATCAAAGGCCATTAGTTAAAGTTGGTGATAAAGTTTCCAAAGGGGATATTATTGCTGATGGTCCGTCAACACACTTAGGGGAATTAGGTTTAGGTAGAAATGTGGTAGTCGCTTTTATGCCATGGAGAGGATATAACTTTGAGGATTCTATACTGATATCAGAAAAGATTGTTCAAGAAGATAAATTTACCTCAATTCACATTGAAGAATTTGAGGTAATGTCCAGAGATACAAAATTAGGCTCAGAAGAGATTACGAGAGATATACCAAATGCTGGTGATGAATTATTACGTAATCTTGATGAAGCGGGTATTGTTTATGTTGGCGCGGATGTAAATCCTGGTGATATTCTTGTAGGCAAAGTAACTCCTAAAGGTGAAAGTCCAGTAACACCTGAGGAAAAGCTTCTAAGAGCAATATTTGGTGAAAAGGCTACAGATGTAAAGGATACATCACTTAAACTACCACCAGGGTCAAGTGGCATTGTTGTTGATGTAAAGGTTTTTAACAGATATGGAATAGAAAAAGATGATAGAGCTCTTTCAATTGAGAGAGATGAGATAGAAAAGCTTGCGAATGACCGCGAGGCAGAATTAGGAATTCTAAATAGAAATATAAAAGAAAGATTAAGAAACATAATTAAAGGCAAAAATATATCAGAGTTTCCTCAGGATATAAGTGATCAGAAATTGCTTGATGAAAGTGAAATTAGCACTGTAAAGCTTGACTCACTGTGGAAAGTGAAGCTTCAGAATGATAAAGATCAAGAGGATATAAATAATTTAAAAAAACAGTATGATGTAGCAAGATTTGCAATTCAATCACGTTTTGATAACAAGGTTGATAAGGTTCAAAGAGGAGACGAATTGTTACCTGGCGTGATGAAAATGGTTAAGGTTTTTGTTGCCGTTAAAAGAAAATTACAACCTGGTGATAAAATGGCTGGTCGACACGGAAATAAAGGTGTCATAAGTAAAATCGCTCCTGTAGAAGATATGCCCTATCTGGAGGACGGAAGGACTGTTGACATTGTTTTAAATCCTCTAGGTGTGCCTAGTAGAATGAATGTCGGACAAATATTAGAAACACATTTGGGATGGGCATGTGCTGGTATTGGAGAGATCATCAATAAATCAATTGCTCAGTACAATGCAACAAATGACCATTCACATATCGGCAAATCCTTGGAAAAAGTTTATGGATCTGAACAGTATAAAAATGAAATAGCACCTTTGACTAAGTTGGAGCAAAAAGAACTTGCGATGAATATTTCTTCAGGAGTTCCAATTAAAACTCCTGTTTTTGATGGAGCATCCGAGAACGAAATATCTGAGATGTTAGAAGTTGCAGGTTTTGATAAAAGTGGACAAACTCATTTATGGGATGGCTTAACTGGAGAGCAGTTTGAGAGAAAAGTAACAGTAGGCTATATCTATATGTTGAAACTTCATCATTTAGTAGACGATAAAATACATGCAAGGTCAATTGGCCCTTACAGCCTTGTAACTCAGCAACCATTGGGTGGTAAAGCACAATTTGGTGGTCAGAGATTTGGGGAGATGGAAGTTTGGGCGCTTGAGGCCTATGGTGCCGCATATACTTTACAAGAAATTTTGACCGTAAAGTCAGATGATGTTGCTGGAAGAACTAAAGTATATGAAACCATAATACGAGGTGAGGATGTATTCCAATCTGGAACACCTGAATCATTTAACGTTTTGATTAAAGAGATACGATCTCTTGGACTTAACATAGAATTATCGAACTTAAACTAGGAAATTATATATGAGCCAGTCTTTAATGAATATTTTCAATCCTGCCGCGTCTAGGGATGATTTTAACCAAGTTAAAATCTCTATTGCAAGTCCTGAGAGAATTTTATCCTGGTCATATGGTGAAATAAAAAAACCTGAAACAATTAATTATAGAACATTTAAGCCAGAAAGAGACGGTCTATTCTGTGCAAGAATATTTGGTCCAATAAAAGATTATGAGTGCTTATGTGGGAAATATAAGAGAATGAAATTTAAAGGCATAATCTGCGAAAAGTGTGGTGTTGAAGTAACAAAAAAAGACGTAAGAAGAGAACGCATGGGTCACATTCAACTTGCCGCTCCAGTTGCCCATATTTGGTTTTTAAAATCTTTACCAAGTCGTATTGCACTAATGATGGATATGAAATTAAAAGATTTGGAAAAAGTTCTTTATTTCGAAAAATTTATGGTAACTGAACCTGGGTTAACACCATTGATTCAAAATCAGCTCTTGGACGAAGAGGAATTAGAAAATGCAAAAGAAGAATATGGCGTAGACTCTTTTTCTGCAGGAATCGGAGCAGAAGCCGTAAGAAAAGTTTTAGAAAGAGTTGAACTCGAGGCTGAACTTGAATTATTGAAGTCAAAACTTGCTGAAACCAAAGCAGTCGCACTCTCTGAAAAGCTAGTTAAACGAATTAAAATATTTGAAGCCTTTATATCCTCAGGAAATAGACCTGAATGGATGATTTTAACATCCGTACCAGTAATCCCACCAGAACTTAGACCACTTGTTCCTTTGGATGGAGGAAGGTTTGCTTCGTCTGATTTAAACGACTTGTATAGAAGAGTTATAAATAGAAATAATAGATTATCGAGACTTATAGAATTAAGAGCCCCAGATATTATTATTAGAAATGAAAAGAGAATGCTGCAAGAGTCAGTAGATGCATTATTTGATAATGGACGCAGGGGCCGTGTAATTACAGGAACAAATAAACGACCTCTCAAATCACTTGCAGAAATGCTTAAGGGTAAGCAAGGCCGATTCAGGCAAAATCTTCTAGGAAAAAGAGTTGATTACTCTGGTAGATCAGTAATAGTTGTTGGGCCAGAGCTAAAATTACACCAGTGTGGCCTGCCTAAAAAAATGGCAATAGAATTATTTAAACCATTTATATACGCACGTTTGGAATCATTGGGTCTCGCAACTACATTAAAACAAGCCAAGAAAATGGTTGAAAAAGAAAGACCAGAGGTCTGGGATGTACTTGACAGAGTCATAAGAGAGCACCCAATTATTTTAAATAGAGCACCAACACTTCACAGGTTGGGTGTTCAAGCTTTTGAACCAACTTTAATTGAAGGAAAAGCAATTCAACTGCACCCTCTAGTTTGTACAGCATTTAATGCAGATTTTGATGGTGATCAAATGGCAGTGCATGTGCCCCTTAGCTTAGAAGCACAGTTAGAGGCAAGGGTTTTAATGATGTCTACAAATAATATATTAAACCCAGCTAATGGTAAGCCTGTAATTGTTCCAAGTCAGGATATTGTCCTAGGTATTTATTTTCTATCTCAGGAAAAAGATAATGAACCTGGTCAGGGAGCTGTATACAAAGATATTTTTGAAGTTCAACAAGCTATTGAAAATGGTGTAACAACGGTACATGCAAAAGTTGAAGCAAGAATTAATTACATTAATTCTGACGGGAATGTTGATACAAAAAGAATTAGTACAACACCTGGTAGAATGCTTTTATGGAACTTAATACCCCAACATAAAGATCTTGATCCAAAGCTTGTCAATCGTCTTCTTGGTAAGAAAGAAGTTTCGAGCTTAATTGATACCGTCTACAGATACTGCGGACAAAAAGATACAGTCATATTTGCTGATCGAATAATGGCACTTGGTTTTCATTACGCATATAAAGCTGGTATCTCTTTCGGCAAGGATGACATGATAATACCTGAGACAAAAGAAAAAATGGTTACAGAAACATCAGTACAAATTGAAAAATATGAAAAGCAATATAATGATGGTTTAATTACTAATAGAGAAAAATATAATAAAGTAATTGATGCCTGGGCAAAATGTACCGATAGAGTTGCACAAGAAATGATGAATGAAATTTCTTCTGTCAAAATCGATGAAACAACTAAAAGAGAACTTCCTATTAACTCTATATATATGATGGCAAATTCAGGAGCCAGGGGTTCAGCGGCTCAAATGAAGCAGCTGTCAGGAATGCGTGGCCTTATGGCCAAACCATCCGGAGATATAATTGAGACTCCTATCATATCAAATTTTAAAGAGGGTTTAAATGTACTCGAATATTTTAATTCTACACATGGAGCAAGAAAAGGGCTAGCTGATACCGCATTAAAGACAGCTAATTCTGGCTACTTGACTAGAAGACTATGTGATGTTGCGCAAGATTGTACTATTTCAGATCACGACTGCGGTACTGATAATGGTGTGTGGATATCCGACGTAGTCGAAGGTGGAGAGGTAATAATATCAATAGCAGACAGATTACTTGGTAGATTTTTGCAAAAAGATATTGTTCATCCAGTTACTAATGAAATTGTAGCAAAAAAAGATGATTATATGGACGAGGTACTTGCTGAGAAGGTTGAAACAGCTGGTATTCAGAATGCTTATATTCGATCTCCATTAACTTGTGATAGTAAAAAAGGAATCTGTGTGAAGTGCTATGGACGAGATCTTGCTAGAGGGTTCATGGTTAATGAGGGTGAAGCTGTAGGGATGATTGCAGCTCAATCTATTGGTGAGCCTGGAACACAGTTAACTATGAGAACATTTCATATTGGAGGAGCTGCACAAATTAATGATCAATCTTTTATTGAAATTAATACTGATGGAATTTTCAAAATCCTAAATAAGAACACAGTTGAAGATAGTAATCAGAACTTAATTGTTATGGGAAGAAACTGTCAATTAGCGATTCATGATGAAAATAATAGAGAGCTTGCTAACTATAAAGTTCCTTATGGAACAAAAATTCTTGTTGAAGAAGACTCAAAAGTGTCTTCCGGAACTAAAATTTGTGAATGGGATCCATTTACAAACCCAGTTATTTCTGAAAAATCGGGAACAGCTAATTATGTGGATATGGAAGAAGGTATTTCTTTAATAGAAGAAACTGAGGAAAAAACAGGATTAACATACACTAAAGTTAAGGATTGGAAGCTTGACTCCAAAGGAGTTGATCTTAAACCAAGAATTACTCTAAGAGATAAAAAAGGTGAAGTCATACTCCTAGCAAATGGCAATGAAGCTAGATATTTCTTACCACCTGATTCTATTTTATCGGTCGCTGATGGCTCAGAAGTGCATGCAGGTGATGTTTTAGCTAGAACGCCTAAGGCAGCATCTAAAACTAAAGATATTACTGGTGGATTGCCTAGGGTTGCTGAATTGTTTGAAGCAAGAAAACCTAAAGATCATGCAATCATATCTGAAATATCAGGTATTATTTCTTTTGGAAAAGACATAAGAGGCAAGCAAAAAGTAATCATTACCCCTGAGGAAAGTGAAAATGATCCTGTAGAAGTTTTAATTCCAAAAGGCAAACATATAGCTTACCAAGAAGGTGAAAGTATTGAAAAAGGAGATTACTTACTTGATGGAAATCCTGATCCACATGATATCTTGGAAATCTTAGGTATTGAAGCTTTAGCAGATTATCTAATTAATGAAGTTCAAGAAGTTTACAGGCTTCAAGGTGTTTTAATTAATGATAAGCATATTGAGGTTTTATGTAGGCAGATGCTTCAAAAAGTAAGCATTACTGATGTTGGTGACAGTTCTTTCATTAAAGGTGAAGAAATTGACAGATACGAATTCTTAATTACAAATGAACAGCTTACTGCTGAAGGCAAAAAACCAGCCGTAGGTAAACCGGTTCTTTTAGGTATAACAAAAGCTTCTCTTCAAACTAGGTCATTTATTTCTGCTGCCTCATTCCAGGAAACGACGAGAATACTTACGGATGCATCGATTAAAGGAAAAGTAGACAGACTAGAGGGCCTTAAAGAGAATGTTATTGTAGGAAGATTAATACCTGCAGGAACAGGAAGAATCTTTAACCAGATTGAAAATCAAGCAAAAAATCTTGATAAAGAGGCTAAAATTGAAATTGAAGCAATGCAAGCCGCTAAAGAGCAGGAAACAGCAGAAATTCAGGAAAATTCTTAATAATATATGTTGACCAAAGCAGACTATTAAGTATTATTCGGCATTCTTAAATAGTAGGCGGTAGAGAAATCTAAACGCTACTTTTTTTAGACTTTTTTTTAATAGTTAACTTTTTATTAGTTTCTAACTGGAGATACTGTATGCCGACTATAAGTCAGTTAATAAGAAAACCGAGAACTAAAGTTCGAAAAAGAAATAAGGTTCCAGCATTAAAAGCTAACCCTCAAAAGAGAGGTGTATGTACAAGAGTTTATACAACGACACCAAAAAAACCAAACTCAGCACTTAGAAAAGTTGCGAGAGTAAGATTAACAAATGGTTTTGAAGTTACAAGTTACATTGGAGGAGAAGGCCACAACCTTCAAGAGCACTCAGTAATTTTAATTCGCGGAGGAAGAGTAAAGGATCTCCCTGGGGTAAGATACCATACAGTTAGAGGAGTTTTAGATACTCAAGGCGTTAGTGAGAGAAAGCAACGTCGATCTTTATATGGAGCTAAGAAACCAAAATAATTATGTCAAGAAGAAGAAAAGCTCAAGTTAGAAACATTTTACCTGATCCAGTTCATAATAGTACTGTGCTTACAAAGTTTACCAATGCAATAATGCTTGATGGAAGAAAGACTGTTGCGGAAGCTATCATCACTAAGTCATTTACAAATATACAGAATAAAACTGGAGAGTCTCCAATGAGCGTTTTCAATAAGGCCATTGAAAATGTAAGACCTCTAGTAGAAGTACGATCTAGACGAGTTGGTGGCGCTACATACCAAGTTCCTGTTGAGGTAAAGGGAAACAGATCTCAAGCACTAGCTATAAGATGGTTAGTCAGTGCTATTCGGAATAGAAAAGAAAAAAGTTTAATGGAAAAACTAAGTTCAGAATTAATGGATGCTGCAGGTAATAAAGGTTCTGCTATTAAGAAAAGAGAAGACACGCATAAAATGGCTGAAGCAAATAAAGCATTTGCTCACTTTAGGTGGTAACAATGACAAGAGAGTATTCATTAAATAATTATAGAAATATTGGCATCATGGCGCACATAGATGCTGGAAAGACAACTACTACTGAGCGAATACTTTATTATACAGGAAAAAGCCATAAGATCGGTGAAGTGCATGATGGCGCGGCCACAATGGATTGGATGGAGCAAGAACAAGAACGTGGAATAACTATTACATCTGCGGCAACTACTTGTTTCTGGAATGATCATAGGATTAATATTATTGATACTCCTGGACACGTTGATTTCACCATTGAAGTTGAGCGTTCTTTAAGAGTGCTCGATGGGGCAGTTGCAGTATTTGACGGAGTAGCTGGTGTGGAGCCACAAACCGAAACTGTTTGGAGACAAGCAAATAGATATAATGTACCGAGGATGTGTTTCGTTAACAAAATGGACCGTACAGGTGCAGACTTTTATAAATGCTTAGACATGATCAAAGATCGACTTCAGGCAAATGCATTAGTTTTACAGATACCTTACGGAAGTGAATCAAATTTAAAAGGTGTGATTGATTTAGTTAAGAATAAAGCAATCGTTTGGGCAAATGAGGATCTTGGAGCTAAGTATGAATACACAGATATTCCTGAAGAATTAAAAGATACAGCTGAAAAATATAGATCTGAAATGGTAGAAATGGCTGTAGAACAAGATGAAGAAGTTCTTGAAAAGTATTTAGATGGCGATGAACCAGATGAAGAAACTCTAATCAAGTGTATTAGAAAAGGAACAATTAATTTTGAGTTTGTTCCAATTTTAACTGGAAGTGCTTTCAAAAATAAAGGTGTTCAACCTTTGTTAGATGCAATTGTGAATTTTATGCCTGACCCTAGCGAGGTTCAGCAGGCAACTGGTAATATTCCAGGAAAAGAAGAAGAGGAAGTAAGAAAAGCATCTGACGATGAACCTTTCTCTGCATTGGCATTCAAAGTAGCCAACGACCCTTTCGTAGGTTCTCTTACGTTCACTCGAATATATTCTGGTAAATTAGAGGCTGGTTCGACAATTTTAAATTCTGTTAAAGGTGATAAAGAAAGAATTGGCCGTATGCTTTTAATGCACGCTAACAATAGAGAAGATATAAAAATTGCTTATGCTGGCGATATAGTCGCTATTGCTGGCTTAAAAGACACAATAACTGGTGAGACTTTATCAGATGCCCAAAAACCAATTATTCTAGAGTCAATGGATTTTCCGGATCCAGTTATTGAAATTGCTGTTGAGCCAAAGACAAAAGCTGATCAGGAAAAAATGGGAGAAGCATTGGCAAGATTAGCAAAAGAAGATCCATCATTCAGGGTTACCTCAGATGAAGAATCTGGACAAACAGTAATAAAAGGAATGGGTGAACTTCATTTAGATATCATTGTGGATAGGATGAAGAGAGAGTTCAACGTAGAGGCTAATGTAGGAGCCCCACAAGTTGCTTACAGAGAAACCATTTCTAAAAATATGGAAGTAACATATACACACAAAAAACAAAGTGGTGGCGCGGGTCAATTTGCTGAAGTAAAGATAATTGTTGAGGGTTGTGAGCCGGGAACTGGAAGAATATTTGAAGATAAAATTAAAGGTGGAAACATTCCTAAGGAATATATACCGGGTGTAGAGAAAGGTATAGAAGGAGTGGCCGATACCGGTGTTATTGCTGGTTTCCCAATAATTGACTATAAGGTGACTCTTATAGATGGAAAATATCATGATGTGGACTCAAGTAGCCTTGCATTTGAAATAGCTGGGCGAATGGCGTTTAAGGATGCTTGTCAAAAAGCCAATCCAAAGTTATTAGAACCAATAATGAGAGTTGAAGTTGTTACACCTGAAGAGTTTATGGGAGATGTAATAGGGGATTTAAGTAGCCGAAGAGGTCAAGTAAGTGGAAGTGAAGCAAGAGGCAATACAACAGCTATTAGCTCAATGGTGCCACTGGCTAATATGTTTGGATATGTAAACACTCTACGATCTATGACCCAGGGAAGAGCTCAATATTCAATGTTTTTTGATCATTATGAGCAGGTTCCACAAAATGTACAGGATGAGGTAAAAGCGAAGTTCGCTTAATTATAATAATGGAAAATCAAAATATTAAAATCAGACTTAAAGCATTTGACCACGGGGTATTGGACAAATCATCTGTTGAAATAGTAGATACAGCAAAACGAACTGGTGCAATGGTTAAGGGACCAATTCCACTTCCTACTAATAATGAAAAATTTACTGTTTTAAGATCTCCTCACGTAAATAAAAAAAGTAGAGAGCAATTTGAGATAAGAACGCATAAACGCTTAATAGAGATTGTTGATCCAACCCCTCAAACAGTTGATGCACTTATGAAATTGGATTTAGCATCGGGAGTTGATGTAGAAATCAAGTTATAGATATGAGAACAGGAATTATCGCAAAAAAAATAGGTATGAGTAACTTGTATACGCAAAGTGGAACAAATATTCCAGTGACTGTCTTGCATATTGATCAATGTCAGATAGTTGAAAGAGTTGACTCTACAGACACTAATGCTGACAAAGTTTTAGTCGGAGCATGTAAATTAAAAAAGGTTAATAAGGCTCAAAAAGGATTTTTTGAAAAGAAAAAGAGTGAGGCCTTTAGGTATCTCAGAGAATTTTCAATAGATAAAGACACTGAATTAAAGTCAGGAGACCAATTGAATGCTAGTCATTTTCAGGAAGGCCAATTTATCGATGTGTCTGGTTTCACAAAGGGTAAAGGATTTGCTGGAGTGATGAAAAGACATAACTTTTCAGGCTTGAGAGCCTCACATGGAGTTTCTGTATCTCATAGAAGCGCTGGTTCAACAGGACAGTGTCAGGATCCTGGTAAGGTCTTTAAAGGAAAAAAAATGGCTGGACAGTATGGCGATGTTCATAAAACACTGCAAAATTTACAAGTAGTAAAAGTTGATGAAGCGAAAAATATTATTTGCGTAAAGGGAGCTACTCCTGGTGCGCGAGGAACATGGCTAGTGGTTGAAGACTCTATCAAGAGAAATGATATTAAAGAAGTTGAAGGTACTTCTGCACAAGCAGAAAAATCAACTAAAAAGGATAAATAGGAATGCAACTAGAGCTAAATAAAATGAACGGCAAGAGCACAGAATCTATGGAGCTTAATGAAGCCATCTTTAATTTAAAACCAGATTTTTCAGTTATTAGTTCTCTTGTAAGATGGAATGAGTCTAATAAAAAACCTCTTCGCGCTAGGACCAAAAATCGTTCCGAAGTTGCAGGTACAACACAGAAATTGGGTAGGCAAAAAGGTGGTGGTGGAGCAAGACATGGTTCTAAGAAGGCAAATATATTTAGAAGTGGTGGTATGGCACATAATCTAAGGGGAGTAAGATCATTAAAGAAACTTCCAAAACGCCTAAGAAACCTGGCTGTTAAGCATATATTATCCGAAAAAGTAAAATGTAATGATCTAATTTTAATCGATGAACTCAAGATCGCTGAGCCAAAAACTAAGATCTTAAAGAACTATTTGGACAAACAAAAAATTAACTCTGCACTGTTTTTAGAAGGGGATACGCCTAACCAAAATTTGTCTCTCGCAGCAAGAAATCTAAAGGACATTAAGTACTTGAGTGTTAAATCTGTGAATGCTCTTGATCTTTTGAGACATCAGAAATTGATCATAAGTAAAGATGCATTAGCCCAACTAGAAAAGAATTATAAATAAAATGACTAGTATTAAAGATTTTAAAACAATTATTAAGCCTATTATTACTGAGAAGTCTTCTTTGGGTGCAGAATTTAATCAAGTTACTTTTCAAGTTGATAAAACTAGCAATAAGAAAGAAATAAAAACTGCAATAGAAAATATATTTAAAGTAAAAGTAAAAAAAGTGAACACTTCAATAGTAAAGGGTAAGCTAAAAGCATTTAGGGGTTCGCTTGGAAAACGCTCTGATTACAAGAAAGCTTTTGTAACTCTTGAAGAAGGTCAAACAATTGATTTGAATGCGGGAGTATAATAAAAAATGCCTTTAAAAAAATTCAGACCAAATACACCGGGAACACGCGGATTAACACTTGTTGATAAAAAAGGTTTATGGACTGGTAAACCAGTGAAGTCTCTTACTGTTGGCCTTTCGAAAAAAGGTGGAAGAAATAATACAGGCAGAATTACAATGAGACGAAAAGGTGGTGGACACAAAGCAAAATATAGAATTATTGATTTTAAAAGAAATAATACAGGTAGTGCAACTGTTGATAGAATTGAATATGATCCGAATAGATCTTCTTACATTGCACTAATTACATACACTGACGGAACAAAAAACTATATATTGGCACCAAAGGATTTAAAAGCTGGTGACCAAGTTATATCCGGTGAAAAAAAAGAAATCAGGATTGGCAATTGCATGCCCATGTCTGACATCCCAGTTGGAATAGATATACATAATATTGAGTTAAAAATTGGAAGTGGTGCACAGTTAGCTAGATCTGCTGGTTCCTCTACACAGATTGTTGGCAAGTCTGACGGATACGTAGCCATTAAGCTGCCCTCTGGTGAGCAAAGAAAAGTAAGAGAAGAATGCAGAGCTACAATTGGTGTTCTGTCAAATATTGATAAGAAAAACCAAAAATTAGGAAAAGCTGGAAGAAAAAGATGGTTAGGCGTTAGACCATCAGTAAGAGGTGTGGCTATGAATCCAATTGATCACCCTCATGGTGGAGGAGAAGGTAAAACATCTGGCGGTCGAGATCCTGTTACTCCATGGGGAAAACCAACTAAGGGAAAAAAGACAAGAAATAATAAAAGAACGGATAAATTTATTATTAAGAGAAAAACTGACAAAAAAGCAAGGATAGAGGTTTAAAAATGACGAGATCTGTTTGGAAAGGGCCATTTGTTGATAGTCATCTATTAAAGAAAGTTAAGGCAGCAGGAGATGGTGGCAAAGGTGGTGTTATTAAAACGTGGTCAAGAAGATCTACTATTTTGCCTGAGTTCGTAGGGGTGAATTTTGCCGTGCATAATGGTAAGAGGTTTATTCCAGTCAACGTTACTGAGGATATGGTAGGCCATAAACTAGGAGAGTTTTCACCAACAAGAACTTTTAACAGTCATACTGGAGATAAAAAAACTAAATAATCATGAAGCACTTAATTAGAAAAGATAATGAAGCTTATGCCATTTTAAGAAATTTGAGGGTTAGTCCTTCAAAAGCGAATATTGTTCTTGAAATGATTAGAGGAAAGAAGGCTTCTGAGGCAATAAACCTTTTAAAGTTTTCTTCCAGAGGTATTGCCAAAGATATTAGCAAGGTACTAAATAGCGCAGTAGCGAATGCTGAAAACAATCATCAGTTAGATATAGACATTTTACAGGTAACAGAAGCCTATTGTGGGAAGAGTATGGTCATGAAGCGATGGAGACCAAGAGCAAAAGGTAGACCAGGAAGAATAAACAAGCATCTAACTAATGTAACAATTAAAGTTGCAGAATTACAAAATAAAAAATCGGAGAAAGAATCATAGAATATGGGACAAAAAGTAAATCCTATTGGGCTTAGATTAATCCTTAATAAAAAATGGCAATCAAAATGGTATGCCAACAAGAAGGAATTTGGTTCATTTTTACAAGAAGATCTTAAAATCAGATCATATCTTGAAAAAAAACTGAAAAAATGCGCCGTAGCTAAAATTCAGATAGAAAGACCCGCAAAGAAAGCTCAAGTAACTATTTATTCAGCTCGACCAGGCTTAATTATTGGTAAAAAGGGTAGTGATATAGAAAAGCTAAAAAAGAAAATTTCAGAATTTACATCGGATGATGTTTCAATAAATTTGGTCGAGATCAGAAAGCCAGAGGTTGAAGCTCAACTAATAGCTGATGCAATTGCAGAACAACTTGAGAGAAGGGTTTCATTTAGAAGAGCAATGAAAAGATCTGTTCAATCTGCAATGAGACTAGGAGCTGATGGCATAAGAGTAAATTGTGGAGGCCGTCTTGGTGGAACTGAAATCGCTAGAACAGAATGGTATAGAGAGGGCAGAGTGCCGTTGCACACATTTAGGGCTAATGTTGATTATGCAATAGCTACTGCGAATACAACTTATGGTGCATGTGGCATCAAGGTATGGATATATAAAGGAGACATAGACGATAATGCTCCACACGAAATGGAAAATAATCCAAATAAATTAGGATAAGTTATGTTACAGCCAAAAAAAACAAAATTCAGAAAAGCTCACAAAGGTAGAATTAAAGGCGTTGCAACTTCTGCAACAAGTTTGAACTACGGAACTTATGGGCTAAAGGCCTTAGAAGCTGAGAGGATTACAGCCAGACAAATAGAAGCAGCAAGGGTTGCAATGACAAGGTTTATGAAAAGAGCGGGACGTGTTTGGGTTCGAATATTTCCAGATGTTCCAGTATCAAAAAAGCCAACAGAAGTAAGAATGGGTAAAGGAAAAGGATCGCCAGAATTTTGGGCATGTCGGGTGAAGCCAGGAAAGATTTTATTTGAAGTTGACGGCGTCTCACAATCGATAGCAAAAGAAGCTTTTGGAAGAGCTTCCTCAAAGCTACCAATTAAGACCAAAGTAGTTGGACAACTCATAAAATAAAGGAAAAAGATGAAGGTAGAAGAAATAAGAAAAAAAACAAATGATCAGCTTAAAACAGAGTTGAGCAACCTATATAAGGAGTCCTTTAACTTAAGATTCCAAAAGAGCTCTGGTCAGTTGGAAAATACTTCTCGTATATTTAAAGTTAGAAAGCTAATAGCAAGAATAAAAACAATAATGAATGAAAAATTAGGAAATTAATATGCCAAAAAAAATACTTCAGGGAACAGTAATCAGCAACAAACAAGATAAGACAATCACAGTGCTAGTTGAAAGAAAGTTTAAGCATCCTTTTTTAAAGAAAGTGATTAGGCGCTCAAAAAAGTACAGTGCACACGATCCTGAAAATCAATTTAATACTGGTGATAAGGTAAAGATAATGGAGTCAAAACCAATTTCAAAACTTAAAAGATGGGTAGCTGTAAGTTAAATGATACAAGTTGAGTCAAGACTTAGTGTAGCAGATAATTCAGGGGCAAAAGAAGTTCTCTGTATAAAAGTATTAGGTGGATCTAAAAGAAGATTTGCATCAGTTGGCGATATAATAGTGGTAACAGTAAAAGATGCTATTCCTAAAGGAAAAGTAAAAAAAGGTACAGTACATAAAGCTGTGATAGTAAGAACAAGAAAAGAATTAAAGAGAGTTGATGGTAGTACAATAAAATTTGATTCAAATGCAGCGGTTCTTATTAATACTCAGGGCGAACCAGTGGGCACAAGAATATTTGGCCCAGTTTGCAGAGAACTGAGAATGAAGAAACAAATGAAAATTATTTCTCTTGCTCCGGAGGTTTTATAATGTCTATGAGAATAAAAAAAGGGGACCAAGTAACTGTAAATACAGGAAAAGATAAAGGTAAAGAAGGTGAAGTTATTATGATACTAGGCCATAAAGCTGTCGTAAAGGGTGTAAACATGTCAAAAAAACACCAGAAGCAAGACCAAAAAAATGAAGGAGGCATTATCAATAAAGAAATGCCAATAACTCTGTCAAACTTAATGCTGCTTGATAAGAAAACAAAAAAAGGAACACGGGTTGGCTATTCTTTTTTGAAAGATAATAAAAAGGTAAGAATAAATGTTAAAACAGGAGAGCAAATTGATGGATAATTATACTCCAAGACTTAAAGAGCTTTATACCGAAACAATAGTACCAAAGTTAAAAGAAAAGCTATCTAGGCAAAATACTCTTTCATTGCCAAAGTTGTCTAAAGTATCTTTGAATATGGGATTAGGTGATGCTGTGAATGATAATAAAGTTATACAATCAGCATCTGACCAACTTGCAGTTATTTCTGGACAGTTGCCATTGGTTACAAAAGCAAGAAAATCCATTGCTACATTTAAAATCAGAGATGGAATGCCACTAGGAGTAAAGGTAACTCTCAGAGGTCATAGAATGTACGAATTTATTGACAGACTTGTGATTATTGCTTTGCCAAGAATCAGAGATTTTAGAGGCTTAAATAAAAATAGCTTTGATGGTCAAGGCAATTATTCTTTTGGCATTAAGGAATGCACAATATTCCCTGAAATTAATGTAGATAAAATTGATAAAACTCGTGGCTTAGATATTGCAATCTGCACAACGGCAAAAAATGATGATGAGGCATTACTTCTCTTAAAATTTTTAAATTTCCCAATAATAGATTAGGTAAAAATATGGCAAAAAAAAGCTCTATAGAAAAAAATAAACGTAGAATTCAAATGTCGGAAAAAGATCTAAATAAGAGATCTCAATTAAAAGATCTTATTATGAACAAATCTACTCCGATTGATGAAAGATTTCAGGCCCAATTAAAGTTGTCCAAACTTCGAAGGAATGGAGCGAGAACAAGGGTTAGAAATAGATGTGAATTGACTGGCAGGCCTAGAGGTTATCATAAAAGAGTAAGATTATCTCGTATAGCTCTTAGAGATTTAGCTTCAAAGGGTCAAATACCAGGAATGAATAAATCAAGTTGGTAGAAAGGAAAAAATATGTCATTACAAGATCCATTATCAGATTTATTTAGCAGAATAAGAAATGCACAAATGCGCAATAAGCCAATTGTTTCTTCTCCTGTTTCTAAGATGAGAGAAAGTATATTAGAGGTTTTAAAAAATGAGGGGTATATAAGAGGTTATGCTCGCACTAAACACACATCAGGAAAAGAAGAATTAGATATAGAATTAAAGTATGATGATAGAGGTCCGGTAATATCTGATATCACAAGAATTTCTAAACCGGGAAGAAGGGTTTATTCTGGGGCTGAGAGAATACCTTATGTTCATAATGGTCTGGGTATATCTATCATCTCTACATCAAAAGGAGTCATGACCGATACTGACGCGCGAGAACAAAAAGTTGGTGGTGAAATAATCTGTAAGGTCTTTTAATTATGTCAAGAGTTGGTTCAAAAGAAATAACGATACCTGATACTGTTAAAGTAAATATGCAGGATGGTATTTTCATGGCTGAGGGCCCAATGGGGAAACTTGAATCTCCTCTAAATGAAGATATTGAAATTAATATTGAGGAAAATATTATCAAAATGAAGCCCAAGAGTGAAAATAAATCTCTTTTACCATTCTGGGGGTTGCAGAGAAATATTGTAAACAACATTATAGTTGGCGTAAGTGAAGGATTTTCAAAAAAATTAGAAATGAATGGTGTTGGGTATAGAGCTACTCTTAAAGGGAAAGTACTTGAATTAATGCTCGGCTTTAGTCATCCAATTAATTATGAAATTCCAGAGGATATTTCAGTATCTGTTGACAAGCAGAACAACATTGAAATAAAGGGTCCTAACAAACAATTGGTGGGACAAACAGCTGCAGAAATTAGATCATTTAGAGGGCCAGAGCCTTATAAAGGTAAGGGAATTAAGTATGCAGACGAGTATATTAATCGAAAAGAAGGTAAGAAAAAATAATGCCTATTTCAATTAAACAAAAAAGATCCAATAGGATTAGATACAAACTTAAGAAGAACAACAAAGGGCTTCCAAGACTCTCTGTATTCAAATCTTCAAAATGTCTCTATGTGCAAATTATTGATGATAATCAAGGTAAAACTATTTGCAGCGCGTCATCAGTAAAGTCAGCTAAGCAGAAAAATGCATGCAATATTGAAAATGCAAAAATACTTGGAGCGGAAATTGCCAAGGCTGCCAAAGAAAAAGGAATTACAAATATTTATCTTGATCGTGGACCAAATATTTATCACGGGATTATTAAAAATATTGCAGATGAAGCAAGATCAAACGGCTTAAGTTTTTAAGGGAAAATTATGAATAAAGAAAATAAAAATAGAGATAAAGATCAAAACGGCGTTGAAATAAAAGATAAGCTAGTTGCAATTAATAGAGTGACTAAGGTTGTTAAAGGTGGAAGGCGTTTTGGTTTTGCGGCATTAGTAGTTGCAGGAGATGAGTCAGGAAAGGTCGGGTTTGGGCATGGAAAAGCTAAAGAGGTTCCTGAGGCAATAAAGAAAGCCACTGATTCAGCAAAAAAGACACTTATTAAAGTGCCACTTAGAGAAGGTAGAACGCTGCATCATGATATAGTTGGCGTACATGGTTCATCTAAAGTAGTTATGAGATCTGCTCCATCCGGTACAGGAATAATTGCTGGCGGTTCAGTGAGAGCAGTATTTGAATTACTCGGAGTCCAAGATATAGTTGCAAAATCTGTTGGAAGCACGAATCCATACAACATTATAAGAGCTGCAGTTGATGGTTTAAAAAATCAAAAATCACCTAAGATAATAGCCGCAAGAAGAAGTAAAAAAGTTGGCAATATCACCTCTGCGAGAGAGTCATCATGAGTAAGAAGATAAAAATTACTCTAACAAAAAGTACAATAGGGTCACAAAAAGATCAGATTGCAACTGTAAGAGGTTTAGGTTTAAGAAAATTAAATAGCAACGTGATACTTGATTTTACTCCTGCAATTAGTGGCATGGTAAAAAAAGTGGAGCATTTAATTAAAACGGAAGAGCAATAAAATGAAATTAAATGAAACAGTAAAACATAGTTCGTACAGGTCAAAGAAAAGAGTAGGTAGAGGTATCGGATCAGGTAAAGGTAAGACGTCAGGAAGCGGACATAAAGGTCAAAAAGCCAGGTCAGGGGTAGCAATAAATGGTTTTGAAGGTGGTCAAATGCCACTTCATAGAAGACTGCCTAAATTTGGGTTTAAAAACTTCGCAAAGAAAAATTATTATGAATTGAATTTAGACTCAATTCAAAAACTAATAGACAAGAATTCTATAAAAGAGGATCAGTCGATTAATATTCTTCTTTTAAAAAAATTAGGAATAGTAAAAAATAAAGATAAAAGATCTCTTAAAATTCTTGGCACAGGTGAGCTAAAAGCAAAAAATCCTATTGAGTGTGTGAAGGTTACAAAATCAGCTGAGGATAAAATAAAAAAACTTGGTATAGAACTAAAGATCAATCAAGGAAAATAGTTATAATGGCATCTGCTGCTGAAAAATTAGCATCTAACTTTAACTTTAGTGTATTTTCGAAAGCCACGGAACTGAAGCGAAGAATTTGGTTTACTTTAGGGGCTTTAATTATTTATAGATTTGGTACTTACATTCCACTACCTGGAATTGATATAGAGCAATTGAAATTACTTGTAGAAACAAACCAAAGCGGAATTCTTGGAATGTTTGACGTTTTTGCAGGTGGTGCGATAAGTCGTATGGCCATATTTGCATTAGGTATAATGCCATATATATCTTCTTCAATTATAATGCAGCTAATGACGAGTGTATCGCCGCATTTAGCTAATCTTAAAAAAGAGGGCGAACCTGGAAGACGTAAAATTACTCAATATACAAGATATGGAACAGTAATATTGGCGCTTCTTCAAGGGTATGGTATCTCAGTAGGCCTTGAATCAGCTGGAAAAGTTGTAACAGATCCAGGCCTATTCTTTAGGTTATCGACTACGATTACCTTAACTGGCGGAACAGTATTTTTAATGTGGCTTGGTGAGCAGATTACAAGCCGTGGTATAGGAAATGGTATTTCATTAATAATTTTCTCAGGAATTGTAGCTGAAATTCCCAGCGCTTTAATTAATACTATGACCTTGGGAAGGCAGGGAACTATATCCACGATCACACTATTACTCTTATTAATAATGATTATTGCTATCGTAGTTTTCATTGTTTTTATGGAAAGAGCTCAAAGAAGGTTGATAGTTCAATACCCAAAAAGACAAATGGGTAATAAAATGTTTGCTGGTGATAGTTCTCATTTACCCTTAAAACTTAATACTGCTGGAGTAATACCTGCAATTTTTGCATCTTCAATACTATTGCTTCCAATAACCATTGCAAATTTTAATGTATCAGCTGAGCCTGGACTTTTAAATGATATTGCGGCACTTCTAGGCAGAGGCCAACCCGCTTATATGTTATTATATGCTTCAGCAATAATCTTTTTTGCATTTTTCTATACTTCAATTGTTTTTAACCCTTCTGAGACGGCAGATAACCTAAAGAGACAAGGAGGATTTATTCCTGGAATACGTCCAGGAGAAAAAACAGCAGAGTATATTGACTTTGTTCTTTCTAGAATCACAACCATAGGCGCGATGTACCTAGCTTTTGTTTGTATATTACCAGAAATATTAATATCTCAGTACTCAATTCCTTTTTATCTTGGAGGTACATCTTTACTTATTGTTGTAGTGGTTGGCATGGACACAGTAGGACAAATACAAAGTCACTTGTTTGCCTATCAATATGAATCTCTTATCAAAAAATCACGACTGAGAGGATCACGGCGATGAATATAGTTTTGTTTGGACCCCCAGGTGCCGGTAAAGGGACTCAAGCAAAATTGATATGTGAAAAATATTTCCTTAATCATCTCTCAACAGGTGATCTATTAAGAAAAGAAAGCATTAAAGAAACAAGTTTAGGTATTCAAATAAAAAATACAATAAATGATGGTAAATTAGTATCAAATGAAACGACCATTGAATTGATAAAGCAATTTATAAATGAAAATAAAAACAATAAAAAAGGATTCCTGTTTGATGGCTTCCCAAGAAATAAAAATCAGGCTGAGCTACTCGACCATTTAATGGAAAGCATTAATGAAAAAATACTCTGTGTGATTTTGCTTAATGTTAACGAAGATGTATTAAAGGAAAGAATTATGAAAAGGAGTATAACAGAAGGTCGTTCTGATGATAACTTGGAAATATTATCTAAGAGACTTCATACTTACTCTTCTGAAACAGAGCCTTTAATTGAATACTATTCTTCTCAGAATCTTGTCAGAAAAGTTCACGGGACAGGAGAAATAAGTGATATAAATCAAGGGATTAGTTCTCATATAGAGGCCTCTTTAAATGCTTGACCAATTGATCAATAATCATATAATCCCGCATTCTCTCAATAATTCTTTTTTTAGGTTCTAATCATGGCAAGGATTGCTGGTATAAACATTCCAACACAAAAGAAGCTAAAAATAGCACTCACTTATGTTTACGGTATTGGCAATAAGGTTTCTAACGATATTTGTTTAAAAGCTAACGTTGACTCAAATGCAAGAGTTCAAGATTTATCTGAGTCAGAAATTAAAAATATATCAGATGTAATTTCTTCATCATTTTTAGTTGAAGGTGATTTAAGAAGAGAAGTTTCAGGTAATATTAAAAGATTAAAAGACCTAGGCACTTATAGAGGTGTAAGACACAGAAGAAATTTACCTTGTAGAGGTCAAAGAACTCACACCAACGCTCGAACAAAAAAAGGTAAAGCAATTGCAATTGCGGGTAAGAAGAAAGTTACTAAATAATTATGGCTGAAGTTAAGACAACAAAAAAAAAGAAACAAAGAAAAAGTATTATTTCAGGGCTTGCCTATATAAACGCGACCTTCAATAATACAATGATTACTATTACGGACGAGCAGGGCAATAGTATTGCTTGGTCCTCTGCAGGAGTTAAGGGCTTTAAAGGCTCTAGAAAATCAACTCCATACGCAGCTCAAATTGCTGCGGAAGATGCCGGGACGAAAGCTAAAGAATTCGGCTTAAAGAATTTACAGGTATTCGTTAAAGGTCCTGGTGGTGGACGTGAATCTGCTCTTCGTGCACTTCAGGCTATTGGTTTTTATATAACGTCAATAAAAGATACCACGCCCATTCCACATAATGGATGCAGGCCACCGAAGAAGAGAAGAGTTTAGTTTTTTATAAGAGGAATAACCATGAGTATAATAAACAATTGGCAAACATTAATTAAGCCATCTAAATTGAAATTAACAAACGATGAAAACTCGCAGTATAAAGCAACTTTAGTGGCAGAGCCTCTAGAAAGAGGCTTTGGATTAACATTAGGTAATGCTTTGAGAAGAGTTCTTTTATCTTCTTTGCAAGGTACCGCAGTTACAGCCATTAAAATAGATAATGTGCTCCATGAATTTTCTTCAATTGACGGTGTTCGTGAAGATGTAACTGATATTGTCTTGAATATTAAATCTTTATCTTTAAATATGCATTCAGAGGGCGTCAGAAAGATGAATCTGAACGTAACAGGTCCTGGTGAAATTACAGCAGGAATGATTAATACACCTTCAGAGATTGATATTATAAATCCAGAATTAGTCATATGTAACCTTGATGACAACACAGAATTCAATATGGAATTAACTGTAGCTAAAGGAAAAGGATACGTTGCCGCTGAGCATAATAAACCTGAAGATTCTGCAATAGGCTTAATACCTATTGACTCAATCTTTAGTCCAGTAAAACAAGTTTCATACAGCATTGAAAATACCAGAGAAGGTAAAGTTCTAGATTATGATAAATTAATACTAACTATTGAAACTAACGGGTCAGTAACACCTGATGACTCTATTGCTTTTGCAGCGAGGATCATTCAGGATCAGCTTCAGTCCTTTATTAATTTTGAGGAGCCAGAAGAAATACAAGAGGAGCCTGATACTTTAGAGCCTCAGTTTAATAAAAACTTGCTAAGAAAAGTTGAAGAACTGGAATTATCTGTAAGATCTATGAATTGTCTTCGCAATGATAATATAATCTATATAGGTGATCTTGTTCAAAAAAGTGAAATTGAAATGCTAAGAACACCAAACTTTGGTAGAAAGTCACTAAACGAAATTAAAGAAGTTTTAGGAACCATGTCTCTTTACCTAGGCATGGAAGTTCCAAACTGGCCTCCTGAGAATATAGAGGAACTTGCAAGAAAGATTGAGGATCCATATAACTAATCATGAGACACGGCATAGCAAAAAGAAAGCTCAATAAAACATCTACTCATAGAATAGCTATGTTAGAGAATATGGCTGTTTCATTAATAAAACATGAAACAATCAAAACTACTTTACCAAAAGCAAAAGAATTAAGGCCGTTTATTGAAAAGATCATCACACTTGGAAAGAAAAACAAGCAATCATCAAGAACGAATGCATTTGCTTCTCTCAGAGATAAAGAAGCAGTAACTAAGGTCTTTGATGATCTCTCAGAGAGATTTAAGGAGAGAAATGGGGGTTATTGTAGGATTATAAAAGCTGGTTACAGAACTGGAGACAATGCACCTATGGCATTTATTCAAATTTTGGAACAAGGTAAATAATTTATTTATTTCAATCATTTCTTTTTCATTCATAAAATTTTGTGAGCTCGAAAAAATTAATCATAGTTGATAAAGACTCAGCTGGAACAAGGTTAGATAAATTTTTGAAGGAACAACTAGCAGTTCCCTTTTCATTGATACAAAGAGAAATTAGAAAAAAGAATATTAAAGTAAACAAAAAAAAATCAAGCAGTAATTACAGGCTAGTAGAGGCTGACCAAATCATAGTATTCAAAGAATATACAGCTGATATCGATAAGAATATAGCTTTGACAGTTCCAGAAAATTTAAAATCTAAAATTAAGAAATCTATAGTTTTTAGAAATAAGAATTTTATTGTAATAAATAAATGGAGTGGCATAGCCTGTCAAAGAGGTTCAAAGATTAATATTTCGATAGATGATTTAATTAAATTCCTTGCATCTGGGAAAGATACACCAAAATTAGTGCACAGATTAGACAAGGATACAACTGGATTGTTAATTGTTGCTTTAAATCTTAATGCAGCAAGATTTTTTCATAAACTACTATCTACTAAAAAGATTACAAAAACATATTTTGCTATAGTAAAAAATAAACCGAAAAAGGATAAAGGTATATTTAATGACAGATTGAGTAATACAGGTAAAACTCTGGATGCGAGTACTAAGTATGAAGTGATAAAAGTACTAAAAAATAAACTTTATTTTCTTAAGCTCCAGCCATCCTCAGGAAGAAAACATCAAATTCGCATGCATTGCTATTTAAATCAATCTCCAATACTGGGGGATAAAAAATATTATCAGTATAATAAAGATGCTAATCAAAAGAATTTGTTTTTACACGCGGGTCAATTAAACTTTGTTGATCAAGATAACCAAAAAGTAAATATCAATGCAAAATTACCTTCACACTTTGAAGAATACTTATAAATTGATAATTAAGATATATGATATATGATATATTATAGAATTTCATGACAGACATAATCAAAGAATTAGAAAAAAAAAGGGAACAAGCTAAACTTGGCGGCGGCAAGAAGCGCGTCGATGCTCAGCATGCTAGAGGAAAGTTAACTGCCAGAGAAAGAATAGATATCATCATAGATGACGATTCCTTTGAAGAATATGATATGTATGTAGAACACCGAACAAATGATTTTGGAATGGAAAAACAGAAATATGCTGGCGATGGTGTTGTTACAGGAAGCGGAAGAATAAACGGGAAACTCGTTTATATATTTAGTCAAGATTTTACTGTTTTTGGCGGCTCCCTATCAGAAGCTCATGCAGAAAAAATTTGTAAAGTTATGGATATGGCAATGAAAGTGGGCGCGCCAATTATAGGAATTAATGACTCAGGTGGGGCAAGAATACAGGAAGGAGTTGCATCACTTGCTGGCTATGCAGAAGTTTTTAAAAGAAATGTTCTTGCTTCAGGGGTTATTCCTCAAATATCTGTAATTATGGGACCATGTGCGGGTGGCGCAGTTTACTCTCCCGCGATGACAGATTTTATCTTTATGGTTAAGAATACTTCGTTTATGTTCGTTACAGGACCAGATGTAGTTAAAACAGTCACTCAGGAAAATGTAAACCAAGAGGAGCTTGGAGGAGCTAAAACTCATACATCAAAATCATCAGTTGCTGATGGAGCTTTTAATAATGATATTGAAACTCTTCACGAGGTAAAGAACCTTATCGATTTACTACCCTCTAGCAATAGAGAGAAATCAACTAATATTAAAAAAGATTTTCAGGACTTAAGCCCTGATTATTCTCTTGACACTCTAGTTCCTGATAATCCAAATAAACCATATGATATGAAGGAATTGATAACAAAAGTGGCTGACAATAATTATTTTTTTGAAATTCAAAAAGATTTTGCAAAAAATATTATTACTGGATTTGGAACAGTTGAAGGCAGAACTGTTGGATTTGTTGCTAACCAACCGTTGGTATTAGCGGGATGTCTAGATATCGACTCAGGTAAAAAAGGTGGAAGATTTGTTCGATTTTGTGATTGCTTTAATATTCCTATTGTAACCTTTGTTGATGTTCCAGGTTTCTTGCCAGGTGTATCTCAAGAACACAATGGAATTATAAAAAATGGTGCAAAATTATTATTTGCATATGCCGAAGCTACCGTTCCCAAGATAACGATTATTACAAGAAAAGCATATGGAGGAGCCTATGTTGTGATGTCATCAAAACATCTCAGGGGAGACATAAATTATGCATGGCCTAGTGCTGAAATTGCAGTAATGGGAGCAAAAGGAGCGACGGAAATTTTATATAGAAATGAAATTAAGGATAAGGAAAAAATAGAAAAAAGAACTGATGACTATACAGAACAATTTGCAAATCCATTTATTGCATCAAAAAGAGGATTTATTGACGATGTAATTAGACCACACTCTACAAGAAAGAGAATAGCAACAGCCCTCGAGAATCTAAAAGACAAAGAACTTTCTTTGCCATTAAAAAAACACGACAATATTCCACTATAAAAATGATAAGAAAAATTTTAATAGCCAATAGAGGCGAAATAGCCTGCAGAGTGATAAAAACTGCTAGGAAGCTAAAAATAAAAACAGTCGCAGTATATTCTGATGCTGATAAAGATGCCCTATTTGTCAAACAAGCAGATGAATCTTATTATCTTGGAGGATCGCAACCAAGTGAATCATATCTTGATGCAAATAAAATTATATCAATAGCTATAAAATCAAAATCAGACGCTATTCATCCA
This sequence comes from uncultured Pelagibacteraceae bacterium, assembly GCA_902521655.1. GTDB lineage: Bacteria > Pseudomonadota > Alphaproteobacteria > Pelagibacterales > AG-422-B15 > CACNXQ01. The sequence continues at coordinate 80,634 of CABYSM010000002.1, forward strand.
GGCTATGGATTTCTATCTGAGAATGCACCGTTCGTTAACAGGCTAAAAAAAGAAAATATTAAGTTCATTGGACCAAATCCAATGGCAATAAAAAAAATGGGCGACAAAATTGAATCGAAGAATCTTGCCATAAAATTAAAACTCAATGTAATTCCTGGCCACACTGCGCCAGTAAAAAATGCATCAGAAGCTCTCAGGATTTCAAAAAAAATTGGATTTCCAGTTCTATTAAAAGCCTCAGCAGGAGGTGGTGGAAAGGGAATGAGGATTGTAAGAAAAGATAGAGAACTAGAGGAGAACTTTATTGCTGCAAAGAGCGAATCAATGAAAAGTTTTGGAGATGATCGAGTATTTATTGAGAAATATATTGAGCAACCAAGACATATAGAAATTCAAATACTTTGTGATAAGCATGGAAATCAAATTCATTTAGGTGAAAGAGAATGTTCGATTCAACGAAGATATCAGAAAGTTATTGAGGAATGTCCGTCACCATTTGTTGACGAAGATATGAGAAGTGAAATGGCAAGTCAGGCCCTAATACTCGCTAAAGAGGTAAAGTATGACTCTGCTGGGACTGTCGAATTTGTTGTAGACTCAAAAAAGAATTTCTATTTTTTAGAGATGAATACAAGATTACAAGTTGAACATCCTGTAACAGAACTAGTTACAGGTATTGATTTAGTTGAACAAATGATCCTTAGCGCAGATAATAAGAAATTAGCTATCCAACAAGAAGATATAAAGCTGAATGGTTGGTCAGTTGAGTCCAGAATTTATGCAGAGGATCCTACGAAGGACTTTCTTCCCTCTATCGGAAGAGTCACTAGATATATCGAACCTAAAAAAATTGAAAAAGATTATGAAGTGATAAGAAATGACACAGGTATTAGTCCAGGATCCGAGGTTTCATTGTACTATGACCCCATGATTTCGAAATTAGCTGTTCATAGCAAAGACAGAATAAGCGCTATCAATCTAATGATCAATTCACTTCAAAACTACTATCTTTCAGGCTTAGAAAATAATATCGATTTCTTAATAGCTATTTTAGAAGATAAAAAATTTCAAAAAGGGGAAATAAGCACAAATTTCATAAAAGAAAAATTTAAGAATGGCTATTCATCAAATTTGACAATGACAGATGATAAGTGTCAAAAATTCGGAATTATTGCAATGCTTATGTATGCAAAACAATCTTATAATTTAAGTAATATCATAAGCAAAAACTTTAGTGTTAAAATTTCTGAAGACTACCTAAGTATTTTCATGAATGAGGCAGCTATTGTTGACAATTCATTGTCTTTGTTAATTGAGATTAACAAGAAAAAGATAAAAGTAGAATCTTCATTCAATTTAAATCAAAAACTGTGTTCATTTAAAGTAAATGAAGAAATATTTTATTTTAAAATAAATGATCTTATTAATTTGCATACTTCGGATGTGAGTTTTTTAGATTGTAGGTCAAAAACAGTTGTAGTTCAAAGTACACAAAAAGACCTTCTTAAGTTAATGCCAAAAGACGTAAAAGAAGACTTATCTAAGAAATTAATATCACCCATGCCTGGATTGATTAAATCAGTTGACGTTATTGAGGGTCAGAAGGTCAAAAACGCCGATCAATTACTAATAATAGAAGCTATGAAAATGGAAAATATTCTAAAAAGTGAAAAAGATTGCGTGATTGAAAAGATACTAGTTAAGGCCGGTGACAGTGTTAGTGCTGATGAGGAACTGATTTTATTTAAGAACTAGTTGCAGTTTTTAATTTGCTTTGAAATATATCTCTGTCCATATAACCTTGCCTAAAGTATCTTTTATTTTCTCGATCTTTATAACTTTTTCTTCCATGCAAAACTCTATAGTTATCAAGAATTAACATATCACCTGACATTTGCTTTATTTCAATATTATTTTTGGAGTCTTTAATTAAGTCCCAAAATTTTCTTCTCGCTTTTATGTATTCATTTAATCTTTTATTATTTTCATAAGGCATAACTTCAGTTCTATTATTATATCGTATTTGACAAATATTATTATCATCGTCCAATTCAATAAGTTTACATTTATTTTCAAGATAAGCATTTTTATCAGCGTATCTAAAAAAAGTATTAAATGATGTAAGGGTATCAAAGTATTTTTTATGCCTCTTTCTGAGAACATTAGCAATATTAAAACCATCAGTTATAGTATTCTCACCACCATTATTTGCATTTTCAATACAATGTAGAAAAATATAGCCTTGAGTTGGAAATCGATAGGGGTTGTCTGTATGATTCTCAAGACCTCTGGTTGTCATAGTTAAATCGTAAGCCTTATTTATATTTTTAACGTCTGCAATTCCACCCCAGTTTGTCTTTTTTACTGGACCAATGAGTTTCATTAATTCATTTAATCCATTTTTCTTTTTAGGTATATTCCTTACTAAACAAAATCCTAATTTATCAACGCTAGTCATTATATCAAATAGCATTTTATTATTTATGTTTTTAAAATTAAACTTTGGAACCTTAAGATTTTTTTTATTCCAAAGGTACTTATTATCAATCACAGGCGCTTTTTTAAGTTGTGAATATATATAGTTTATTTTGTAATTATGTTGAGAATTATCGGAAAAAGTAATTGCCAATGTTTCCTTTTCTATTTGAGCGTCAATGATTTTTAATGATGGGCTTATTTCAGCCGCTTCAATTAATAACTGTTTAGTATAGGGGTCCCTTATTTCTGCATTGTCACTATGCTCATAAAGCCATTGAGAATTGACTTCATATTTTTTGCCATTTAATAAAATGGAAAGTGAATTTTTATTGTTTTTTTTGATGTTAAGTGTGTAATTCATTAAAAGTATCAAAAATATTTTTAACTAGGATATCATCAAAGTCTTCAATATCAATATCGAATCCTAGGTCGTAGAAACTGGTAACGTATTCACTATCAAGGCCACATGGCCTTATCCCTTTATAGTGACTAAGGTTAGGATTAATATTTATAGAAAAGCCGTGATATGTTACCCACTTTTTAAATTTAAGCCCTATGCTTGCAATTTTATAATATTTATTATCAATTTTTTTTTTTACAAAAACGCCATGATGTTTAGTTAAGCTAATTCCTTCAATATTGAAAGTCTTTAAAGTATTTATAATGATACTTTCAATTGAAGATACAAACTTTTTTATATCCTTTGTTCTATTATTTAAATTAAGCATCAAGTATACAACTCTCTGACCAGGACCGTGGTAGGTATACTTGCCTCCTCTATTAGTTTGAATAACTGGGAAACTCTGTGAATCAAGTAGATCATCTTTATTATCATTAGAACCGGAGGTATATATAGTTGGGTGATTTAGCATCCAAACTAATTCATCTGACTTATTTTCAATAATTTGATTCACCCTATTTTCCATGTTTTTAAGACATTCAAGGTAATCTTGTGGGTTAGTACTTATTTTTAATTCCATGTTTTCCTGGATAATAAACTATTTTAATATACATAAAGGAAATTATGAATGAAATCAGTAGCGATCTTACTCAAAATGAAAATATTACATTTAACAATAAACTGATCAATGCAGTAATTGCTAATTGCAATGAAGAAAACAGGGCAAACCTCGAAGGTCTTATTGAGCCTTTGCATCCTGCAGATTTAGCAGATTTACTTACTTTCCTGAATACAGATCAACGATCATACATTCTTGGAACTCTCAAGGAAGATCGATATACAGAGGTATTAGCGGAATTAGATGACACTATTATTGACGAAACTGTTCAAAAGTTAGAGGAAAAGAAAGTCGTAAGATCAATCAGTGAAATGGAAACTGATGATGCAATCAATTTGATTGAGTCCCTAGAGCCCAAATCAAAGAAAAAAATACTAGATCAAGTAAATCCAGCAGATCGTGTAATTTTTGAGGAGAGCCTTAACTACCCTGAAGATACGGCGGGAAGACGAATGCAAAAAGAATTTGTATCAATGCCTGGCTTCTGGTCTGTGGGTCAAGCAATTGACTATTTGAGAAAAGAAATAAATTTACCAGATGATTTTTTTGAATTATTTATTGTTGATCCATCAAATAAACCGCTGGGTAGTGCATCAGTATCTAAAGTACTTCGCTCACAAAGAGATACAAAGCTAAGCGATATACTGGAAGACAGCCCAAAGTTCGTCAAGGCCTCTATGGATCAAGAAGAAGTAGCATTATTTTTTGAGCAATATTCATTAGTCTCAGCTGGAGTAGTTGACGGTCAAAATCGATTAATTGGAAGAATTACGGCAGATGATATCGTATGGGTTCTTCAAGAGGAAGCTGAAGAGGATATTCTTAGATTAGGAGGCGTCGCTGAAAGTGAGATGAACCAATCTATTGGAAGATCAACAAAAAGAAGGTTTATCTGGCTATTTATAAATTTATTAACTGCAATACTAGCTTCTTATGTAATTAGCCTTTTTGACGCTAGCATCGAAAAAATGGTAGCACTTGCTGTTTTAATGCCAATAGTTGCTTCTATGGGTGGCAACGCAGGAACTCAGACACTTACTTTAACAGTGCGTTCTCTGGCGACAAAAGAACTTGTTGAAAATAACAGAAGGAAAGTATTTATAAAGGAGATTGGAATTTCGATTTTAAATGGATTTATATTTGCTATTCTTACCGGCGTAGCTGCATTGATTTGGTTTGAAGATATGTCCCTTTCAATTATTGTAGGCGCAGCAATGATTATTAATATTTTATCAGCTGGTTTTTTTGGATTCCTTATTCCATATGTTTTCAATAGAATTAAAATTGATCCAGCCCTTGCTTCAAGTGTATTTGTAACAACAATTACAGATGTGTTTGGATTTCTGTCTTTCTTGGGATTAGCTTCAATATATTTATTCTAAATTGGGAAATTATCAATTAATCGAGTACTTCCAACATTTGCAGCAATAAAAATTCTTGATTTTGATTTTAAAGATCTTCTTTTTTCTAAAGTATCAGTAAGGATTGTTAGGTAATCAATTTTATCTATCCCGTTCATACGAAGTTCGCGCTTAGCATGAGCTAAAATTTTTGTCGTATTAAGTTTATTTTTAACTTTAGGGATTAAATATTTGCATATCTTATTGATTTTATTGGCTATTTCAATTTCATTAATTTCTAAATATTTGTTTCTAGATGAAAGCGGTAATCCATTTTTATTTCTTACAGTTTTAATAGGAATAATTTTAGTGCCAAAGTTTAGCTCATCCCGCAATTTTTTTATAACGACTAATTGCTGATAATCTTTTTCTCCAAAGAAAGAATTATCAGCTTGAACA
>CABYSM010000003.1 GCA_902521655.1 uncultured Pelagibacteraceae bacterium
TCCATAATATTCCACTTAGAAAAGGACTCACTAAAATAATGGGCATACGATTGTGAATTAAATAACAGAAATATTAAAATTATTAGTAATTTACGAATATGCATAAATTTAAAAAGAATATCGAATTATTTCAGAATTATCTTTTAAGTATTTTAGATAGTTTTTTAATTTTTCATCATCTAAACCATTGTTATAATCAAAAATAATCTTCTCTCTAATTTCATTATAATAGTTTTCATCAACTTCTTGTTTAATCTGATCTAAAAGCTTAAAGATAAAATATCCATTATCAAAAAATATGGGTTGAGATACTTCATCAATATTTAGTGAAGCAATTTGATTGCATATAGACTTACCAAAAAGAAGATTACAATCTTTAATATTAATTAACTTATCGGGAACCTCAAAAAAATTATTTTCATCATAACTATATTTAATATCTAAGAAATCTTTTGTATTAAGCTCATCATATAATTTTAATAATTTTGGCTGAAGTGTCTTCAAGTCTGACTCTGTGCCGAGCAGAACAGACTCTTGATTAAGAGAGTTTATATATATTGATTGAAATTGAATTTTTTGAATAGGGGTGTATTTTCCAATATTTTTATTGTAAAAATCTTTTAGATCTTCTTCACTAATCTGATTTTTTTCAACTTGAATGATGAAGTCAATCACCTGTTTAATCATTTCTTTTCTGACACCAATATCCTTCTTATGTAGATCAAGTTCTATTCCTCTCTGCACAAGAAGTTCTTCTTCTATCATTCTTTCCAATAATAACTCTAAAATTTCAACATCATCTTCTGGTTGAATGTCTGCTCCTAGGTTTGAGGCATATTTTAAAAATTGATCCTCAGAAATAACAACATCATTTACTAAAGCGACTGCCTTTCTATTTTTGAGCTGAAGAAATTCATCGTTGAATGAAATAGTTTCATAAAAAATAAGAGTTAAGCCTATGATTATGGCAATAATAAATATGAGAATATTTTTATTCAAGATCTTGGTCATTGCATATAATATTATACTTAATTATAATTAATTATTATCAAATAATTTTCTTATGAGTATTGTAAAAGTTATAAAATATTTTTTCATCCTTTCAATCCTCTTTATAGTTAGTTTACTCCTAGTTTTAGAATTCCATATATTTAGTGAAGACTTAGATGGAGGTAAAATCACTGGCACAATTAATACTGTCGAGTTTGTAAAAGATAAAGAGACAAAGCAATTAAGTGCAATGAAAACTCTTAATGAGTTGCCAACTAAACAAATTTTGTTTGGTGATCTACATGTTCATTCAACATTTTCAGCCGATGCACATATGATGAGTTTGCCAATCACTGGTGGGCATGGTGTACATCCTGTTGCGGATGCTTGTGACTTTGCAAGACATTGTTCAGCATTAGATTTTTGGTCAATCAACGATCATGCTGAAGCAACTACCCCGAAAAGATGGATGGAAACAAAAGAAACGATCAGGAAGTGTAACGCCCTAAATGTTGACCCAGCTAATCCAGATTGTGTTGCTTTTTTGGGATGGGAATGGACCCAAGTTGGGGTTATAAGAGGAAACCATTGGGGTCATCATAATGTCATTTTAAAAGAAGAGTCTGATGAAGCGGTTCCAACCAGAGCTATTGCATCATTATCTGTAACTCGACAAGCAATGACTTCTAGACCTTTAATACCAAATGTATTTTTTCCATTTGTGGATTTCGAAAACTTCAAAAGATATAATGACATAAATCGATACTTCACAGAAACTGGAAAAATAAAAAATTGTGATCGAGGTATACTATCTAAAGACCTGCCAAAGAACTGTTATGAAGAAGCAGTAACCCCATTAGATTTAGTAAATAGGCTTGAGGAATATGATAGTGACTACATGGTTATACCGCACGGGCAGTCCTGGGGACTTTACACTCCTGCTGGATATACTCTAGATAAGGGTTTAGAGATTTCAAAGAAATACCCAAAAATGTTTGAATTATTAGAAACTTATTCTGGGCATGGTAACGCTGAGGAGTACCGCTCATGGAGAGGAGTCAATGTTGTAAGAGACGGTGAGGAAATAATTAGACCATTTACGTTTCCGATGGGTGAAATTGATTTAGATCAAGGAACTTTTACACTTAAAAATCAAAACGGACCAGATGAGGTAATTGATATCGGGACTCAAACTTGCCCAGAACCATCCAATAATTATATTCCACAATGTTGGCAAGCAGGTAAAGTAATCTACGAGAGATGTATGGCTGATGGAGAGACAGATTTAGAATGCAGTGAGAGACGAGCAGCGACAGAACAAGCATCAGTAGATAGAGGCAGATCAGGGTACAACGTTGTTCCAAAGTTTACAGAATTTGATCGAAATATATCCGGTCAGTGTTTAGATTGCTTTAGTCCTCCGATGAACCATGTTCCTGGGGGTAGCGCTCAGTATGGATTAGCGTTAACAAAATATAAAGAAGATGGGTCAAAACATAGATTTAGATATGGGTTTATAGGTTCCAGTGATAACCATTCTGCTGCGCCTGGCAGTGGGTATAAAGAACTATTTGGTAACAATATAGATGGAAGCGGACCTCCAAGCGAATTCTTAGATAAGATTTTACATATGAGTCCATATTATTTCCCTAAAAGCACAAGTCCCATTGGTCGAAATTCTGATCCAATTGGCGACTCCTTTGTCTCGCCTTCGCAGCCGCAAGTTTATGATATTCCTGATCTAATTGTTGGCTTTAATACTGTTGAATGGGAAAGGCAAAGAGGTTTCTTTACGACAGGTGGACTGGCAGCTGTTCACTCTGAGGGACGGTCTAAAGAGGAAATTTGGGATGCGTTAAAAAGAAAAGAAACTTACGCAACAAGTGGCACCCGTATGTTACTTTGGTTTAATTTAATCAGTGAGAATAAAAAAGTCTCTATGGGTTCTTCAATTGAAACAGATACTAAACCTGAATTTGAAGTTAAAGCTATGGGCTCGTTTGTTCAGAAACCAGGGTGCCCAGAGGATGCATACATTGCATTGGGAGAAGAAAGAGTAGACGAGCTGTGTTTTAATGAATGTTATAATCCTTCAGATGACAGAAAATTTATTCATAGAATTGAAGTAATTAAAGTGTTACCGCAAGAGTATGTAGATCAACCAATTGAAGGAAGAATTCTAGATCCTTGGTACACCCATTATTGTGATCCAAATGAATTAGGCTGTTCTTTTAAATTCACGGATGAGGATTTTTCGATAGATCAAAAAGATGTGAGTTATTATGTAAGAGCCATTGAAGTACCCACTCCACAAATTAATGTCAAGGGTGGTGTTTGTGAATTTGATGCAGATGGGAATTGTATAAAGTTTAAGCTTTGCACTCAAGACTGGAGGCATCCAAGAGACATCGAGACTTGTTCTGAAATAGATGAACATCGCGCTTGGTCATCGCCGATTTATTTGGATTATTTATCCTAAAGTTTTTATAAATGAAATATCTGATCCCATCCATTGTATCGTTAGTAGTAGGCAGTCTCTTTAGTTGGGCTTATTTAACCGCATATGGATTTGGCATTTCTTATATTATTTATCTTAGCATGATGATAGCAATGGTTTTTCTGGCTGTTGATGCCTGGCGAAATATCAATAAATAGCTGGGTAAATTCAATATCTATGAAACCCAGCATCATTTGTATTTACCTGACATTTTGGCAATGAACTAGAATTGAGTACTATAAATTATAGCTAGATTATAAATTTAATTTTTAAATTTATTTATTAGGGGTAATCTATGTTTAAGAAAATTTTAGTCTTTTCCACATTAATTTTTTGTTTTTTCAACTCATATGCGTTGGCAGAGGTTAGTGCAGAAGTTGAATACATTTTTAACACTTTCTCATTTCTTATTTGTGGCTTTTTAGTTATGTGGATGGCCGCAGGTTTTTGTATGCTTGAGTCAGGTTTGGTGACAACTAGAAGCGTTTCAACAATTGCAGCTAAGAATATTGGTAAGTTCGCTATCGTCTGTGTTGTTTTTTACCTCGTAGGCTACAATTTAGGTTACGGCATTCCAGAGGGGGGATATATTGGATCTTTCTCTACATGGACTGATTCTTCATCATTAGAAACAGGTTACTCAGACGCATCTGATTGGTTTTTTCAGGCACTATTTGTCTGTGCTACAGTTTCAATTGTATCAGGAGCAGTAGCTGAAAGAATTAAAATCTGGCCATTTTTTATATTTGCAGCAATTTTAGGTGGTATAATTTATCCAATTCAAATGGGTTGGCAATGGGGAGGTGGATGGCTTGCTACTCTTGGCTTTTCAGATTTTGCCGGATCAACAATTGTACACGCATGTGGTGGAGCAGCCGCACTCGCAGGAGTAATTTTACTAGGACCACGTTTAGGAAGATTCTCTAACACGGGCGATCCTGCAAACATGGAACCTTTCGCAGCCTCTTCTATTCCACTTGTAACTCTTGGTACTTTTATATTATGGATGGGTTGGTATGGATTCAATGGTGGTTCACAATTAGCTCTGGGCTCGTATGAAGACTCGACGGCAATGTCTAGAATATTCATGAATACTCAATTAGCAGGTTGTGGAGGTTGTATTGCTGGCGCAGTTATAACTAGATTGGTTGGCGGCAAAACAGATATTATCATGATGTTAAATGGAGCGCTTGCGGGACTTGTCTCAATTACTGCAGAACCACTTATGCCTTCGCCAATGGCTGCTATTGTTATTGGGGCGATAGGTGGATTAATAATGTATGTTGGAACAAATTTCCTAAACTCACTTAAATTAGATGATGTTGTTGGTGCTATACCAGTTCATATGTTTGCAGGAATATGGGGTACACTTATCGTTCCCTTTTCTAATCCTAATACATCTTTTGGCACACAAATCATTGGAATTATCTCAGTAATTACATTTGTTTTCATTGTTTCATTCCTTGTTTTTTATATAATTAAAAACACAGTTGGACTTAGAATCAGTGAAGAAGCAGAAAAATTAGGTACTGATAAAGCTGAGGTAGGAGTGATTGCTTATTCAATTAGAGACTAATTTTAATCATTAAATTTTATACTTATTGCCTCGCTTCTAGGAGCGAGGCAGTAACTTTTTCAACGTTTTCAAAAATATTCACACTTTGTCATTTTGGCAAACATCAGTAATTGTGAAACCCCTCATTTGATAAAAGATGCTCTTATAAAATTAAATATAGGGAGAAAATATATGTTAAAAAAAGTACTACTTTATACAGTATTGTTTTCATCACTATTATCTGCCAATGCATTTGCCGCTGTCGATGACGAAACAGCATATGCATTGAATACATTATTATTTTTAATAAGTGGATTTTTGGTGATGTGGATGGCTGCTGGGTTCTGCATGTTAGAATCTGGTCTGGTTACATCCAAAAGTGTTTCAACAATTGCTGCAAAAAACATAGGCTTGTATTCTATCGCTGGAATTATGTTCTGGTTAGTAGGTTATAATCTTGCTTATGGTATTCCAGAAGGCGGATATATTGGAACATTTACTACATGGAGTGATGGCTCAGCTGTAGCGACTGGTTATTCTGATGGATCTGACTGGTTTTTCCAGATGGTATTCTGCGCAACAACTGCTTCAATTGTTTCAGGAACTTTGGCTGAAAGAATAAAAATTTGGCCTTTCTTTTTGTTCGTAGCAATATTAACAGGAGTTATTTATCCAATCGAGATGGGTTGGCAATGGGGTGGCGGATGGTTATCTGCTGCTGGCTTCTCAGACTTTGCTGGTTCAACTCTCGTTCACGCAGCAGGTGGTGCAGCGGCATTAGCTGGTGCAATTGTTCTAGGTCCAAGACTTGGAAGATTTGATAACGGAAAATTGGTTCCATTCGCAAATTCATCAATACCTCTAGCAACACTTGGTGTGTTTATCTTGTGGTTAGGTTGGTTCGGTTTTAACGGTGGATCACAGCTAGCTTTAGGTTCATTTGATGATGCAACAGCTGTAGCAACAATTTATATCAACACAAACTTAGCGGCTTGCGCGGGTGTATTGGTATGTGCAGCTATAACAAGATTAGCAAGAGGCAAAACTGACGTCGTTATGATGTTAAACGGTGCGCTCGGTGGTCTAGTTGCAATTACTGCAGAACCATTAATGCCTTCTCCGTTGATGGCAATCATCATAGGTGGAATTGGCGGTGCGCTTGTATTTGCAGGAACTGAACTCCTTGTGTCATTAAAAATCGATGACGTTGTAGGAGCGATACCGGTTCACTTGATTGCAGGTGTATGGGGTACTCTCGCTGTACCAATTACTAATCCTGATACTAGCTTTGGAACACAACTCCTTGGCACAGCATCAATTTGTGTGTTTGTATTTGTAGTGTCCCTAATCATATGGGCCATTATGAAAGCCACAATAGGTATAAGGATAAGTGAAGAAGCAGAAAAAGAAGGAACAGACGTAGCTGAGACAGGTGTTATAGCCTACTCAATTAGAGACTAAGTCTAGTTCATAATTAAAAAACGGGTCCGAGGGTTTCCCCTAGTTAATCCTTCCATCGGACCCGTTTTTATTTATTTTAAATTTGAATTAAATTTTTTTTGGGAATACATTGCTTCGGTAATGACTGAACAAAACAATCCTTTTCACAAAAAAAAATCCGGAGTTTTTTTCTTTAAATCTTCTAACCCTTACGAGTTTTATGATTTATTAAATGGAATTGATATGGAACCCAAACAAGACGTATGGGGAACCCTAATTTTTCCAGAAAATGCTAAATTACCTTGCCCTGTCATTGTTCCAATACATGGAAGTGCGGGATTGAGAGAGGGTCATCACACTCATATGGTTAACTTGTTAGAAGCAGGTTTTGCTGTTTTTAGAATCCATCACTTTGAATCTCGTGGCGTCATTTCAATAGTAGAAAATCAGACGCAAGTTACTCTTGCAACAATGATAACGGATGCATTTCGTGCACTTGCACTTTTAAACAAACACCCAGATATTGATAAAAATAAAATTGGCATCATGGGGTGGAGCTTAGGAGGCAGCACAGCGCTTTATGCAGCATGGCAACCAATAATAGATGCACTAACTTTTGGGGACGAAAAATTTTCTGCGTATTTACCTTTATACCCTGGAGCCTTACTCAAACCTGAAGATAATCGTTGGTCTAATGCTCCAATGCATATTCTATTTGGTGAGGATGATGATTATACGCCCCTAAGTTTGTGTAAAAAACTCATTGATTATATGAAGCCTGCTCGTGATGTTGAATTAACAGTTTATCCTAATGCTCATCATTCTTTTGATTCAATTGATCCCGTTGAGTTCATTCCTTATGCTATTAAGCTAAAAGACATGTTTATTGATTTAAAGAAAGATGGGCGTCAAGTTTATACTGATGAAAATAATAATACTTTTTTCTTGGACAATAAGGAAGAAAGGTTTCGTCTGATTAAAGAAACACCTAATCTTCTCGGCGCACATGCGGGAGGAAACTGGACGGCGCGTAAACAATCACATCAGGATGTGGTTGATTTTTTTAGTAAACAATTTTTTTCATAAATCTTTTTAAGTAGTGTTGACTCTTATATTGAGTAATGCAATAATAAGAACAAAACAAGAACATTATTAGATATATTTCATGCTTTTAACATTTTATAAAGAGGCTGTAGAGTGCGGTTTTCCTTCTCCAGCAAGGGATTTTACCGAAGGGACAATTGATTTGAATGAAGAGCTTATTCCTCATCCAAATGCAACTTTTATTGTTCGTGCACGAGGAGATTCAATGGTTGGTTCGGGAATTTATCCTGGAGATTTATTGATTGTTGATCGAAGCATTAAGCCTCAAAATGAGTCAATTATTATTGCCGTTCTGGATGGAGAATTAAGTGTAAAGATTCTCAGACTTAAGAACAAGCAAGTCAATTTGTCATCTTCTAATAAGAACTATGCAGATGTCCCTGTTTCTGAAGAAATGGATTTTACCATATGGGGAGTATGCACGAACGTTATTCACAATTTAAGTCCATAAAACAGATAAAACATGAATAATAAAGTTTTTGCATTAATTGATTGTAACGCGTTCTATGTTTCCTGTGAGAGAGTTTTTAATCCCAAACTTAACAATAGACCGGTTGTAGCATTATCTAATAATGATGGATGCATTATATCTCGTTCAAAAGAAGCAAAAGCACTTGGAATTAAAATGGGTGTGCCACTTTTCAAAGTCAAAGATATTGTAGAAAAGGAAAATGTATTTGTATTTTCCTCTAACTATACATTGTATGCCGATATGTCTCGTCGTGTAATGAATATCATTTCATATTCATCTCCTCACACAGAGGTTTATTCAATTGATGAAGCATTTGTAGAGTTAAGTAGTCTATCGATTGATTATGAAGAATATGCACATCAATTGAGAAAGACGATTTTGCAACATACAGGCATCCCAGTTAGCATAGGAATAGCGTCAACAAAAACTCTATCAAAAGTTGCGAATCATAAGGCAAAAAAAGATGAGTCTTTAAATGGTGTTTGCTCTCTTGTAGATCATGAAAATATTGATCAAGTTTTAGAGTCAACTGAAGTAGGCGATATTTGGGGAGTAGGTCGACGTCTATCGAAGAAGCTTATTAATCATGGCATATACAATGCAAAGTTATTAAAGAACTGTAGCGACTCGTGGATACGTAAAGCAATGAGTGTTAATGGCTTGAAAACAATTACAGAACTGAGAGGAATTTCTTGTATGTCTCTCGAAGAAAATTCGATTACAAGAAAAAGCTGTTGTACCACTAGATCATTTGGAAAGTTGCTAACCAATTTAGAAGATGTCGAACAAGCTATAACTACTTTTGCACGGAGGGCAACAGAAAGGATTCGTTCTGAAAGCCTTGCTGCATCTTGTATTTCTGTTTTTTTAAGGACCAATCCTTTTGACAAGAAAAGTCCTTATTACTCAAATGGCGCATCAAGAACATTGCCTTACCCAACACATGACAGCATCACTATTATTGAGACAGCTTTGACTCTTACAAAAAGAATTTTCAAAAATAAATACCAGTATAAAAAAGCGGGCGTGCTTCTTAGTGGCCTGTGTGATGAGTCAGAAATTCAGGAGACTTTATTTGAAAAAAACTATAATCAAAATTCAAATCTTATGTCAGCAATAGATTCAATTAATTATCGATATGGACGTGACACTATTCAAATGGCATCAGAGTGCAAACTTGGAAGTTGGAAGCAAAAAAGAAAAAACTGTACACAAAATTATACAACTCAAATTGACAGGCTTCTATTGGTCTAGTCTTTTTGATAGAAAATCTGAAAATAAATCTGTCAGTTTATTTACAATTATCCCACCGCCACCATGACCACCAGTGAAAACAAAAGTATCAGCATCAGGAAGTAGACTTAATGCTTCCTTAACAGTTTTGGGGTCAATTTCATCATCATCACTTGCATAAGCTATATGAATAGGAATATTTGATTCTGAAAATATTTTATAGTCCGGCAGAAAATCTTTATTAGCTATATTGCGAATAGAAGAGAGCAATGAATATTCAGTACCTGGAAGAGATAATTGAGCAATGTATCGATTAATAAAATCCTTTTGTCCTTCGTTTTCATGCGCCCATTGTTCAGCTCTATTTTTTGCAAAGGGTATTCCAAAAGTTCTAAGAAATAAATTTCCTACAACAGGAACTTTTATTAAATCAAGGACTTTACTATTACTATGAACAAGAGGAACTTGAAGACCTATTGCTAAAATCCTTTCTTTGTATTTGTTAGAGAAATTAATTGCGATAGGAGCTCCCATCGAAGACCCATATAAAATTGCTTCTTTGATGTTGAGAAAATCAAGCAACTCCCTGAGCTGTTCAATATAAAGCTGCATATCATAATTTGTTATAGGTCTATCTGAGTAACCTCTTCCGTATTGATCATAACAGATTACCCTGTATCCCTTTGCGCTTAATCCACTGCAAAAACCAATGAAGCCCTCAGATGGTAACGTTGCTCCATGAATAACTATTATTGCTGGATCATTTTTATCGCCAATATCTTTATAAGCAGTTGTTCCTTGAGACAATTTCGCAAATTCGTACTCTGAACCTTGACGAAATTCTTCTAAACTACCCTTTTCGAAGCTGGAGAATAGATAAACCAATAGTAGTAAGATTAAAAATGTGAGAATAATTAAAATAGTATTAGAGAATATACCTGAGAAAATAGTCATTTTTTAAGACTATAGTCATTTAAAAAATAAAATCAAAGTTGAACGATGACCACTCATTTGCTAGCATAAAATCTTATTAAATTGGGAGAAATATAATGAAAAAAATAATATTCAGTTTCTTAGGGGTAATTTTAGCCTTAGGAATATTTTATGGTTGTGACAGACAGTCAGACCAGGCGTCAACAGACGAAATAAAAATAGGAGTAATTCTTGGTTTCACAGGACCCATTGAATCCTTAACTCCGACAATGGCTAGTTCGGCAGAACTTGCAATGAAAGAAGTTAGTGACTCTGGACTTCTATTGGGTGGAGCAAGTGTCAGTTCAGTACGTGCTGACTCTACATGTGTAGACGCAGGTGCAGCAACTTCTGCAGCTGAAAGATTAGTTACTTCAGATAATGTTGCAGCAATAATGGGTGCGGATTGTTCAGGTGTGACTACGGCAATTGCAAATAATGTTGCAGTGCCAAATGGGGTTACTATAATTTCTCCATCAGCAACTTCACCAGCATTAACAGACATAGATGATAAAGGCTATTTCTTTAGAACAGCTCCTTCAGATGCGAGACAAGGACAAGTTCTAGCACAGGTTGTTATGGATAGAGGAATAAGTGAGTTAGCGGTTACTTATACAAATAATGACTATGGAAAAGGTCTATCTGATAGTTTTGTAAATGCATTCAAGGCTATGGGAGGTTCTGTAACGGCTGAGGTTCCTCATGAAGATGGTAAGGGAGATTACTCTGCTGAAGTTTCAACTCTATCCGCATCCGGCGCAACAGAGGTTGCAGTCTTGGGTTACGTCGACCAAGGCGGTAGAGGAATTATACAGAGCTCAATGGAGACAGGTGCTTTCTCAAGATTTATACTTGCAGATGGAATGATTGGAGACAGTCTCATAGAGAATGTTGATGGTGATCTCACAGGTACATTCGGTACATTGCCAGGCTCTGAGTCTGAAGGTGCAAATATGTTTAAAGCAATGGCATCTTCAAATGGAATTCCAGGAGACGGACCTTTCGAACCTGAGTCCTATGATGCAGCTGCATTAATAATGCTAGCAATTCAGGCTGGAAATTCCGCAGACAGATCCTCAATTGCGAATAATGTAATGGGAGTTGCTAACGCTCCAGGAACTGAGATTTTCCCTGGTGAATTAGGTAAAGCTCTTGAAATTCTTAAAGACGGTGGTGAAGTCAATTATCAGGGAGCAACAAATGTTGAGTTCTCTGATGTTGGAGAAGCCTCTGGATCTTATAAAGAGTTAGAAATAGGAAATGGTGAATTCAATACCATTCAAGTTCGATAATTTCTTACCACTTTAATTTAATAGGGGCCTTTTTTAGGCCCCTATTTTTTTAGTATTCTCTCAGGTATTACTCCTCTTGGCATAAACCTAAGTGCGAGTAAAAGTAAAAGACCCATGATAAATAAACGAAGATGAGCAGCGCTTCCTAGTAAGTGCATTCTTATTGGATTATCATATTCGAAGCCGCTTGCGAGTAGATTCATAAAACCTATTGATAATGGTTCTGCTTCAATCCAAATAAACCAAACAAAAAATCCACCAAATATTGATCCTAAATTATTTCCTGATCCACCAACTATCACCATAAGCCAGATAATAAATGTAAATCTTAATGGCCTATAAGATCCTGGGGTAAATTGACCATCAAGCGTTGTAAGCATTGCTCCTGCAATCCCAATTATAGCGGAACCAATTATAAATATTTGTAAATGTTGTGCGAAAATATTCTTGCCCATTGCGCTTGCTGCTACTTCATTATCTCGAATAGCTCTTAACATTCTTCCCCATGGTGAGTTAAGTGCAAGATGACTTAGATAAAAAATTAATAACAGAACCGATAAGAATAGACCCACATAACATAATTTTACAAATACACCCGAACTAATAATAATTAGATCATTGAGCAGTTCTTGCCTTAAAGAAATTGTTTGTACACTATTTAGAGTAGCATAATTTATTCTTTCAACGAGATTGATGAACCATTCTGATTGTTGCAGCTCTATTTCATAGGGAACAGGTCGATCGAGCCCAGATACATTCTTTACACCTCTTGATAACCAATCTTCATGTTTAACAATTGCTATTACAATTTCAGATATACCTAATGTTGCAATTGCGAGATAGTCTGATCTGAGTCGTAGTGTTATTCTTCCAATTACCCAAGCAACTAAACCTGCTACAAATGCAGCAATAACCCATGAAAAAACAATTGGCAGACCTAATCCACCTAAAAAACCTGTT
Source organism: uncultured Pelagibacteraceae bacterium (assembly GCA_902521655.1). Lineage (GTDB taxonomy): Bacteria > Pseudomonadota > Alphaproteobacteria > Pelagibacterales > AG-422-B15 > CACNXQ01. Next base: position 12,516 of record CABYSM010000003.1, read on the forward strand.
TTAGCAGGATTAATAGATTCAATAACGTCAATAGAAGGCCCATAGAAACTATTTATTCCAATAAGGGCTGCAATTACAATAAGAACAATTGATGTATTTCTAAATTGTGGGCTAGATATATTTCTGTATGCAAACATTACCAGAGTGATGCTTAAAATTAAGATGACTGCACTTATCAAAATACCTATGCCAGCTTTATCCCAAGCCTCATAGACCGGATCATAAGAGACCAGTACAGCAGTAAGCCCGCCCAAAGCTGTAAAACCCATCACTCCGGCATTAAAAAGTCCTCCGTATCCCCACTGTAAATTTACTCCAATTGCCATTATGGAAGAAATAAGACATAAATTAATTATACTCAGAGATACTGACCATGATTGGGTGAAGCCAACTATAGCAAGAAGTATTCCCATAAAAGCAAATGCAAGAGGCGCTCTTAAATTATCTGTCATATAATTTTACCTTTTACAATTCCTGTTGGACGAACAATTAAGACAATTACCAATATAATGAATGAAATTGCAAATTTATAATCTGTGGAGAGAACCTGCATTAATCCTGATGGCTCTAAATTTTCTGGTAATAAGTAAATAAAGAATTTTTTATATGCATAGGTTAATGTTATTTCAGAAAAAGCTATAACATACCCCCCTATAACAGCTCCAATAGGGGATCCTATGCCGCCAACAATTGCCGCAGCAAACATTGGCAATAACAAATTAAAATATGTAAACGGCTTAAAACTTTTATCAAGTCCATAAAGAACACCCGCAGTTGTGATGAGCGCTGAAGCAATAACCCATGTAATTAAAACTACTCTTTCAGGATTTATTCCAGATAACAATGCAAGGTCTTCGTTATTTGAATAGGCTCGCATTGACTTCCCCATTTTTGTTCGTTGTAAGAAATAAAATAAACTCACCATTGCTATTATAGCCACTATGAGAGTGATGAGCTGAGTAGATTTGATTGTAAGCCCTTCGGAAAGTCCAAAGTAGTCTTTGAAGTCAAGAGCATGAACAATATATTTTTCACCATCAAAAAACTTTCTATCATTTGGGCCAATAATGAATCTTACAATCGCTTGCAAAATAAACATTACTCCTACTGATACAATCATTAGAACAATTGGTTGGCTTTTTTTCTTTCGGTAAAAGCTATAAACAGATCTATCTATTAAAAGACAGAAGAGTGCAGTCACTATAATTGCAAACGGAAGCGCAATTAGTGCAGTTGGTAAGAAACCACCTGTTATTCCTAAACTTTGCAAATACCATGTGAATAATATTGTTGTCATTGTCCCAAATGACATCCAGTCAGCCTGAGCGAAATTAGAAAATCTTAATACGCCATATATTATCGTTAAGCTGAGAGTAGCTAATGCCAGTTGGCTGCCATAAGATAGAGCAGGAATTAGAACAAAGTTTGATATAAGGACCAATGCATTTACTAATTCAAAATTATCCACATCAACCTCCTAGAAAACTCTTTCTGACTTCAGGATCAGTTAATAATTCATTTCCTTTGCCATAAAATCTATTTTCGCCATTTACCAAAACATGTCCAAAATCAGCAATTTTAAGGGCTTGCTTGGCATTTTGCTCAACAATCACTACCGCAACGCCCATTTCTTTTATTTGAACGATACGATCAAATATTTCATTCATTACAATTGGAGACACGCCTGCTGTCGGCTCATCTAGCATTAATACTTTAGGCTGAGTCATTAATGCTCGACTGACGGCAACTTGTTGTCTTTGACCGCCTGAAAGCTCTCCCGCAAGCTGGTTACGTTTCTCTTTCATCGCTGGAAACAATTCATATATCTCTTCAATTGTTTTTTGTATATTTCCATCTCTTAAAAATCCACCCATCTCTAAATTTTCTTCTACAGTAAGTTCACTAAAAATATTCATCGATTGGGGAACAAACGCAATTCCTGCTGCAACCCTTTTTTGAGGTGAGAGATTTGAAATATCGTTCCCATCAAGGATAATATCTCCACACTTGAGATCTATCATGCCTAGCATTGCTTTCATTGCAGTAGATTTGCCAGCACCATTTGGACCAACAATAACAACTATTTCATTTACATTGACCTCTATATTACAACTGTGGAGTATATCCTCTCCTCCATATCCTCCTGTCATGTTTGTACAACTTAAAAATTTACTCACTCTATTTGTCCTCGCCCAAGATAGGCTTCTATTACTTTTTCATTTTTTTTTATTTCATCTATTTCTCCTTCAACGAGAACAGATCCTTCAGTCATAACAATGACTTTATCACAAAGTTTGGATAAAAAATTCATATCGTGTTCAATCATAAAAAAAGTATAATTTTTTTCATAATTTAATTTTTTTATTATATCTGTAATATCGTTTAAAAGAGTTCTATTTACTCCCGCACCAACTTCATCAAGTAAAACAATTTTTGCTTTGACCATCATTGTACGACCTAATTCTAATAATTTTTTTTGACCACCTGACAAATTACCTGCTAATTCATAAGTTAAATGATCAAGCTTTAGAAAGTTAATTACCTCGAGGGCTTTTTCTTTAATTACCTTTTCTTCATTCTCAATTCTTTTTCTTTGAAACCATGTATTTAAAATTTTTTCTCCTGTCTGCATCCCAGGAACTACCATCAAATTTTCAAGCACAGTCATATTCGAAAATTCATGAGCTAATTGAAAGGTTCTTAATACGCCTTTTTCAAATAGTTCATGTGACGGAAGAGATGTAATATCTTGTTCATCCAACATGACTTTACCCATAGTTGGTTTGATATTCCCAGCTATTATGTTGAATAATGTTGTTTTTCCTGCTCCATTAGGACCGATGAGACCTGTGATTTTTCCGGTCTCAATCTTCATACTGGCTTTGTTGACAGCTTTGATGCCTCCGAAATTTACTGAAACATCTTTTATATTTAACATTTTCTTACCTGTTAGAAATATGATTGAGATACAAAGCCAATAGTATCATAGACAGGGAAACTAGTACATTCACTCTTATGATTTCTCCTAGAAATATAACTCCAGAAAAATAAGCTATTAAAGGCACTAAAAAATTAATTAGTGATAAAAAAACAGGCCCTCTTGTTTCAATGATTTTAAAAAAAAGTAAACTGGCTATCGCTGTAGCAAATATACCCTGTATCAATAATGACACAACTGTTGGCGAACTGTAACTTTCTAACCAAAAAGGCTGATAGAAAATAGAAAAGGGCAACATTAATAATGTCGCTGCTATTGTCACACCAGTTGCAAGTGAAATAAAATTTATTTTTGGTACAAGTTTAGATATAACTGCATTTAATGCATAAGAACACGCCCCAACCAAAGCTGCAATCTGACTATAAAATTCAATTTTGTTTTCACCTCCAAGTTGATTTAAATTTTCAAAACCAAAGAGAATAAGTAAGCCAAGAAAAGCTATAATAAAACTCATTGACTTAAAAATATTAATTTTCTCATCTCTCAAAATAATTGCCGAAAGCGCTAAGGTTATTAAAGGCATAGGAGACATCAGAACGCCTGCTATACCTGCATCAATGTTGATTTCTGCTGTTGAAATTAAAAAAAATGGAATTGCATTACCTAATGCTCCAATAACGAAATAAAAAAAGAGATAATGAATACTTAATTGAAGTCTATTTCCTGTAAATCTCATATAGAAATAAAGTATTGTTGATGCCAAAATTAATCTTAGAAAAACATTATTAACAGGACTTATTTCTAATACTGCAATTTTAATAAACAGGAAGTTTACTCCCCAGATTAATGCTAATAAAAAAATGAATATATAACTAATGACAATAGGTTGATTTATTTGTTTCATTTGATGTTGGAGAAAGGTATTATTTAAAACTTTTAAAGTAAATGAGTAAATAAATGAGAGTATTCATACTAATACTAATTAGTTTTTTTTTATTATTCAGTTGTGCAAGTAAGCCGCCTGCAAAACAAGAGAATATTTGCTCTATCTTTGAACAAAAATCCTCATGGTATAGATTGGCAAATAAATCATACGAAAAATGGGGTGCCCCCATTCATGTTCAAATGTCAATTTTAAGACAAGAATCTGCATTTCAAAATAGAGTTAAACCGGAGAGAACCAAGATTTTAGGTGTTATACCCTGGAAAAGAAAATCTAGTGCATTTGGTTATACCCAAGCAATTGATGCAACTTGGGATTGGTATAGAACTGAGAATAAGAAACCTTTAGCATCGCGAGTTAATTTTGCAGATGCCATAGACTTTACGGGTTGGTATATAAATAAGTCTAATAAAATTAATGGGATAAGCAAAAGTGATGCTTATAGCCAATATTTAGCATACCATGAAGGACACGGTGGGTACAAAAAGAAATCCTATAAAAATCAAAACTGGTTGATTGATGTTGCCAATAAAGTCAAACTTCGATCTGAAAAGTATAGAAGCCAGCTCAATGAGTGTGAGCACAAATTTAAGAAAAAGTTTCTAGGAATTTTTTAATGAGTAAAAATAAAAATTTAATTGCGGTCACCATGGGAGACCCATCAGGCATAGGTACAGAAATAACTATCAAAGCTTGGATAAAGAAAAATACAAACCTAAAATTTTTTTTAATTCACGACCCAGTCTATGTAAGTAGAGTTATAAAAAAAATGAAAGTAGGTTTAAAAGTTCAAATAATTAATAATCCATCAGAGGCTTTAAGTGTAAATAAAAAATATTTACCAGTTATTCCTATAAAGATTGATGCAAAGACCCAGCTTGGTAAAAGAAATTATAGTAATGCTGGTGCAATATTGCAGTCAATTGACATGGCCATTGATTTTGCAAAACAAAAAGTAATCTCTGGAATTGTTACAAACCCAATCAATAAAGAAGTTATTGCCAAAAAACTTAGGAGATTTAAAGGGCATACAGAATACCTTGCAAAAAAAGATAAAAAATCAAATGAACTGATGTTTTTGCTAAATAAGAAAATGAAAGTTATTCCAGTTACAACACATATTGCGTTAAAAGATGTTGCAAAAAAAATAAATAAAAAAAATATTACTAAATCGATTCTCAATGTTGACCAAACATTAAAAAAAGATTTTGGAGTTCGTAAACCCAAAATTGCTGTTAGTGGTCTCAATCCTCATTCGGGTGATGGGGGTATTTTAGGAAAAGAAGAGATCTTAAAAATAATTCCTGCTATTAATGAATGTAAGAAAAAAGGTATAAATGTTTCTGGGCCTTATCCTGCGGACTCATTGTTTAGAAATTCAAATATTAAGAAATTTGATTCATTTATCTGCATGTATCATGACCAGGCTTTAATACCGATAAAGGTTGTTGACTTTGATAATACCGTTAATTACACAGCTGGACTGTCCTTTGTAAGAACCAGTCCTGATCATGGAACAGGATTGGATATAGCAAAAAAGTTCGTTGCTTCATGTGATAGTTTGTTAACAGCTATTGGAATGGCCTTAAACATTGCTAAAAACAGAGGGTTATGACTCTCTCACTTTATCCAGCTTTCTTTATTTTTGCATTAATAATGGTTACAACGCCTGGACCTGCCAATCTGCTATTAATGAGTTCTGGAGCCCAGCACGGATTATATAAATCATTACCTTTTGTTGCGGGCGTTACTTTCGGAAAACTTTTTTTAACCATTGGGCTTGGATTTGGATTTTTGTCTTTATTAAATTCTAACCCATTTATAATTAATTTAATTAAAATTGCTGGAACGGGTTACATTTGCTGGTTGTCATATAAGATTATGTTCCTAAACCTAAAGCCAACTTCTAAGACAGAATTAGAAAGTATACCCAACTTTTTTAATGGTCTTTTAGTGCATCCCCTCAATCCTAAAGGGTGGGCTATGGTGATCGCCGCCTATACTCAATTCACTTCTTTTGGAAGTGCAAGCCTAACTTCAAACTGGGCACTTGAAGTTTTAATTATAGCTTCAACATTCTTTTTAATACAATCAGTTTCCCACTCAGTATGGTGCTGGGCAGGAAGTCTCATTTTTAATTTTTTGAATCAAAAAAATCTTTTGCGTCAATCTATAGTTATTATTTTAGCAGTGCTAACAGTAGGTACTGTTATTTATAGTAACTTTTTTATCTAATTTTTTTTAAACTATTTTTTTCCACTGACTCACTAAAGCTTGCAAATAACTTTTTGGAAAAATCATCAGTAGTCGCAGAATATTCAGGATGCCACTGTACGCCAAAAAAATATCCACTATAACCAGACAAACTGATTGCCTCTACTGTCTCATCTTTAGCAACTCCTTCAGCAACTAATTCGTTTGCTAATTCGTCAATTCCTTGTGTATGTAATGAATTTACCTCGATCGTCGGAGTGCCTGCTAATTTTTCAAATTTACCATTTTCTTTAAAATACACTTCATGCTGTTTAGAAAATTGTATATCAGGATCATCAGACTCTGGGCATCGGTGATCCATTCTGCCTGGTACCTCATGAATATCTGCAAACAGTGAACCTCCCATGGCAACATTAACTTCTTGAAAACCTCTGCATATTGCAAGCATAGGTATCTCATTTTGAAATATAAAATCAATCATTGGCAGTACTGTCTTATCTCTGTCAATATCTAATGGTTCAACAATTTTATCTTTATTATAAAATTCTGGATAAACATTTGAAAGGCTTCCAGTTAACAAAACTCCATCAAATTTACGAAGTGTGTCTCTATAATCTACACTTGATCCAAATGCAGGAAGTATAACCGGTATACAGCTGGTAGCTTCAGAAACAGCTTTAATATAATTGGTTCCAGATGCGTGATAAGTTCGGTGCAACTCCTCTTTCTTAATTACATCTGCAAAAACTGCAATAAGTGGCTTATTTTGGGTGTCCATAAAAGAAATTAGTTTACTAGTATTACTATAATATCATATAACAATTTTAATGGTTATTAATATTCAAAATAAAGAAACAGAAATAAAATCTCTTTCTGCTTGGGATGATGTTCTTAATTTAGATGATCAGCTTTCAGCTGAAGAAAAAATATTGCAATCAACTGTGCGAGCATACTGTAAAGAAAAATTGCTCCCAAGAATAATTGATGACAATAGAAATGAGAATTTTAGCAGGGAAATCTTTACTGAAATGGGAGAACTAGGACTTCTAGGATCGTACTTAGACGGCTATGGATGTGCGGGAAGTAATTATGTCTCTTACGGACTAATTACTCGTGAGATAGAAAAAATCGACAGCGCATACCGATCTATAATGTCAGTGCAAACAAGCCTGGTAATGTACCCTATACATAAATTTGGAAGCAATGAACAAAAAGAACATTATCTACCGAAACTAGCAAAAGGAGAATTTATAGGTAGTTTTGGATTAACCGAACCTGATGCTGGTAGTGATCCAGGCGCCATGAAAACGAAAGCAGTAAAAGTAAAAGGTGGATATGAACTAAATGGAACAAAAACATGGATCAGTAATGCGCCTCATGCTGATGTGATAATTATTTGGGCTAAGGATGAAGAAAATGTAATTAGAGGTTTCATTGTTGATAGAGAGTCAAAAGGTCTCTCCACTCCGAAGATTGAAGGAAAATTGTCGCTAAGGGCATCGGCAACAGGACAAGTAATTATGGAAAATGTATTTTGCCCTGAAGATAAAATTTTACCTAAAACAACAGGTTTAAGTGGACCTTTTCAATGTTTAAATAGTGCCCGTTATGGAATTTCGTGGGGTGCAATTGGAGCAGCTGAATTTTGTCTGGCGACTGCAAGGCAATATGCTCTAGATAGAAAAATGTTTGGGAAGCCAATTGCCGGGACACAGTTGGTTCAGTCTAAATTAGTAGATATGCAAACAGAAATTGCATTAGGGTTAGAGGCTGCATTAAGAGTCGGACGCCTTATGGATAAAGGGCAATCTGATAGCAATATGGTAAGCTTAATTAAAAGAAATAATGTTTCTAAAAGTTTGGATATATGTCGTAACGCCAGAGATATTTTAGGTGGCAACGGTATTTCAGATGAGTATCATGTCATGAGACATATGGTTAACTTAGAAACTGTAAAAACCTATGAAGGAACTCACGATGTTCACACATTAATAATGGGACGGAATTTAACAGGTATTCAGGCATTTAAATAAAATTATGGCATATCTAAATAGAACTACTAAACAATGGCAGGAGATTGATACCAAACATCACCTCCATCCTTTTACTGACTATAAGTCTCTTGCTGAAGAAGGTAGTATCATTGTAACAAAAGCAGACGGCGTTCATCTGACCACATCTGATGATAAGCAGCTATTGGATGCAATGTCTGGGCTTTGGTGTGTTAATGTGGGCTATGGCCGAAAAAATCTTGCTGAAGTTGCCTACAAGCAAATGCAAGAGCTTCCATATTATAATTCTTTTTTTAAAACTGCTACGCCTCCATCAATCGAGCTAGCAAGAGAATTAGCAGAGTTAAGTCCCCATGATCTAAATCATGCATTCTTTTCATCAAGCGGTTCAGAAGCCAACGACACAGTTGTGAGAATGGTGAGGAGATATTGGGATCTTAAAGGTAAGCCAAACAAGAAAACTTTTATAAGTAGAGAGTTTGCATACCATGGCAGTACAATGACAGGTATGAGCCTTGGTGGGATGACTGCAATGCATTCACAAGGTGATATGATGCCAGGTTTTGAGCATGTTTTACCACCATATTGGTACAAATACGGAAACGAAATGTCCCAAGATGATTTTGGAATTTTTGCAGCAAACAAAATTGAAGAGAAGATTAATGAAATAGGCGCTGATAATGTGGCGGCATTTATTGGTGAGCCAATCCAAGGTGCAGGTGGTGTAATCATTCCTCCTGATTCATATTGGCCTAGGGTCCAAGAAATCTGCAATCAGTATGATATCCTTCTTGTAGTTGATGAGGTTATCTGTGGCTTTGGAAGAACAGGAAACTGGTTTGGATCTGATACATATAATATCAAGCCCGATATAATCACAATGGCTAAGGGTATAACATCAGGCTACATACCGCTATCAGGCATCATGATTGGTGATCGCGTTAGTGATACAATTATTAATGAAGGTGGTGAGTTTTATCATGGTTATACGTATTCAGGTCATCCAGTAGCTTGTGCAGTAAGTCTTGAGAATTTAAAAGTTATAAAAGAAGAAAATCTTATCGAGCAGTCAAGTCAGGTGTCTGTCTATTTAGAGCAGCAAATGCGTGAGATTGAAAAGCACCCGCTAGTTGGAGAAGTCAGAATGAAAAGTTTTATAGGAGCTGTAGAATTGGTTAAAGATAAAGAGAAGATGGAAATGTTTGAGGACACGGGTGTTGTTGGAACAATTTGCAGAGATTACTGTATTGAAAATGGTTTAGTGATGAGAGCTGTGAGGGATGGAATGATTTTTTGCCCACCGCTAATTTTTAATAATTCCCATGTAGACGAATTATGTGAAAAGCTTAAAAAATCTTTAGATCAAACACATAATCATATTTCTAAATCGTAACTGTAGAACTCATTATCTCTAATGTATCCAAGTGACTCGTAAAGTGTTTGACCAGGCGTGTTTGATTTATTTGTGGAAAGTTCGATTGAGCCAAATTTATTTTCAGTAGCATAATTTTTAGCAGCATCCATTAACAACTTAGCAATACCTTTTCTTCTATACTCTTCTCTTACAAATAAGTCATATAGAACAATTTTTTTTCTTACATTCACCGAGTCAAAAGTAGGGTATAATTGGGTGAAACCTGCACAAGTACCCTCTTCTTCATGAAAAAAGATTATTGATTCATCATTCTCAAGTCTTTGCTTGATATATTTTTGTGCAATTTCAAGATTTGATTCTTGATTATAGAAGATTCTATACAAATTAAAAACTTCTCCAATGATATCGGAGTTTTCTTTAGTAGCTCTTTTAATACTTTCTTTCATTTCTAGTTTCTTATAGTTCGATAAATTGAAATCATTAAGAAAATAAAAGTAAAAAATACAATTGTATATATAAAACCAATAGGACCAAAAATATCCATAACTCTTCCCCCAATCAAAGGACCAATTAATGAACCGCACTCAAAAACCATCACCAATATTGCCGTTGCGCCCGCAACCTGTGAAGCAGTATATCTTTCTCCCAACATTGTAAGTGATATCGAGAATATTCCACTTGCTGCTCCTCCCCAAATAAAACAGCTCAATGCCACTAAATAGAAGTTTCCAAGAAAAACACCTATAATTATTGGACAAATAAAAGTACAGAAGACAGCAATATTCATAAGTAGTCTCTTATTCATCCTATCAAGTAAAATACCAATTAGCGGCTGGCATATGACACCGCCAACTAACGTAATAGTGACAAACTGAAGAGCAATGTCTTGTGAAAACTGATTCTTAATCATAAAGATTGGAAAAAATGACACGAACATAACATCGTCTAATCCACAGAGAATTGCAGCTCCAAAAATAGTTGGGGCAGCTATTATCGTCGCTAAAATCGGAAGAGACTTTTTCTCAGGCAATTCTTGATCTGCTATATTGAATGTTATGAGAGGAATAATTGCTATAAATGACATTGCTGCAATTACAATAAATGGAAGCCATCCCTCAATCCCCGTTAAAGATATAACAAGAGGACCAATTGCAAAGCCAATAATAAATACGGTATTGTATATTGTTACAATTTTCCCCCTATTTGTATCATCTGCCATTGATAACATCCATGTATCAAAGGCATTCCATGCAAGTGCTCCTGCAAAACCGATAAGAAATCGTATAATAAACCATGCAGTTAAACTCTCAAATACGGGAAAGGTGAAATATAAAATAATTGTGACAATCTGAGCAATCACAATGGACCTAGACAATCCAATTGTGTGAATGATAATAGGAGTAATTCTAACAAATAAAATTACCGCCAACGGTTGGGCTACAACATTCAAACCGATCTGTGTATTGCTATAGCCTCTTGATTCAAGTATTAGAGATAATAAGGGAATAAGTGTTCCTAGTTTTATGCCAATAATGAGTGCACATAAAAATAAAACAATATAAGTTTTATAGTTACTTCCAAGTATTGATTGAAAAGATGAAATCACACAAACCGTTTTTCATCTGTATAAATATTTTTAAAGTATTTTTTTACTAGTCCTTTACAAAATACGTGTGAGTACATTTTAGGATCAAATAAAATTCTTTGCCATAACCCATCTACCATTGAGAGATAAGTCTCACTTATTTCTTTTGGGGTAAGAAAAGATTGATTATTTAAAATATTTACTTCTTTAATTAACTTTTCCATCTGAGATGAATATATTTCATCTTGTTTTTGACAGATTGATAAATAAGAAGGACGGAACTTTACTTCACTATAGAAAGATACCCAGACTGCAATTTTATTTCTATTTGCAATTTTACTACTGAAATCATTTTCGATTATCTTAATCACTCTACCAACAGGATCTAAGTTATTATCTTCAAATATTCGTTGCCAAGAATTTTTATATTCGTCTGACAGAAATTTTAGTGAACTTAGTAAAAGATTTTCTTTAGATTTAAATCTAAAATTTGCATAGCCTTGTGATACCATTGCTTTTTTAGCAACTTGTGCAATCGTAGTATCTCCAAGACCTCTTTTAGCTATAGTTTCAATTGTTGCATCAATCAGTTTTTGATGATTGATTGAGAATTCTTGATCTTCAAGTTGATGATCACTAATTTTTTTGGGACTTATATTCATAAAAGAACCATACACAAAGTTTAATCATATGGGTAGTTTTGTATTGAATAATCATTCAATATGAGTATCATAATAATTCAATATTCGTACATTTTATGCCAAAAAATACTCATGATGTAATTGTTGTTGGAGCGGGCCATAACGGGCTTACTGCAGCTAGTTATATGGCTAAAGCAGGATTAGATGTCGTTGTCCTAGAAAAAAATGATTGGATTGGCGGCGCGGCAGTAAGTCGAGAGCTTTACCCAGGATGGAAATATTCAAATTGTTCTTATGTATGTAGTTTATTAAGGCCAGAGATCATGCGGGACTTAGAGCTTTATAAGTATGGGCTACAAATTATCCCATACGAAGGCAGTGCCACGATGATGAAAAATGGAGATTATTACACTCATTACCATGATCATGACATGACTATAAATTCTATAAGGCGTCATTCTCATAAAGACGCAGAAGCATATGAAAGATACAGCCGAGACGTTCTTAGACAATGTAAAATTATTAAGCCTCTACTAAAAATGACACCGCCTGACTTAACATCATTTAAACCAAAAGATTTATTTGGTGCCCTCGAGTTTGCGAAACATTTTGCTGCAAAAGATGAACTAGATGGTCTTGGAGAAAAAGAGATTTATGAAACTATTCGTTTCTATACGATGAGTATTAGAGATTACTTAGAGGAATATTTTGAAAGTGAAATAACTAAAGCCCATCTTGCTGGCAGTGCAATCATAGGCACAGCTTTGGGTCCATGTTCGCCAGGATCAGCTTATGTGTTGCTGCACCATTATATGGGTGAAGTTGATGGATCAGTTGGCTCATGGGGCTATGCAAGAGGTGGCATGGGATCTATTACTCAAGCAATGATGGGTTGTTTAAAAGACCATGGTGGTGAAGTAAAGCCTAGCAGCGAAGTAACTAACGTTATTACAAAAAATGGAAAAGCAATTGGGGTCGCAACACAAAATGGTGATGAATATTACGCAAAGAAAATTGTATCCAATCTTGATGTCAAACGAACATTTCTAAAGATTACTGAGGAGAAGGATCTTCCTGATGATTTTGTGAGAAGCGTGAAAAATTTCAAGATAAGGGGGTCATCTGGTAAATTAAATATTGCATTAGATGCATTACCAGATTTTCCATGCATACCTGAAGGCGATCCAGGGGGTGGTGGAGACATGCACTTCACAGAAACAATTGAAGAGATGGAAGGCGCTTATGACGATTGGAAAAGGGGAGAATGGTCACGAAATCCTTATGTAGATATGTGTATTCCATCCAAAAGTGATCCGACAATGGCTGAGCCTGGTAAGCATTATATGTCTGTATTTATTCAGTATGTACCATTCAACCTCGCAAATGGCGGATGGAATGAAGAGAGAAAGCAAGAGTTTGGAAGACATATTGTTGATTGTATTTCAGAGTTTTCACCTAACTTTAAAGACTTAATTAATCATTATGAGGTTCGTACACCACTAGAATTGGAAAACGAGGTTGGTCTGACAGAGGGTAATATTTTTCAAGGAGAGTTGACCATGGACCAATTAATGTTCAATAGGCCAGTCCCAGGATATGCACAGTATCGGACTCCATTAAAAAATATGTATATATGCAGTTCTTCAACACATCCAGGCGGAGGTGTAATGGGTGCCCCAGGAGCTAACGCTGCTCGTGAAGTTTTACTAGACATGAACGTTCCACAAAAAGGAAATTATTATTAATGTCTGACAATTCGAATTTTGATGCCATCATAATCGGTGGAGGTCATAATGGATTGGTATGCGCAAATATCCTTGCTAGAAAAAATAAAAGAGTACTAATTTGTGAAGCACGAAAAGAGTGTGGTGGCATGGTCAACAATGAAATCACAAACTATGTTCCTCCAGTAACAACAGCTGTTTCAAGTTCGTTAGGAGGTATGCAAGTAAATTATTTGCCAAAGACTACAATCGCTTTATCTGAAACTGGGCAGCACATCCGACTAGTTGGCAATCAACACATTGACCATAAATCTATCTCAACATTTTCATCGCACGATGCTGACCGTTTTAATGATTTTCATGAGAAAATGTCAAAATTCTCAAAAACTCTGGGCTCCTTCATGATGGCATCACCTCCACGTATTATGAACAACAGCTTTTCTGACTATTTTAAGCTCTTCAAGCTTGGATTAAATGTTAGGCTACTAGGAAAGAAAAATTTCAATGAGTTTGCCAGGATGATTGGTCTAAATATAGCTGATGAACTCGAAGATAATTTTGAAAATACATTACTTCAAGGGTTGATTGCACATGACTCAGTCATAGGGTCAAATTTAGGCCCACGTTCACCAGGCTCTCTCATAAACTTATTATATAGAATGGCTATCCACAATAATTCATTATTTGGTGGCATATTTCAGATAGAGGGAGGCAACGATCAATTCACTAAACATCTAATTGAAAAATGTAAAAGCAATAATGTAGAAATAAAGACCTCAGCGTCTGTTAAAAATTGTATTGTTGAAGATGACTGTGCTGTAGGCGTTGAACTAATTAATGGTGAAAAGGTGTATGCTAAGAAAATTATTTCTAATGTAGATCCACGTTCAACATACTTTTCATTACTTGGCTCTCAAAACCTTGATACTGACGTAAAAAGGAAAATTAAGCATCATCGCTCCAAAGGACGAGTTGCTAAACTTATTTTAGATTTAAACAAGTTACCTAGTTTTAACAATTGTGATGATATTGATCTTGATAGCAGAATGGTTGTTGCTCCATCTATTGATTACATTGAAGAAACATTTAACCCTAGTAAGTTTGACAAGCTTTCACTAGAGCCAACACTTGAAATTTGTGTAAAGAAAGACTCTGATCAAAATCCAAAATTAGACATTCAAGTTCAATATGCACCATATAAAACTGATCAAGGGTGGGAAAATGTAAAAGAAAATTATATTGAATCTATAATCAAAATCATTAGTAAATATGCTCCCAATATTAATGAATGCATCGAGCATAAGAAATTAATAACCCCTGACGATATTGAATTAGAATATAATGTATCAGGTGGACACTGGCATCACGGCGAGATCCAAATTGATCAGCTTTTTATGATGCGCCCAATTCCAGGAGCCTCACAGTATAAAACGCATTTGGATGGTCTTTTTATGTGTGGCGCAGGAACACATCCAGGTGGTGGCTTAACCGGTATTTCAGGCAAAAATGCAGCCAAAGCAGTTTTGGACGATTTTTAAATGACACAAGATCTTAGATATTCAGCCTTAAAGAAGACACCTTTTCATTCCAGAACCAGTATGGCTTCTCGAACTAACAAATATTATAATTGGAATGGCTACACTGTACCCACTGAATATTCAACAACCGAGCTAGAATATACAGCAGCAAGAAATGGTACATCAGTTATGGATCTTACCCCTATGGGCAAATATGAAATTACGGGTGATCATGCGCATAGATTTGTTGATTACTTAGTTACCCGAGACCTATCAGAAATGAAGGACAATACAGTAGCTTACATCATCTGGTGCAATGAAGATGGAAAAGTGATTGACGATGGTACTATTTTTAAATTTTCTTCAACAAAATTTATGCTGTGCTGTGCTGTTAAAATATATAACTGGCTTAACGACTCAGCTTATGGCTTTGATGTTTCAATAAGCGATGTAACAGACACTATTGCAGCATTAGCAATTCAAGGGCCAACATCGTGCTCGACTTTAAAAAAATTTGGAGCAACTGATCTTGAAAAACTAAAACCTTTTGAAATGAGAGAATATAAAATTGATGGCTTTAATATTTTAATTTCACGCACAGGATTCACTGGTGATTTGGGTTACGAATTGTGGACTGATCCAAAAAATGCAGAAACTACATGGGACAATATTGAGATTGCTGGCAAGGAGCTAAAATTAAGACCTTTTGGAATGCATGCTCTCGAAATGACAAGAATTGAAGCTGGGTTTATTCAAACCAATACAGACTTTATGGCCGCAGAAGACTCATTAAGACCAACCAGAATGAGGTCACCTTATGAAATTGGAATGGGATGGCTCGTGCACTTAAACAAGAACTCATACTTCGTTGGAAAGAAAGCTCTTAAAAAAGAAAAAGAAGAAAACACTACTGAGAGATGTTTAGTAGGTTTGGATATAGATGGAGATAAGCCAGCACATGGTTCTGTGATCTATAACAGCAAAAAAGAAGACATTGGCATTGTAACTGCAGCTCTATGGTCTCCTATTATGAAAAAAAACATTGCACTGGCTTCACTCAAGAGACCTTACGGAATAAAAATAAAAGAAAATATATTTGCAGAAATTTATCACCCTGAAGAACTTGAGTACCGTAAGATATGGGCAAGATGCAAGGTAGTGAAAAGGCAATTTTTTAACCCTGAAAGAAGAAATAAAGTTCCTGCAGATCTATATGAATAGCCAAAAAATAAGGATTATATAGTAATTCAATTATTGAACAGCTGTTCAATTTAAGCTATAATGATTCATGCCTAAATCCACATCCCAGCCTCCTATAAAAGATTTAAAGAATACCCTAGATGATCGAATTCTTCATCCATGGCAATACTTAGAATACAGAGGTGAAGATGATCGGACATTTATTGATAAGTCTGAGGGGATTTACCTTTATGACAAAACAGGAAAAAAACTAATTGATGGACCTGGAGGCATGTGGAATGTCAATGTTGGTCATGGTGTTAAAGAAATTGCGGATGCAGTTTACAATCAAATTACTAAAATGCCTTACGCAAGTCCGTTTACTGAATCAACAGAAATAGCTCACAATTATGCATCAAGACTTGTTCAATATGCACCTGGTGATTTAAAAAGGATTTTTTTTACTTCTGGTGGATCGTCTGCTGTGGACTCAGCATTACGATTTGTAATGTTCTATAATAATATTCTAGGCCGAAAAGAAAAAAAACAAATCATATCAAGAAATGATGCTTACCACGGTAGCACATTTTTAGGAGCTTCTTGCTCAGGCAAAGAAAGAGATAAAAATAATTTTGATTTCGCAAGTAATATTGTTCACCATATTTCATCTCCTAATCCTTTTCGTAAACCTGATGATCTTACTGATGAAGAATTCTGTGATCTAAAGGTTCAAGAATTAGAAAACAAAATAATTGAAATTGGCGCTGACAAGGTTGCTGCTTTTATAGCTGAGCCTATTTTAGCTTCAGGTGGTGTGATTGTCCCACCAAAAGGTTATCATAAGAAGACACACGAAATTTGTAAGAGACATGATGTACTGTACATTTCAGACGAAATCGTTACTGGTTTTGGAAGACTTGGCCACATTTTTGCTTCAGAAAATTATTTTGATTTCACACCGGATATTATACTTCTCGCTAAGGGGATCACATCTGGATATGTGCCTTGCGGAGCTGTTGTTATATCAGAGCGATTGATGTCCAAATTAGATAATAAAGAGAAAGTAATTTTTTCAAACGGTTTCACAGACTCAGGGCATCCTGTTAGCATGGCCGCCGCAACTGCAACTCTGGACTACATTGAAAAAACTCACTTACTTGATCACGTAAAAGATGTTGGCCCTTATTTTCAAGCAAAATTGAGAGAGCTCACTGATTTACCAATTGTTGGTGAAGTTAGAGGTGAAGGTCTTATGGCCGCAGTAGAATGTGTGGGTAATAAGGATAAAAAAGATCCACTGAATTTATCTTACGAGATTGGTTCTAGGATTAATGAGCATTGCCAGCAATTAGGTTTAATCGTACGACCATTATTTAGTACATGCGTCATGTCACCGTCATTAATTATCACGAAGGAACAAGTTGATGACCTTGTTTCTATTTTGCGTAAAGGCATAGAGTTAGCAACAGATGATATCAAAAAAGAAGGTCTCTGGTCAGCAACTTCAAATTAATGACCTTTTTTAATCAACTTAAAGAAAGATATGAAGAAGGAAAGACTCTTCCGCAAGAGTTTTATACTGACGAAGAAATATTTTCTGATGAAATGAAAAAAATTTATTTCAAGCAGTGGCTGATGGTTGATCATGTTAGCCGTATTCCAAATCCTGGAGATTATTTTTTATTTAATGCAGAAAAAGAGTCAATAATCCTAATACGTGGAAGGGATAGTCAAGTTAGAGCTTTTTACAACGTTTGTTCTCATCGTGGTTCAAGAATATGTTTGGAAGAAGAAGGAACAAAAAAACTGTTAGTTTGTCCATATCATGCTTGGAGTTTCTCCGCAGAAGGCGAGTTAAAGTCAGCACGCTACATGCCAGATGATTTTAAAATGGAAGATTGGGGTTTAAAGCCTTGTCATATGAATATCTATCAAGGCTTGATATTCATAAATCTCTCAATGGATGAACCAATGGATTTCAATGAGTTTATTGCCCCATTGACTGAGCTTGTAAATTTTCATAATCCTGAAAAGGCAAAGATTGCTGCTAGACGAAAATATCCTACGAAAGCTAATTTCAAACTTGTCCTAGAAAATTTCCAAGAATGCTATCACTGTGGTCCAGCACATCCAGAGCTATGCTCAGTACATGAAAAAGACTGGGTATACACAATGGGTGCCGGTGTTGGAACGGCCCCAGAAAAAGAAACACAAGAATATTTAAAAAAGATTCAACCATGGATTGAGGATTGCAAAACAAAAGGAATCCCCTCAAAAACATATTTAGAAACTGAAGAAGGATTAAGTAAGGGATTAAATCGATACGTAGACCGTACACCCATCGGTAATGGAAATTTATCACAAACTAAAGATGGCAAACCAGCCTCTAAACTAATGGGTCAGTTTAAAGAATTTGATGGTGGTTTATCCCAAGTAAGTTTTAATCCTTTTAGCTGTTGTTACTTTACAAATGATTTTGGAGTTATGTTTATATTTAAACCATTATCAATTTTTCAGTCT
Organism: uncultured Pelagibacteraceae bacterium; assembly: GCA_902521655.1. Lineage (GTDB taxonomy): Bacteria > Pseudomonadota > Alphaproteobacteria > Pelagibacterales > AG-422-B15 > CACNXQ01. Next base: position 31,164 of record CABYSM010000003.1, read on the forward strand.
GAAGTTGAATTGATTTGGTTAGTCAATGAGGAAGCTGAAGAAGGCAAAGATTTTAATGAAGAAAACCTTACTCACATATGGGACGTAACCACTGCACATGACACAACCATTATTGAAAATAATCAAAATGGTTTGTTGTCTCATTCATTTAGTCCTGGAGTACTCTCACAGAACGAGTCTGCCGTTACGTATTTTTATGATTGGTATTTTACCAATATGAGACTACCATGATGTAGGACAAATTTCTTATGAAACAGCTGTACAACAAGGATATTTACGACGTTAATAAACCAGTAGAAAGTTATTGGGAAGAGGTCAGCAGCATTGACCAAAATAAGTATCCAGAATTAGTTGGAGATCAATCATGTGATGTATGTGTCATTGGAGGCGGTTTTACAGGCATTAGTACGGCTTATCATATTGCAAAAAATTATGGTGGAGATGTAAGAGTGTTAGAATCTGGGCACTATGGTTTTGCAAGTAGTGCAAGGAATGCGGGTTTTTGCTGTCTACCAGCTACAAAGTTATCTACCACACAATTAATAAAAAAGTTCGGTATGGAAGAGACTAAGAAATTTTTTTCATCTCAAATTGAAGGCGTTGATCTTCTTGCATCTATTATTTCAGAAAATAATATTGATTGTGAAAAAGTAGGTGATGGCAACCTTGATGTAGCTCACCATCCAGGAAGCAGTGAAGAATTAAAAGAATGGGGAAATGAATTGAAAGAGTATTTTGGTATTAATACAAAATGGATACCTAAAGAAGAATTTGATGAAGTTGGACATCAATCAACTGAACAATTTGGGGCAGTATTTACAGAGGCTGGATTTGCAATGAATCCCATGGCGTTTATGCGAGGCTTTGCATCAGCAACTGTAGATGCAGGTGCAAAATTACATAGTTTTTCAAGAGTAAAAAAATGGGAGAGAAATGGGTCACATAAGCTAATAACAGATGGTGGATCAATTACTGCAAATAAAGTTGTAGTAGCAACAAATGGTTACACTGATGAGTCGCTCCATCCAAGTTTTGCTAATCGAATGATGCCAGTCCTATCAAATATTATTGTTACCAGAGAAATGAGTGATGATGAATTTAAGTTGCAAAACTACAAAACTTTAAATCCCATATGTAATTCTAGAGAAATTTTATATTATTACAGAAGAATGCCTTCTAACAGAATGTTGTTTGGCACAAGAGGTGATACTTATGGTGATGATGCAAGTGCACTAAAAATGAGAGAATTTATGACTCAAAAATTTAGAGGCGTTTTTCCTCATTGGAATAATATTGATATTGATCACTACTGGAGAGGTACAGTTGTTATGACCAGAGATTTTGTACCTGCATTTGGCGCATTGGATGACGACAAGTCAGTCTTATTTTCATATGGCTATCAGGCAAATGGTAACAATACTACAGTTTATTGTGGAAAGAAGCTGGCTGAAATGATTTACGAGTCAAATAGTGGAGAAACGAATATATCAAAAGTCTATCAAGGACTCTCTCCAAAAATACCATTAGGTTTTTTAAGATTATGGTATTTAAGACTATATCTATGGTATTCAAACTTTACAGATAAAAGTAAAAAAGAAATATAAATTGCATCTATTATTTATATAAATTAAAATTTTCTAATGTTACAAGTTTGGAAGTCTTTTTATGCAAGGAGTGATCCTGCAAAAGCTTATTCACTTCTTTCTCCTGCATTGATTCTAGTTACTTTAGCTATGCTTATACCTTTAGGGCTAATGTTGAGTTTTAGCTTTTTCACTCAAGTTAGCTTTACTGAAATTGACTACTCTTTCACCATTCAAAGATATATTGATTTTTTTCAAAAGAACTTGCTTGTCTCTTTACTTATAAAATCAGTGAAGATTTCGTTTATCGTAACTTTCGTAACTCTCCTTACTGCATATCCTGTCTGTTATTACATAGCTTTTTATGTAAAGAAAAATAAAATGTTATGGCTTGTTTTACTGACATTACCTTTCTGGACATCTTATCTTTTAAGGGTTTTTTCCTGGAAAATTATACTTGGAACTAAGGGAGTTATTAATTCTTCTTTAATTAATGCAGGACTGCTTAGCGAACCTCTCACTTTTCTAATGTATTCTGAGACTGCAGTTATCATAACGCTTACCCATGCATGGGCAGCATTTGCTTTATTACCTTTGTACGTATCATTGGATAAAATAGATTTTTCTCTAATTGAAGCCGCCAGAGACTTAGGATTGTCAAGATTAGAAACTTTTTGGAAAATTACACTTCCTTTATCTCTTCCTGGAATCATTGGTGCCATACTAATTATCTTTATTCCAACAGTAGGAGATTATGTTACTCCTGCTTTACTTGGAGGAACTGATGGGAGAATGCTATCAAATATGATCCAAGCTTACTTTGGAAAAGTAAACAATCTTCCTCTTGGTGCTGCGTCTGCAACCATTATGCTCATTACTGTTGCGATAGTGACAATGATCGTTTCATATACAACAAAAAAACTTACTCAAAGGATTTCTTAAGTGGAACAAAAGAACAATACATTGTTAATCTACACATTATTGTATTTTGCATTTTTATATATCCCTGTTTTATTCTTGCCAATATTTAGCTTTAATGATGCAAATTATATGTCATTTCCACTTTCAGGATTTACAACAGAGCATTATGAAGAAATGTGGGCAAAAACAAATTTACATAAAGCTCTTTGGGCTAGTATCAAAGTAGGTATAGTTGCAAGTGTTGTCAGTACAACAATTGCACTTTTCGCAGCCAAAGCATTTGCACGTTATAAATTCAGAGGGCAAAATATTTCTTACGGGGCCATTATGATTCCTTTTTTAATTCCAGAAATTATTTTAGCGGTTGCAATACTTGTTATTTGGTTAAGCCTTGGTTTTAAATTAGGACTTGTACCGGTAACTTTAGGACATATTCTTTTTTGTACTCCATTTGCAATGCTTATTTTAATTGCTCGTATAGAAGGCTTTGATTTCTCACTAGAGGAAGCATCAAGAGACCTTGGGGAAAATGCCTGGGGGACATTTTATCGAGTATCTCTTCCATTATATCTACCAGGTATAATTGCCTCACTTTTATTGAGTTTTATAATTTCATTTGATGAATTTGTTCTTGCGTTCTTCTTAACTGGAAGCGATGCAACATTGCCCATGTATATGTGGGCTCAAATGAGATTTATTCAGAAACTACCGCATGTGTTGGCTTTAGGTGCGGTTATAATTGTGTTTACTACTTTTATAGTTTTGTTAGCATTCTGGTTGAGAAACCTTGGTCAAGGAAAAGAGAAAGCTGAATTTGGAATAAAAATACATGAATAATTCTTTCATACAGATAAACGGAATTTCAAAGCATTTTGGAAATGTTAAAGCGGTAGATGATGTCTCTTTTCAAATCAAAGAGGGAGAGTTTTTCTCTCTACTCGGCCCATCGGGTTGTGGTAAAACAACTTTACTGAGATTGCTTGCCGGCTTTGAGTACCCAACTAGTGGCAACCTATTACTTGATGGCAGTGATATTACAGCATTACCTCCTGATAAAAGACCTACAAATATGGTTTTTCAGAATTATGCAATTTTCCCACATATCAATGTTGAAAAAAATGTTCAGTTTGGTTTGAGAAAACTTGGCTTAACAAACGATGAAATTATCAAAAGAGTTAAGGATGTTTTGTCGTTGGTTAAATTAGAAGGTTATGAGGAACGCTATAGCAGCCAACTATCCGGGGGTCAAAGACAAAGAGTGGCATTAGCGAGAGCTTTAGTAAGGCAGCCTAAAGTATTATTGCTGGATGAGCCACTTGGAGCATTAGATAAAAAGTTACGTGATGAAATGCAACTCGAACTAAGAACTCTTCAAAAAGAGATTGGAATAACTTTTGTATTCGTTACACATGATCAGCAAGAAGCCATCAGTATGTCTGATCGAGTTGCGGTGATGAGTGAAGGCAAAATTCAGCAGATGTCATCTCCAAATGAGTTATATAAAAACCCTCAAAATATTTTCGTGAGTGACTTTATTGGTGAAACTAATTTTTTAAAAGCTAATACAGGGTCAAAGGATGGAGAATATATTAATGTTAACATTGAAGATCTTGGTTCGTTCAAAATAAAGAATAATCTCAATATAAGTGAAAATGCCTCAGAAGTTATTTGCAGTGTTCGTCCAGAGACTATGATGATAGACACAGAAAAATCAGACTGGGATATTTGCTTAGAAGGTAAAATTAAGCAAACATCATATTTGGGTGAAATGACAAAATTTTATGTTGAAACAAAAGAAATAGAAAAAATTATAACTGTATCATCACAATATTTTGATAATCAGTCTTTCCAAGATAGCAAATGCTTTATCAGCATAAACTTAGCTGATATTTCCTTACTAAATAAAAAATAGCCTGTCCTCAAGAGAGAACAAGCTATTTTAAATTAGTTAACTAGTAGTGTATTAGCCGCCAGCTACCATTTCAGCCCACTGAGCTTCCATGTAGTCAGTCACTTCGTCAGACGGCATCACAGAGAACATTCCATTATTTAAATGTTCGATAGGATTTGATGCAACTCCACGTTCAGCTAATTCGTCAGCTGTAAGTGTGCTAAATCCAGCTTTATTACTGTGTCCATAACCCCACTCACTTAATAAGTAAGCAGATGTTTCAGCACTAGTAGCACCATTGATCATCGCGTATGCTTTATCAAGGTCTGCACCTTTAACAATCGCAAGACCACATGCCCAAGTCATTGTGCCATTGGAAGGCTGCATCATTTTTGCACCTGCACTCCATGCTATTTCGTTCCATCCAAGAGCTACGTCTATTTCTTCGTTACCTAGCGCTTCGATCATTGAAGAAGTATCTCCAAAGAATGCACGAATTTGACCATTGTCTCTCATTTCACGAAACTTATCGATACCTTGATCAATTGCAGCTTTTGTTAATTGATCTTGCTCTCTTATGTCAATTCCAAGATGGTGCATCATTAAAAATAATGAGTCTGCAGCAGAGTCTAAAATACCTACTTTACCTTTTACTCTTGGGTCTTCCATTAGAGCAAAGCTTTCATTTGAGGCGTCCATCCAATCAATCCTGTCTGCCATGTAAAACAATGTAGTATCTCCCCAGTCGACTGGCGCAAAATAATGCTTACCATCAACCATGCCACTTGGCAGGTCTCTAACTTCAGGGAACATGTCATTCCAGTTTTCAATTCTTGATGGATCAAGCGGCTCTAATACGCCTGCTCTTACCCATCTTTTTATTTCACCTTGACATGGCCATGCTAAGTCAACTTCAAAGCCTGCTTTTAGTTTTTGCAATCCTTCTTCAGCATCACCAAATATTGAGTATTCAGGGGAACCGTGCTCTTCAGCGTATGTTCCAAATAGACCATCATCATCGTAGCCACCCCACAGGAATACAGATCCTGGCTCATCTGCAAAAGCTTTAGTTGTTGACGTTACACCAGCGATAAAAACAAACGATAGTGATACAATCAAAGCTTTTACAAAAGAATTTTTCATTTCTTTGTATTTTGGCATAATTAATCTTCCTCTTTTTTTTATTTATACCAAAAATTGTACACCTATAAGGTCGTTGGTCAATATATTAAAGGGGAATCAAGGGACGATTTTTGTTTGAATTAAGCCATGGATCTAACATTTCGTAGTTGTACCCACCCTGGAATACTAATTCATCGCTGTAAGATCGAGCAATAATTTGGATTCCTGTTGGAATATTGCTAGAACTTAATCCTGAAGGGACTGATAGGACCGGTAATTTACCTAACATATTAAATGGATGTGACATGACCCAAGAAAAATCTGCACACTTCTGCTCTTTATTATTGATAATGATATTTTCATTAACAATATCAATATCAGCCTTAATTGAAGGTAAGGAGTTTGTAGGACATATAAATAAATCGTAACTGTCTAATATTGGTCCAATTTCTGAATACATTCGGCCTGTGATCTCTGAGCTTTCAATAACATCATATCCAACATAAGCCCCTATTTGATCATGATAGTACTTCTCATTATTTTGTATCGCTCTGATATGTAATTCAGGGACTTCAGCAAACATTTTTGCATAATCAGTTAATAGTTTTTTTTCATCGTTTGAAAATTTTGCTATTAGGCCATAAAATGAATTAGCGTAATGACTAAAGCAAACTGAATTTACTTCATCTCGATTCCAATTTAATTTTACTTCTGTAATTGTTGCACCAAGAGCCTCAAATTTTTTTAGAGCCTCCAATGTATTTTTTTCAACTTCTTCATCCACCTCAAAAAATCCAAGATCAAGTGAATAAGCAATTTTCCAGTTCTTAATATTCTCAAACTTATTAGGAATAATTTTTTTGGGTCTGAGTGAAGCAATATCATTTTTATTTGGACCACTCATAACATTTTGCATAAGGGCACAATCACTAACTGTTCTCGCAAGGGGACCAACAACACAATACGGATCGTGATTAAAAGGATAACCCATTGGATTTCTTCCATAGGGAGGTTTGTAACCAACGACTCCGCAGGCCCCAGCAGGGATACGAATTGATCCACCTATATCACTACCAGTTGCAAGTGATGCACAACCCGACGCTAGTGCAGCAGCACTCCCCCCACTTGAACCTCCCGGTGTCATATCTAAGTTCCAGGGATTTCTTGTGACGCCATTAACTTTGGAATGGCAGAATGATGTAAGTGAAAATTCTGGGTTAGTTGTGCGTGCATGAATTATTGCACCAGAGCTTACAAGGGACTCTACATCTACATCAGTTCCTTCTGCTATTACGTCTTTATAGATTAAGCTTCCATTCTTATTAGGTTGTCCCTTTATATTAACTTCATCTTTAATTGCTAAAGGTAAACCTTCCAAAGGCAAAGTAGATTTATCTTCTGTATATTTTAATTCTGAATGTTTCGCTTCTTTCAATGCTTCTTCAAAGCGAAAAAAATTAAAAGCATTAATTTTTGGGTTTACATTTTCAATTCTTTTTATTGTCTCATTTAATAGCTCAACTGGAGACAAAGATTTATTTTTAAATTTTTCCAGGGCTTCAGAAGCTGATAAATAACAAATATCGAGGTCTAAACTACTCATAAGATTATTTTATTTTAATTTATTAATTAATAAAATATATTGAATTCACACCATGATTGATCAAAACATTAGAGACATTATTAAAAACCAAGACCCTTATACAGGAATGGATCAGCTTTTTTTCACTAACAAAGCATTGTTTGATCTAAGTTATGAGGCTGTTTTCAAGAAACAGTGGGTATTTCTTACTCATCTATCTTATTTTAATGAAAACAATACATTCATTTATCAAATTAATGGCGGATTTGTTGAAATAAAAAAGTCTAAAGATAATAATTTAACTATCTCATCATCTTTACCTGATTTCAAATTTCATTTAAAAGTTTATGAAAGCTTAATTTTTGTCAACTTTTCTGAAGTACCATATTCATTTGAAGAATTCATAAAACCACTAGAACCATATATTAAAATTCATGGCCTGAATGACGGCAAGATCGCATTTCAAAAAGACTTTATATTTAATGCTTCTCATCTCGCAACCATTCACAACTTCAAAGAATGTGCACATTGTTGGGGAGGCGAGTTTACTCACAAAGATTATTTAAGTGTTCATGGAGAGGCGTATTGTAATTCTTATGGAGCTGGGGTTGGCTCAGGAATTGAATCTCCTGAATTCAATCAACGTATAAAAGATTGGACATTTGAAAGTCAAAATAAAGGTTTGTTTGTTGGCGAGTACAGTGAAGACACCAATAAATATTTTAGAATTGCAGAGCGCACTCCTTTACCTGAAGGCATACTGTCTGAGACAATGGATGGTAGCTATTCATGCTCTTCATTAATGGGTGACTTTAAAACTATAGGACCAGATAATGGTTATACCGCTATTGGTTTTAGCCCATTCAATAGCTTTGTTGCCAATAATGAATTTGTAATTCTTTTTTTATTTACTCCTGTTAGTCAAAATAAAACAATCGTTACTCAATATTGGGTTACTCACAAAGATGCTGAAGTTGACATTGATAAAATGATTTTTCTTTGGGACCAAACATCAACAGAAGACTCCCAATTGTGTGAAATGAATCAAAAGGGCATTGAAAGTCGAGCTTATCAGCCTGGAAAGTATGGCGAACTTGAGACAAGTTTGGTTCAATATCAAAAGTTCTATCTAAGTCATTTACAAAATCACGTTAATGGACTGACTTAAGTCAGAGATATAAAATGAAAGTTGCTACACAAGCTGAATTTGATGAAGTATTAAGTCAGCACAATAATATTCAATATGTCGATGCAATCTTCACAGATTTATGTGGTTATGTAAGAGGAAAACGTTTCCCCGTCCTTGAAGCAAATAAAATTTTTTCAGATGGCGTTCTTCTCCCATTCTCCGCATTTTATCTAGATGTTCTAGGAGGAGTAACAAACACCCTAAATCTAGGTTGGACAGATGGTGATCCTGATGGTGTTCTGGTTCCTGTTAAAGGAAGTATTAAGCCAGTCCCGTGGGATGAACGCTTCTTACAGGTATTAATCACAATGAGAAAAGAGCAAGAAAATTGGGGAGTGATACAAGACCCATCTGAGGTTGACCCTAGAAATATTCTAAAAAAAGTTATGAAGAATTTTAAGAACACTGGATTGAAGCCTGTGGTTGCTTTTGAATTAGAATTTTATCTTTTAGACAAAAATAGGGATGAGTTTGGGAAACCAATACCTGCTGAAGGTGCTAATAAAACTCATGTTTATGGCATACCAGACCTTGATCTCTTCGGTAAGTTATTTGATGATATTAACAAGAATTGCGAAATGCAAAATATACCAGCGACTACTGCTTCAAGTGAATTTGCTGCGGGACAGTATGAAATTAATCTAAAGCACACTGGAGATCTTCTAAAAGCCGCAGATGATGCTGCTTTATTAAGACGTATTATTAAAGAGACAAGTGAACGACATGGCTATGAAGCAACATTTATGGCAAAACCCTTTCTAGATCAAACTGGTAATGGAATGCATCTTCATCTCTCCGTTTATGATGAAAATGAAAAAAATATATTTGCTACTTCCAATCGTTACGGAAATAAAAAATTAAAAAGTGCTATAGCTGGTTTTCAATCAATGTTTTATGATAGTTTTCCAATCTTTATTCCAAATCGAAATGGTTACAGAAGAATAGAAACAAGAAATTTCGTTCCTGTTAATACAAGTTGGTCCTGGAATCGAAGAGATGTTTCATTAAGAATACCAGCTGGATCAAATGACACAAAAAGAATTGAACATCGCGTAGCTTCATCAGATGCTAATCCTTATCTAGTCCTAGCATGCTTATTAGCAGGGTTGCATAATGGCCTTACTAATGAATTGACCCCATCGAACCAAGTTGATTTCGATAATAATGAAGGAGCGGATAAAGAAGCTGATATTGATATGCCAAAAAATATGGACCAAGCGTTAGCGCGTTTCCAATCTTCCAAACTATTAAAAAAATATCTTGGGAAAGAATATCTTGATCTTTACACTGCTGCAAAACAAGGTGAAATTGATCATGTCGAGTCAAGTTTTGTTCCTCGAGAGGAATATGATCTCTATTTATAATCATGACTGAATTACTTTTTAACAATGACGCTTACCTCACTCAGTCTGAAGCAGTTGTTACAAACGTCGATCAAAACTCTATTCAATTAAATCGAACAATTTTTTACGCTGAGTCAGGCGGACAGCCGGGTGATCAAGGAGAGATCATCCTAGGAGATCAAATTTATAAAGTTACTGACACCCAGAAAGGTAATTCTCCAAATGAAATTATTCATTTAGTCGACGGTGATATTGATCAGAGCATTGTTGGTAAAGAATGTGAGATTAAAATTGATTGGGAATTGAGACAAAGTCATATGAGAATGCATACCTCATGTCATATTCTGTGTAGTTTGATTGATGCTTTAATTACAGGTGCTTCAGTTGGAGCACAAAAAAGTAGAGTTGATTTTGATGTTGACCCGAGTTTGCTTGATAAAGAGGCAATGAATCAACAGATTGATGAAATTATTAAAAATAATTTTCCTGTATTCACAAAACAAATTTCTGGAGATGAATTTAGAGATAACCCTCATTTAGCAAAAGGCGCTGCTGTTAGCCCTCCTATAATTGATAACAAAGTACAAATTGTTCAAATCGGTGATGATAAAATTTTAGATATACAGGCGTGTGGAGGCACTCATGTGAAATCAACGGGTGAGATTGAAGGATTAGAGATTGGAAAAATTGAAAATAAAGGTAAAAGAAACCGAAGAGTAAACATAAGATTTAAATAATGACGAATATTCTCATCAGAAGTGATAAAAATTCAGTTGCTATACTAAGTTTGAATGACCTTCCAGCAAATAGTCTAAGTATGCCTATGATGGAAGAAATTCAAAATCAACTAACAACTATTGATCATGATGACTCAATTCGAGTTATAATCATAAAATCTGAAAGTGATAAAATATTTTCCTCAGGTCATAATTTAAAAGAGGTAAAAGGCTTTCTTGATAATAATGATACTAAATCTCAAGTTGATTTATTTTCAACGTGTTCCTCAATGATGAAACAAATTCAGGCTTTAAGTAAACCAGTCATTGCGCAGGTCAGAGGCATAGCAACTGCAGCTGGTGCCCAACTCGTTGCCTCATGTGATTTAGCTTATGGATCATTAGATTCAAAATACGCAACTCCAGGAGTAAACATTGGATTATTTTGTCATACACCTCAAGTTGCTGTATCAAGGACAATTGGCAGAAAACCAATGATGGAAATGCTGTTAAGTGGAGAACCTATTTCGTCTGAAAGGGCTGTACAAATTGGATTGATCAATGCTGCGGTTGATAGTGCAGATTTAGAAAAAACAGTTCAGAAGTCATGCAATGATATTTGCAATAAATCAGCAGCTGTTATTGCCATGGGGAAAAAAAGTTTCTACCGTCAAAGTGAAATGCCTTTAACTGACGCATATGACTTTACAAGTGCAGAGATGGTAAGGAATTTAACACTTAATGATGGTAATGAGGGAATATCTTCTTTCCTTGAAAAAAGAGACCCGAACTGGTCTAACGATTAACGTCTAATTACATATTTATCAGGCACAATTTCTTTTTTTAGTATTTTTTCTCGTCTTAGGATGGTTAATGACGAAACAATTATAAAAAATGCACCTATATATGTATTCCAAGCAGGAATTTCATTCCAAATAAAATAGCCAAAGATTATTCCATAAATCAAACTTAAATATTTTAAAGGTGTTACAATTGATACTTCAGCATTTTTATACGCTTGAGTTAAAGCGAGGTTTCCAATGCCGCCACTGATCCCAACTAACGCCAGCATGCTAAAATCAAATAAAGATACTGGCCACCAATACCAGCCACCAAAAGGGATTGTAAACAGAGAAGCAATTATTCCGAAAATTGTAAAGTATAAGGCTATTAAGTATGTAGGCTCTGTTTCACTTAATTTGCGAATCGAAATAGCTACTATAGAAAAAAATATACAAAAAAATATTGGCAAGATCATATAAAAATTGAATCCAGATGATGTTGGATTAACTATTACTAAAACTCCAACGAATCCAATTGCTATCGCAGTCCATCTTCTGCTACCAACTATTTCTCCAAGAATAAAAATTGATAATAATGTACTAAAAATAGGAGACGCGAACGTAAGTGACACTGTTGTAGCTAGAGGTAAGAAATGTAAGCTTGCGTAAACACAAAATAAGGCAATTGTACCAGCTAAACTTCTAATAAAATGAAGTCCAGGCTTTGATGTTGTTAAAAGGTGGGCCCACCGATCACGAGGTATTGTAAATACAAGTGGTATCAAACCTCCTATCATTCGCCAAAATACAACATAGCCAATACTGTAATCCTCAGTGGTCCATTTTACCGCTAAATCCATTAATGCAAATCCAGTCACACTGATAAGCATAAAAAAAGCACCAACTTTTATATTATTTTCCATATATAAAATGATCTAAGATTGCGATTACAAATATTAAGAATTAGACTAGCATAAAAAGTATGAACGTTTGGAAATATTTACTCGCAGCTTCTCTTGGCAATATGATTGCAGGTCCTTTAGGTGCATTAGCTTTTACAGCTGGCGCCTTTTTTCTTGGGAAGAAAAGTAATTTTAGAAATCCTGGTGCAAATTTTAATACGCAGCAAGGTGTTTACGCTCTCGGTTTAGTTGTACTGTGTGCAAAGTTAGCTAAAGCGGATGGTAGAGTCACAGATGACGAAATTAGAAAATTTAAAAAGATTTTTAAAATTCCTCAAGAAAATATGAAACAAGTTGGCGCTATCTGGAAAGAAGCTTCACAAACAAGTGCTGGATTTGAACCGTATGCTCAGCAATTAAGGGATACTTTTAGCCGATCACCTCAAATCTTAGAGCAAGTAATCATAGGTCTCTTTGAAATTGGTTATGCAGACCATGATTTATCTAATCCCGAACTAAAATATATAAAAAAAGTGAGTCAAATATTTGGAATTGATCAGGCAACGTTTAACAGACTGAGAAATTCAAGACCTGAGTTTGTAAAGGAAGACCCCTACAAAGTATTGGGAGTTAATAAATCACAATCAACATCAGAGATTAAGAAGATCTATCGAAACTTGGCTAGAAAAAATCACCCTGATATTGTTAGGGCTAAGGGTATTACTGATAAGAGTTTAATAACTAAAGCTAAAGAAAATTTTCAACGCATTAATGATGCTTATGAACAAGTTCTAAAAATAAGAGGTGAAAAATAGGCATAATTTAAATTTTTTTATCAGTTTAAATTAAATGATCACGGGATATACTTAGTTATGGAATTTTTGACATTTATTGCGGTTTGTATCTTAATCTATCTTGTATATTTAATCCGTCAGGATTTTAAGGACCATTCAGTGCGTATTGAAAGTCAAATGCAGAGAGTTACTGAAGTGGTCATCAAAAGCCAAGACAAAGACGAATAATATTTATTTTTTCTTACCCCAACTATTTCTTTTTCTATTCCTTATTAATGGCGGATAAGTACCAGTTGATAAGAAGATCTTGATAAATCTCCACTGTAAGAACCATATTTTTTTTAAAACCTGAAACATTTTAGGACTCTTGTTTTAATTAATTATTTTAATTCAATATTTTGGCAAATTCATTATAAATAATCTTTATGAATACCGACATATCATCTTTTAATCAATGGATAGAGGCTTGGAATCATTTTTATGACAAAGAGAAAGAGTTGGTTGACTTAGACCCCAACGCTGCACTGGTGTCATCCGTGAGTAGTGATGGTAAGCCTAATGCTAGAGTTATACTTATTAAAGATGTCAGCCAAGAAGGTTTCACTTTTTATACAAATTATGAATCACAAAAAGGAAAAGAACTTTTTCATAATTCAGAGGGACATTTAACATGGTACAGCCGTGCTCAAGGAGCTTCAATTAGGGTTCAAGGAAAAGTCGAAAAAATAAACTCAAACTTGTCTGATGAGTATTTTTCTTCACGTGATCGTAATGCACAAATATCAGCAAGTATTTCAAAACAATCTTATGATGTTGATAGTCGTGAAGTACTGGATAAAGAATTTCAAGAGTTCGCAGACGCACATGAAGGAAAAGAAATAAAAAGACCCGATCATTGGGGAGGAATAATCATTATGCCTTCAAGAGTAGAAGTATGGAAAAGCAGAGATGATTATAAAACTCGACTGCATGACAGAATTGTTTTCACACAATCAAATGATGCATGGATAAAGACCAGACTTTACCCATAGAGACTTTGTGAAATGATAAAAATATTTTTAATATTTTCTCTCTCTATTCTGTGGTTACCCAATGTATCAGCAAATGATTTGCCAACACCTCGATGGGTAACTTCAAAAAATACAATTAATTGTCGGGCATCATATATTACGGATGAAGAAGGAAAAGCTATGGGTTCTATAAAATATCAATATGTAAAAAAATATTTTCCATGGGAAGTCGTCAGGAATATTGATGATCTCTGGGTTCAGGCTAGAGATCCTCTAACTGATGACTTATGTTTTCTTTTCAGGCCGATTCTATCACCTAAGAGAGCAGCAATTACAAAAGAAGCTGTATTGGGTTACAATAATCCCACAGAAAAGAAGGTCGTGGCTAAAGTTGAAAAAAATGTACATGGCATGATACTCAAAGCTGATTCAGCTTTTATCTTGTTTGAGGTTTATTTAGAGGAAGAGGGTAAAAAAAGTAAATTCTATATTCCAAAAAATAAAGTTTTTGGCATTTATCCTAATGAAATCATCAATTGAGTGGTTTGAAAAAACGCTTAATTTCTGATATAATCCTAATCTGAAGCGATACATAACTCACCATTAAAGGAAGCGGGATCGGTCGACTTTTTATTGTTAATTTAATAAAAGGGGAAGCTAATGATTTTTTCTAAATTCCTAAACGCTACAAACTGGCATAAGCGTCCATATACTGAAATTCTTGATGAAGTCAGGGAGATTACAGATTATTTAGATCAAAATAGTAATTTTAGACAAGTATGGTTGAGTGAACATCACCTACAAACTACAAATAATTGGACAATGGAGTGCATACCCAATCCAATTCTACTGGGCTCAGATCTTGCAGCCCGCACAAAAAATATTCGTATCGGATTAGCCGCAGCTATCGCAACCTTTTGGAATCCTCTTAGATTAGCTGAGGATGTTGCGCTTTTAGATAACTTGTCATCAGGCAGGTTGGATGTTGGTCTTGGTCGAGGCGTATTTGGAAAAGAAGCTATTCACATGAACATTGAGGCCGATTTGAAAGATCAGCCAAAAAACTTTCGATTGTTTGTTGAAACACTAGACATATTAAAGAAGGCTTGGACGCAAGAATACTTTTCACATAAAGGTGAATTCTATGAGTACCCAGCTCCAGAATTTAAATATTCTAATCCACTGTTGAATGAAACATCAGATGTTGTTGATCCGGAAACAAATGTCTTAAAGAAAATTAGTATAGTTCCTAAACCGTTTCAAAAAAATCTTCCTTTATGGCAAGTAGTTGATAGCCCTAGTTCAATTGAGTTTGCTGCAAAGAATGGTCTTAATTGCTTGATGTGGCTACCAACAATTGCTTCCTTGAAGTCACGCTTTGAGATTTATGCAAATACTAAATCTGAGGTTGAAAAGAGAGATGTTCCTATGGGCGAGGGAATTGCATTGGTTCGTGATTGCTTTATTGCCGATACAATGGAAGAAGCTAAAGAATTAGCGGGTGAGCATTTTTTAAGATATTTAGTATCTGTTTGTGGCGGAGGCAGAGGAGTAGGCATCTTTGCAAACCCTGGTGAGGAATTACCAAAAACAGATAATCCAATTGATCTTTTAACATACGATTGGATCCATCCGAGAAACCAATTAGTAGGTACAGCTGAATTTGTAATCGATAAAATTCACGAATTAAAGTCAGAATTAAATCTCCAGCAGTTGGCAATATGGTCAAATCCTCCTGGAATGCCTCACAATGCAGCGATGAAATCATTAAAATTATTTAATGAAAAAGTGGCTCCTCAATTTAGTGATGATAATTTAATTAAGAAAGTTTCTTAGTGTCTTCAAAAAAAATGACTGGCGGCGAAGCCGTTGTTGAAACTTTATTGGTAAATGAAGTTGAGGTGGTTACGGGGCTGATTGGCTCATCGACACTTGAGATCTTGGATGGCCTTTACAATAACGCTGAAAAAATCAGATATATAGGATGCAGACATGAGAGCAATGGGATGATCATGATGGATGCCTATGCCAGGTATACTGGGAAAAATGGGGTATTTCTGAGTGGCCAAGCAGGTCCGGGAGTAAGCAACACAGTGACTGCGATGGCTCAGGCAAAGGCTGCTTTTTCACCAGTTGTTAACCTAGCTGGCGCAATTGCATCAGATCACAAAGGTAAGGATGCTTTTCAGGAAATAGATCAAGTCAGTTTGATGCAAGCGGTTTCAAAAAAAGTTTTTGAAGTAAAAGAGGTTGAGTCAATACCAGAAGTTTTAAATGAAGCGATGCAAACAGCACTGACACCACGGTGCGGCCCTGTTCATGTAGATATGCCTAGAGATGTTTTAGGTAAATCAGCTGAATTTAATCAGCCTACGAAATTTAAATCTATATCAACTTTAGCTGCTGATGAGGAAAGTTTAAAAAAAGCTGTAAAGCTTTTAAGTGAAGCACATAAACCTGTAATTCTAGTTGGAGCAGGAGTTAAGAATTACGGAACAAGTGCAGCAGATAGTGTTTTAAAGTTAGCTGAACTTCTCAATGCCCCATGTACCACTTCTCCAGGACACGGTGATGCAATTCCATATAGTCATCCGTTAAATGCGGGATCAGCCGGCCCTCGTGGATCAGGGTTAGGAACAAAACTTTTAAGAGAGGCGGATGTGATTCTAGTTTTAGGAAGTCGATTAGGTTTTAATACAACGTTCTATTCTTACGAGAACCTAAATGAAAAAGCTTCAATTATACAATGTGAAATAGATCTGAATTCGATAGGCCGATATTTTCCTGTTGAAGTAGGCATACATGCTGATGCTAAAACTGTAACTGATGAGCTTTCTAAAATGCTTGAAGCACACAAGTCAAAAAAAGAAGTACAAGATTGGTCAGATCAATTCAAAGACAATAGAAAAAATTATTTTGATAAAAGAGATGCTGACGCGGATACTAAAAGTGTACCAATTTTACCTTCAGGATTATTTAAAGAATTAAGGGGAGCCTTGCCGGAGGATTGTGTCGTAACTTTGGATGCAGGCACAATGTGCCTCCAGTTAACTGATGCACTTCAATATCATCAACCAAAGAGTTTATTTTCACCACTCGATTTTGGGCTGGTTGGATTTTCTTATCCTGCTGGACTAGGAATAAAACTTGCAGCCCCTGAAAGACCCGTAGTTTCTTTTCATGGAGATGGTGGCATGTCCATGGTTATCCCAGAGCTTTCAACTGCAATCGAAAATAATATTAATACTGTTATATGTGTCATGAATAACGGCACGTGGGGCGCTGAAGCGGCCTACCAAAAAGATTTTTTTGAGGGACGTTTTATTGGCGCTCATATCACAACTCCTGAGTTTGATAAAGTTGCTGAATTGTATGGATGTAAGGGCATAAAGGTTGAAAAAGCAGGAGAAATTGGAGATGCGATTAAAGCCGGAATTGAGGCTGACTGCCCAACAGTAATCGATGTTCAATGTTCCCCTGATGCACTATATTCATTCAGGCAGGACTCATTTAAACATAAAGTAAAACAGTAGGATCATATTATGACACTTGAAATCAGGAAGATGTGTAAGTTTGTTGATACAACATATGTTGAAGATTTTAAAAAATGTGATGAACCTGTAGTTTTAGTATCTGTCGCAGCAGTAATTACAAACCCATGGGTTGACCAAGGGTATGTAGAAGACCTGAAGCCTACAATTTTAGAGATAGCCCCAAAGCTTGGTGATTTTTTAGTTGGTGAGCTATTAGATGAAATTGGTTCTCCAGAAAAAGTCTTAGCCTACGGTAAGGCGAGTATGACAGGGATGCGTGGAAGCATACAACATGCAAGCGCACTGATTCATACGTTACATTTTGGCAATAAATTTCGAGATGCTGTTGGAGGAACATCCTATCTTTCATTTACCAATGTACGTGGACTTGCAGCTTCAAAAATATCAATCCCTATGATGCACAAAACAGATCCTGGTTTGAGACAATTTTATTTAACTCATGAGTTTACAATTCATGATGCTCCTGGTCCTGCTGAATTAGTTATAGCAATTGGCGCAAGTACTACTCCTCAAGCTCATCATCGTATCGGAAACCGTTATGAAGATGAAAAGGAAATGGGACTGAAATAATATTCATGTCATTTCGTGAAGGACTTGACGATCAAGGTACATATTATCAATTTAATGAAGTTGCTGGCACTACTCCCGTAGTATTTATTCACGGGGTTGGTTTAAGTTTAGAAATTTGGAACCCCCAAAGAGATTTTTTTAAAAATCATTCAACAATTGTATACGACTTATATAGTCATGGAAGAACCACGAGCGCTGATGACATTACCTTCGATAACTTTTCCAATCAAATTGATGGCCTCATGCAATACTTAAAATACCCTTCATGCCATTTAATAGGTTTTTCCTTAGGCGGGTTAATCGCTGCTCACTATGCTTCAACGAGATCAAATAAGATTAATAAATTAATTTTATTTGGGACCATCTATGGTCGAAGTGCCGAACAACAGCAAGAAGCCATTAAAAGGTATGAAAATGTTTCTAAAGACTATTTTGATATTCCTAAACAATTGAGCAGATGGTTTAATGAGGATTATTTAAAAAAAAATCCTAATGAGAGCCAATTGATCGCAGCAATCTTAGAAAAAAATGATCATCAAGAGTTCTTAAAATCATACAAATTGTTCTCTTATTTCCAAGATAATATGATTTTGTTTAATCAAATTTCAGCTCCTACATTAATTGTAACCGGAGAGAATGAGGTGGGGTCAACTCCTGAAATGTCGAAAAAGATTGGGGAAATAGTTAAAAATAGTAAAGTAGAGATCATTCCTGATGGCAAACATATGTGTGGTATGGAATGTGCAGACAAGGTTAATCAAGTATTTGGAAACTTTTTAAATGACAGCTAACAATATCCAGAATTATCAAATGTTCATAGATGGTCAATGGACTGAAGCAGAAAACAATCAAAGATTCGAAAGTACTAATCCTGAGAATAATAAACCTTGGTCTTCATTTCCAAATGCAACAGTCAATGATGTTAACAATGCTGTTGCAGCCGCTAAAAATGCATTTAAGTCGTGGTCATCAAGTGATGTAAAAATAAGAGCTCAATATCTTCGGGCAATAGGGGATCAGCTTAAGAATAACGCTGAGCATATTGGAAAAATAGAAACTATAGATAGTGGTAAACTATGGAAGGAAACAAAATTTCAAGCTGAATATATGAAAGATTATTTTTACTATTATGCAGAGTTAGCTGAGAAAATGGAAAATACAAAAATTATTTCTGATATAGATAAGCCTGATATGGAAGTTACTGAAGTAAGTGAACCAATAGGTGTTATCGCATGTATCATTCCGTGGAATTCACAGATGTTTTTAACAGCGACTAAAGTTGCACCTGCACTGGCTGCAGGGAATACAGTGGTGATAAAATCATCAGAACTTGCTCCAGCTCCTTTAGCTGAATTTGCAAAATTAACAGAACAAGTAGAATTACCAAAAGGTGTAATAAATCTAGTGAGCGGTGGTGCAGAAGTTGGGAAAAATTTAACATCCCATAAAGATATAGGCAAAGTACTCTTTACTGGCGGGACCGAAACAGGATCTCATGTAATAAGAAATACAGCTAAAAATTTTGCACAGTTAACCCTTGAACTTGGAGGGAAATCGCCGGTTATAGTATTTGAGGACGCAGATATAGAGAATGCATTAAATAATATTACGACTGCTATCTTTTCTGGAAATGGCTGCAGTTGCATAGCTGGATCAGTATTGCTTCTGCATGATAAAATTTATGATGAATTTCTTCATCAATTAAAAAATAGAGCTGAGAGTATTAAATTGGGTTCACCGCTTGATGCAGAAACTCAAATGGGACCATTAAATAATCTCAAACAAGTAGAGTTCATCGAAAAAAACATTGAGTTATCTATTAAACAAGGAGCTAAAATATTATGTGGTGGCAAGCGGCAAAATAATTGTTATTTCCCACCAACAATTATTGAGTGTCCAGACAAATCAATCAATACAGCTAACACAGAACTTTTTGGACCAGTTCTCTCTGTGATCAGATTTAGTTCTGAAGCAGAGGCCGTAAATTTAGCAAATGATAATCGCTATGGCCTTTCATCAGGTGTGTTTAGTGAAAATAAAGAAATATGTGAGAGAGTGAGCAAAAAGATTGAAGCTGGTATTTGTTTTACAAATTGTTATAGGTTTATTTCATACGCTGCAAGTTTTGGCGGTAGAAAAAATAGTGGCTATGGACGAGAGAGCGGAGCTGAAGCAATAAGAGATATGCAATTAAGAAAAACTATCTGGACCTCAACTGCAAGAGTAACAGAGGACCCATTTAAGATCAGATAAATACTTTTATTATGTCTAGTAAACTTGAACAAGATATCTCAAAACTTGATTATTTATTGAATCAAATAAAAGAACCAATTGTTTGTGTTAAATGCTCAGATGAATTAACTCAAGGCCTAACAGATGCAAAATCTATTCAGGATTATTCTAGAATCGATGTGGGTTTTACGAATCGAGGCCTTCAAATTTGGTGTCAAAGACATCAACTAAACATATGCCACATTAATTTTGATGGAAGTGAGCCAGAAGCAGACTTCAGGTGCCTTGAAAAAATAAAATAAAATTTCAGTCTTGTTTTTTTTAATTTGATGATAATATAAGAATCAAAGAATGGGGCAAACCCCCTGATTTCTTGAAATGCAATGTTTTAAGAGGGAGAAAAAACATGACAAAAATAGTAATTTACGACTTAGAAACTTCAGGCATCGACTCAGCTTTTTCATCAATTTTACAGGCCGCGGCAGTATGTGTTGATGAAAATTTTAACGAAATAGATAGATTTAATTTAAGAGGAAAAATGAAGAAAGAGTACCCAATTCCTCACCCTAAAGCTTTATTAGTTAATGATGTTAGTGTTGACCAACTGCAAAATCATGAAAATTCAAATTTTTCTCTCATCAGTGAGATTCAGAAAAAGTTTCTCTCTTGGGGAGAGTGTATTTTTATTGGTTATAATTCTATAGGATTTGACGAGCATCATTTAAGACAAAGTTTTTATCAATCAGCACTACCACCTTATTTAACAAATACGAATGGAAATAAAAGAGGTGACGCTTTAAAGTTGCTCCACACAGCATCAGCTTCACACCCCAATGCCTTTGTACGACCTATAAACAATGATACAGGAAAGCCAACTTTCCAACTATCTGAATTTGCTCGAGTTAATAACATTTCACAAGAGAAAGCTCATGACGCATTATATGACGTTGAAGCAACTTTAGAGGTTTGCAGATTAATAAAAGAAAGATGTCCTGATGTATGGGTATCCGCAATGCAAACTGCTTCTAAATCTGATGTTTATGCAAAAATAGATCAGGATAAAGTTTTTTGTGCAAGTCGTTTCTTTAGGGGAAAAGAATATACACATGGTATCACTTACTTAACAAAAAACCCAAGTTACGAGAATCATATTTATTGTTTTGACTTAAAGCATGATCCAGAAACTATATTTGATTTAGATAGAGCTGATTTAAAGAAGTTGTTTAAAGGAAAAAATAAATGCTTTCATATTATTAAAGCTAACGAACAGCCCATATTACTCGATGAGCAGTATTTATACCAAAGCGAAGAGTATAAAAATGAAAACCCAGATACAATTGCTAAACGAATGAAAATGATTAGATCAAACAAATCATTTATTGAGAAATTTCAAAATTTATTGATCGATATGCAGGATGATAAAAATTTAAGTCAAGATCAGTCTGATAAACCACTCGAGAGGCAAATATATGATGGATTTCCAGACTCAAAAGATAATTATTTAATGTCAGATTTTCATGCTGCGATTCCTGAAAAAAAATTTGAAATTGCAGAGAAGATTAAGGATATGCGCTACAAAGAATTTGCGAAGAGGGTTATGTATAATGAATATTCAGACTATTTGCCCGAAAAAGAGCTAATAAAAAGAGATCAGCTAGTAGCAAGAAATCACCTCACCTTAGATGAGAAATCTTGGTGTACAATTCCACAAGCGCTTAATGCAATTGATGACTTAAGAGAGTCTGAAGAAGAAGTTAATCTGTCACGCCTTGATGAAATAGATGAATATATACAACGTTTAGGTAATGCGTTTGAGGAAAGGTTAAAGGGTTAAGTCATGGAGAATTATTTATTATCAATTTTTATAATCATTATTATTGCGGTTATCAGTTTCTTAATTGGTCTCTACATGAGATCATCAAAATCACTTTCAGGAGTTGACGAAATTTTTAAAAAATTAGACGAAGAAAGTGCTAAATGGGATGACCGATATCAGCCTGTAAGAGAATTATCTGATGCGCTTAAAGGCGGAACGAGGAGAGGTAAGCTTGGTGAAGTTGCCCTTGAAATACTTTTGGAAAGAGCACGCCTTCCTAAAATGATAGTTTTTGACCGAAATAAAAGATTTCAAGATAGTGAAAATAAAATAAAAGAACCGGATTTTATAATCCATCTGCCTGATGAGAGACAACTGGTAATTGATTGCAAGTTTTCTTTTGATGACTGGGAAAAATATAATAAGGCTATAGAACAAGGGGAGTCAAAGAAACAAATTGAATTGTATCATAAAGAGTATATTCGTTCAGTAAAGAAGATGATAGATGATACACATGAACGTGATTACTCAAAACTACCTGATATTAAATCTATAGACGCAACAATAATATATTTCCCTTTAGCAAACGTATTTGAATCATTTGAAGATCAATTTCAAGATCTTATTGAATATGCTCAAGATAAAAATATTCTTTTATCAAATCCAACAATAATTATTTACATAATCAGCATAGTGAGAAAACTTTGGTCGCAGGAACAAAGAAATAAAAACAATGATTTGGTAAAAACTTATGTTGAGCGTATCTATGACCAAATTGAGGGATTAGACTCTACTTTGAAAAAAAATATTAAAAGTCTAGAAGGTGTGACAGAGGATACTAGAAAGTTAAGAAAGAAACTGAGAGAAGGCAATAATAGCTTGGTCGAATTAGCTAAGAAAGTAATTGATTTGATAATTGGTACACCAAAAAAGAAAATGGATGATTAAAAAAATATAATAAAATCAATATTTTAATAACATTTTTAGTGGCCTTTAACCTTGACTTTAGGCCTCTCCGTACTTACATTACAACCAACTCAATAAAGGAATCACTATGGCTACGAAAAATATTACAGACGCAACTTTTGAGGAAGAAGTTTTAAAATCTGATAAACCTGTCGTACTCGATTTTTGGGCGCCTTGGTGCGGTCCTTGTAAAATGATTGGTCCATCTTTAGAAGAAATCTCAGACGAAATGGCTGATAAGATTACTGTTGCTAAAGTCAACATTGATGAGAATCCAGAAACGCCTACTAAATATGGTGTAAGAGGAATCCCAACAATGCTTGTATTTAAAAATGGTGAAGCTGCAGCAACTAAAGTTGGAGCTGTATCAAAGACAGCTATCGTGGAGTGGATTGAAGACTCAATCGCCTAATTAACTTCTAAAACTTTTCCAGCTAGATATAGAGAGCCGCAAATTAATATGCGTGTATTCTCATTTGCTTCATTAACACTTTTTACTGCTTCAGAAATTGAACTTGAAATTGTAACTTTGGAACATTGATCTTTAAGTTTATTTTTGAGTTCATCTGCTGGGATTGCATTGTCCTCACTCGGAATCGTTATTGTTGTAATCGAGAAGCAATTGCTAAATTGTCTGATATAGGCTTCAGGATCTTTTGTATTAATCATTCCAATAATGATGCATAACTTTTTTTCTGGCAAATTCTTGAGTGTCTTATTCAAATTAAATGCAGCATCAACATTATGTGATCCATCTAAGTAAAGTTCATTTGATGGTTTCATTTTTGAATATAACTTACCATCCTCTATTTTTTGCATTCGGCCAGGGAAATAAATAGATTTATGTTTTTGGTCTTTTAAGAATTCTCTTACCTCTATGTTTGGTAATTGAGATATTGCAGCAATTGCAAGCCCAATATTTTTCTTTTGAAATTCATTTTGATCATCGAAATTAGAAAATTCTAATGTACTTGTATCGTCTTCATAAATGAGGGCGCCATTTTGTTCCGTCATGTTCCAGTGTATTCCATGAGCAAAAACAGGAGCTTCATTGTGCTCTGCTTGATTTATCAACATCTCTTTTGCTTCAGGATAGGGTTGATACCCAATAATTGCCGGAGTCTTAGGTTTAATAATACCAGATTTTTCGAATGCAATTTTCTCAATGCTATTCCCCAGGAAATCCTGGTGATCGAAAGATATTGATGAAATTATTGAGATTAATGGGTCTATTACATTACTGCTATCAAGTCTTCCGCCAAGCCCTACCTCTAGCAGAGTATAATCAGTACGTGAGTTTGATGCCGCCTCAAAAAATGCTCCAGAAGTACTTTCAAAAAATGTTATTTCTGAACCTTCATTTATGTTCTTAATTTTGTTTAAAAGATCAAATAAGTCTTCATTTGTTATTTGTTTATCATTTAACTCAAAACGTTCATTAAATCTGACCAGATGAGGAGATATGTAGGCATTGGTAGACTTATTATTGTATCTGAGTATTTCTTGAATAAATCTTAGTGTAGAATATTTTCCATTAGTACCTGCTATATGCAATATATTGTTAATTTTGTTTTGTGGATTTCCTAACTTATTTAAAAGTATTTTAATTCGATCTAAAGAAAGATCGATTTTCTTAGGGTGTAGTTTTAATAATTCTTCTAAAAGATTATCGATTTGAACATTAGAGATACTCAATTAAGCAACTCGTTTTAATAACAGTGAAATAATTTGAGATAATTTATTTTTTAAATCTTTTCTATGTACTACTTGATCTATAAATCCATGATCAAGCAAATATTCAGATCGCTGGAAACCATCAGGAAGAGTTTCGCCAACAGTATTAGATATAACTCTAGGTCCAGCAAAACAAATTAGTGCATTCGGTTCAGCCAATGTAACAGATCCAAGGGATCCAAATGAAGCAGTTACCCCGCCACTTGTTGGATTAGTATTTACTACGATGTAAGGTAATTTAGCGTCCTTAACCATTTGACAAGCAATGGTTGTTTTTGGAAGTGACTGAAGTGAGTGCTGATTTTCATCCATTCTTGCTCCGCCTGAGCAGGTAAAAACAATTAATGGTGTATGATTTGTCACTGAGTGCTCTGCAGCTTTTATCATGGCTTCTGCTGCGGAAGCCCCAACGGAGCCCCCCATGAAATGAAAATTCTGGGCAGCAATTGTTACATTCATATTATCTATCTTGCCAAAACCGATCAAAAAGCAATCGTCCATATCTGTTTTAGAGCGAGCCTCACTGAACCTTTCTTTGTAAGTCTTTAGGGCCTTGAAATTTAATGGGTCACTAAAACCTGAGGGATATTTTATTTCTTCAAAAACTCCTCCATCAAAGAGACCTTTAAACCTAGCACGGGGATGGATTTGCAAATGCTCGTCGCAATTGGGACATACAAATAATGTTGATTCTAGATCACTTGAATAGAGCATAGTTTGGCACTGAGGACATTTAATCCAGGAATTCTCGGCGATATCTAAACTTTTTTTCTTACGTGGGAAAACTTTTGATATTGTTCTTGTAAGCCAATTCATGATTTTAATTTATTTGTAAGTTTTTTAACCATTGCACCAATATTGGTGGCTGGATTCTGTCCCTCACTCACTGACTTAGATATTTCCCTGCAAAGAGCGGATCCTACTACACAAGCGTCAGTGTCTTTAAACTCTCCAATTGTTTCTTCAGTAATCCCAAATCCAATAATACATTTCTTCTCAGGTGCTATTGTCTTAATTAAATTAAACCTGTCCTTGATTTCACGTGGACTCACTTTTAATTTTTGTCCAGTGGTTGATAACATAGAAATATAATAAACAATATCATGAGCATCGTTCAAAATTAATTTTAACCTCTTCTCATTTGTTGTGGGACAAAGTAGTTGAATGAAATCTATATTACTGTTTTTACATTTAGCTGCAAAATTAAGGTTAAGAGGCCATGGCCAATCCACACAAATAATTCCTGCCACCTTGCTCTCTACACACTTGCTTAAAAAACTATCTTCACCGTATGACATTATTTTATTTTGATAGGTCATTATGATTACATTCGTATCAAATTCATTTCTTAATGTTTTAATTATATCAAATACATCGTCTGTTTTTATACCGTTAGAAAGTGCTCTGTATGTGCCATCTTGAATTGCACCTCCATCACCAATGTTTGCACCATGGCCCAGTCCACATTCAATAACATCAGCTCCTGATCGGGCTATTTCCCTGAAAATTTCAAGGGAAGTTTCTTTGTTTGGATCTCCGCCAACTGTATAGGTCAAGAAAGCTACATTATTTTGATTAAAAGCATCTAATAACGGTGAGTTGGTCATATCTTATATCCTAAACGTTCAGCTATTATTCTAGAATCTTTTGCGGAGTCTCCGCACGAGTCGACTACAATGACTGTGTCCTTACTTAAAGATGGAGCAATTTTTATTGCTTCAGCAAAGGCATGAGAAGGTTCTAGAGAAGGACTTACAAAACCTTCCATTCTACTTACCAATTGAAAAGCACTAATCGCTTCCTCATCAGTTGCAGAAGTATATCTTGCTCTACCAGACTCTTTAAGAAAACAGTGCAGCGGTGAAACACCTGGATAGTCTAATCCTGCGCTAATAGACGCTGTTTCTTCAATCTCTCCTTGATTATCTTGAATTACATATTGTGTTGCTCCGTGAAGAACGCCTAAAGGAGAATTATTAGTAAGAGGGGCTGCATGCATTGAGGACCCTTCAGGCCCACCAGCTTCTACTCCAATTAATTCAACATTATCATGATCTATCCATTCATTCCAAAACCCAGCTGCAGAGGATCCTCCTCCAACACAGTTAATCAGTTTCATGTCTTTAGGGATCTCACCAAATTCATCAATCACTTGTTTTTTCATTTCCCGAGAAATTTGCGCAGTAGACCATGCACATATTTTTACAAATATTGTTGGTCCAACCGTACTGCCAACACACATGTGTGCCTGCTCGTTTTCACTAGTCCACCATCTCATACATTCTGAAACAGCATCCACAAGTGTTTGAGATCCTGAATCAACAGGAATAACTTCTGCACCATAACTTCTCATTGAAAATACATTAATCGATTGTCGCTCAATGTCTTTAGAACCCATAAATATTTTACATTTCAAATTGAATTTTGCAGCAGCCATACTCAACATCTTTCCTGCATAACCTGCGCCTGTATCTCCACCAATATAAGTTTTTCCTAATCTCTTACAGATGAGACTATGAACTACGGCGTTATATGCTTTATGTGCTCCACCAGTAGCTTTTGAAACGAGCTTGCAATAAATTTGTGCTCCACCAAGGTGTTTAGTAAGGTTTTCTAGTTTTATGAAAGGAGTTGGAGCTCCTATAAAGTTTTCAAAATAAAAATCTCTCTCAGCAATGAACGTTTCGTCATTTCTCAGTTTCTCAAACTCTTTAGTTAATTCTTCAATGGGGTGATTTAAACTTTCCGCAATCTGATTTCCACCAAACTTTCCTCCCCAGTAACCGTTTTCATCATGCTGATCAATAAGTGGAGTGCCCTTTTGTAATTCGATCATATAATATTTTTTGCTTTATCAATAAATTCAGTAATTAATTGTTTATCTTTTATACCCTCTGAATCCTCAACACCAGAACTAACATCAAAATAACTAGTCTTTTTAAGGTTTATAGCTGAGATTATATTGTCTTTGTTAAGTCCTCCTGAAAGAAAAAAGTTCTTAGTTATCGATAAATTCTTAATTATCTTCCAATCAAATCTATGGCCAGTCCCGCCTTGAGTATTAGCTTGAGGAGGTGAATCAAGTAAGAAATATTCTACAAATGGTTCATATTTAACTAATTCATCTAAGTCATGAGAAGAAGAAATTCCAAAGGCTTTAATAATCTTAAAACCAAACTTTAATTTTATTCTTTCGACCATTTCAAGAGTTTCGTGACCATGTAGTTGAATATATTGAAAACCAATTCTCAATAAATCATCTAATAAATTATCATCTGGATTAACTGTAACGGCAACAGGTATGGTTTGATCTTTTATCTTAGATAAAATTTCCTCGCAATTTTCAACAGTAATGTTTCTGTGGGATTTTTCATAAAAAATAAACCCTATAAAGCTTGCACCAGCATCAATTGCATGCTGTGCCATTTCTTGGTTTTTTACGCCACAAATTTTAATTTGGATATCACTCACGATATTTCTGAATAAATATCTTCAGCAGCTTTAGCAGGATCTTTAGCATCTGTTATTGGCCTGCCTATAACTAAAATATCAGCACCAGCCTCAATAGCTTCCTTCGCTGAAAGTGTTCTTTTTTGATCATTTGATGCATTTTCATTACCTCTAATTCCTGGAGAAATTATCTGTAGATTGCTTCCATGAGTATTTTTTACTTCAGAAATTTCCAGAGGACTACAAACAATGCCATCCATACCACAATTGACCGCAAGTTGAGTTAGCTGTTTTACATTCTCATTGATTGACTTTTCAATACCAATTTCTGAAATAAGTTTATCATTGAAGCTGGTCAGCATGGTTACACCGATCAATTTAGTTTTACTATTAAGTTTGTTTTTAATGTTTACACTCTCTATAAGCATTTCTGAACCCCCTGAAAGATGCAAAGTAGTATATTTTGGTTCAAATTGTAAAATATTACTTAGCGCTTGTTTTACTGTATTTGGAATATCATATAATTTTAGATCTATAAAAATCGGAATTTCCAATTTTTTTATTTTTTCCAGTCCTAAAAGACCACATGAGGTAAAAAATTCTAAGCCTACTTTAATACCGCCTATATGAGGAGAAATTTGATCAACTAATGCAACTGCGTTATCAATATCACTTGTATCGATAGCGCAAAAAATAGGATTATTAGTCAAAACAAAATTATAGGTTAATCACCTTCTTCTTGTGAAACAGAGGTATTGTTTTTAGAGTTTAATTTTAGTCTTAATTCTTTACCAGTTTTAAATCTTGGAATAAACTTTTCATCTACTTGAACAGCTTCCCCAGTTCTTGGATTTCTTCCCGTTCTTTCTTTTCTGTGTTGAACTGAAAATGCTCCAAAACCTCTTAATTCTACTCTTTTCCCCTCAGCTAAGGAATGTGTGATTTCATTAAATATCGTATTAACTATTCTTTCTACGTCTCTGACAAATAAATGAGGGTTAGCTTCAGTAATATTTTGTATAAGTTTAGATTTAATTAAGCTCATACAATAATTATATTATATTAAGACTTATTGTAAATAATTGAATGTAAAGAATATTTAGTCTTCTTTTTTGTCCCTACCAAGTGCTTTACCTAAGATAGCTCCTAGGCTGGCTCCACTATCCTTTGAACCATACTTTTCCATAGCTTCGCGTTCTATAGTTTCTTCCATTATACGTACAGATAAACTAATTTTATAACTTGATTGATCTATATTAGTGATTGCTGCGTCTAACTTATCATTTTTTGCCCATCTTTCAGGACGTGCATCAGGTTTTCGTAGTGCTAACTCATTTCTTTTAATAATAGATACAGGTCCTTTTTCTCCAACACGTACTTTTAATCCGAAATCGCCTGTCTCTATTACATTACAGGTGACTATATCACCCTTTACTTTACCCTCTAATTCATCAAATGGATTGCCGTCAATTTCTCTTACAGAAAGAGATACTTTATCATTATCATTGGTAATGATTTTTGCTTTGATTTTATCACCTACGTTATATTTTTTAATCTCTTCTTTAGGGTCCATATCCCATGAGAGATCTTTACTGAATATTGCCCCATCGATTTCCCCTTCGAGATTACAGAATATGATATTGTCTTTAATATTTGTAATATTCGTTTCAATTACAGTTCCGACAGGATTGGACTCATTAAATTTCTGCCAAGGATTTGGTGATAATTGTTTAATTCCAAGGCTTAATCTTCTTTTTTCGTGGTCAATTTCTAAGATCTGACAATCAACGGCTTGTGATCTAGCATAAAGATTTCCTGGCTTTGAATTTTGCCTCTGACTCCAGGTAAGCATATCTTTATGGCATAGTCCCTCTACTCCATTTTCAATTTCAATAAAAATTCCATAATCTGTGACATTAGTTACGACACCTTTTACTCTATCATCAACATTAAATTTTGCCTTAACTTGGAGCCATGGATCATCTTCAAGTTGCTTCATTCCAACAGAAACTCTATTTTTTTCTGGATCAACTTTTATAATCTTTACTTTTACCTGCTGGTCTATTTTAAGCACTTCTGATGGATGACCTATTCTTTTATATGTAATATCACTACTATGAAGTAATGAGTCATATCCTCCCAAGTCAACGAAAGCTCCGTAGTCTGTTATCGCTTTTATTTTGCCCTCAACTACATCTTCTAGTTTAAGCTGCAAGAAACGCTCTTCTCGGACCTCTTTGTGCATTTCCTCTAAAACAGCTCTGCGACTTACAACAATATTATTTCTCTTTAAATCCATCTTAAGTATTTTAAACTTTTGTGGAACATCTAGTAAGTGACTTACATCTCTTACGGGCCTTGTATCTATTTGACTACCAGGCAAAAAAGCTGTGACACCAATTTCACAGGATAATCCGCCTTTCACTTTTCCGGTAATAACTCCTTCAACTAACTCACCTGCTTCAAAGGACTTCTCTATCTCAGCCCAGATTTCTTTTGATTTTGCCTTAGAGCGCGAAAGAATACACTCACCATTATGGTTCTCAATTTTGTCTAAATAAACATCAATTTCATCGCCAACAGAGAGTTCTTTCTGGTCCTTTCTAAATGCAAATTCACGTTTCGAAATTCTACCTTCAACTTTTGCCCCTATATCAACTATTACAGCATCATCTTCAATTTCAGAAATAGTTCCTTTAATTATAGTACCTTCTTTTAATTTTGAATTGCTGATTGACTCTGCGAGAATTGAATCAAACTCTGTCATTTGATTATTATCTATGGACTCTTGATTCATATGGTTTTAGTTTTTAATATTATCCGTTTTATTGCCTTAAAAGCCTGTTCTATATCAATATAACTGGTATCTAGCAATACCGAATTTGCGGCTGGCATTAGAGGGGCAATTTCTCTTGTCATATCCTTTTGATCGCGAACGTTAATTTCCCTAAAAATCTTACTATAGCTTGCATTTTTACCATTTTTTCTTAGCTGATCGTATCTTCTTTTGGCCCTCACCTCCGACACCGCCCAAAGAAAAATCTTATAGTTTGCTTTTGGAAAGATAATTGTACCAATATCTCTACCCTCAATAATCGCAAATTTAATGTTGTTGCCGTACTTTTTTGGGAAACTCCTTTGGAAAGTAATTAGTTTATTTCTTACTTGTTTCTTCGCTGATATTATTGAGGATACGCTATCTACTTGACTAGAGTAAAGCTCTGCAGAGCTTAAATTACCTGGATCGATAGAGGTGATGGATCTTAAAATTTCTTCGGTATTATTTAAATTGATTTTTCTTTTTATGATTTCTAGTGCCAATGCTCGGTATAGCTTGCCACTAAATAATACAGGTGCTTTGAATTTCTTCGCGATTTTCTTAGCCAATGTTGACTTTCCAACAGAGGCGGGTCCATCAATTGCAATTATTTTTGTCATTAATTAGTAGATAACTTTTTTAAATGTTTCTTAAAATCAGGATAACTTATTGAAATGCAGGACTCATCATCAATAATTAATTTATTTTTATAGAGTAGACTTAAGATTGCAAACGACATAGCAATTCTATGGTCACCGTATGTTTTTATTTTTTTTCGATTAATAACCTGTAATTCGTTTGATCCTTTAATAGATATATCGTCATTCTTAGAAATAACTTTAAAGCCTATTTTAGATAAATTCGTTGTTATACTTTTTATTCGATCACTTTCTTTATGTCTAAGTTCTGACAATCCCTTCATAACTGTAACACCTTTTGCTTGTGATGCGGCAATAGAGAGTATTGGATACTCGTCTATTAAATAAGGAGATGAGGATGCTTTTACTTCAATTGCATTTAGTAAGCTATATGATACTTGAACGTTGCCAACATCTTCGCCAGATATTGTTTTAGTTTTTTTTACTTTTATCTTACCTCCCATCTTCTTAAGGACATCGATGAAAGCAATTCTAGATTTGTTAAGTGCTATATTTTTTAGAGTAATCATAGATTTTGGAATTATAAGGGCTCCCACAATAAAAAAAGCCGCACTTGATGGATCACCTGCAACTATAATATCTCTTGGCTTAATTTCATAAGGACCATTAAGTTCAATTGAAGTTGAACTTTTGCTTAATATTTTCTTTTTGAAGTTTATTTTGAGATAACGCATTAGTCTTTCAGTATGATCGCGTGTATTTCTTTTTTCGATTATTCTTGTCTTCCCTTTCAAGTTGAGAGCTGCCAGTATTATAGCAGATTTAACCTGGGCTGATGCTTTTTGCATAACATGCTCCATAGGAATTAGATTTATGTCACCATCTATATGGAGTGGTAAAAAATCTTTTTTAGTAAGTTTTATTCCCGCGCCCATTTTTTCAAGAAATATTGATAGTCTTGACATTGAACGTTTACTTAGCGAATTGTCACCTATGAATGTACAGTTTATAGGATTTGATGAAACTGCTCCCATCATCAAACGTGAGGTTGTACCACTATTGCCACAATCAAGTACTTGCGACGGTTGAATATAGCCCCCAGTTCCATTGCCGTATACAGTCCATTGCGTTTTTTTCTTAACAATCTTTATACCCAACTCTTTTAGAATATTTAGAGTTCGCATAACATCATCTGACTCTAGTAAATTTGAAATTTTTACTCTTCCCGTAGAAAGTGAGGCAAAAATTAGTGCTCTATGTGAAATAGACTTATCGCCAGATATTTTGATTGAACCTTTTAATTTCAGCACTTTTGTATTGTCAATTTAATAAGTTAGGATATTCTTTAATAATACTGTATATTTTTTTAAATTGTCAAAATTTTAACCAATAAATTATTAAGAGATAAAATATGCCAAAACCAGAGTTTGGAAAAAAAGTAATTTGTAACAATTGTGAAGCTAAATTTTATGATCTTAATCGAAAACCTGCTATTTGCCCGCATTGTGGCACTGAATATGTGGACCCTTTAAATGAGACAATATCAACTACAGCTAAACAAGTATTTATCGATGATGTTGATACAGTTGCTGATAATAACTTAGTAGGAAGCGATGCAACGGAGTCGATGGCTGATGTAGTTGAAATAGATATAGAAGATGAAATAGACGAGGATACAATTAGCCTTGAAGATACTGAAGATGACAATGAAGTTATTACTAGTGATGTTGATATCGATTTGGATAATGGCGAAACTGATGGAGGAATTGATCACAACTAAATATGGGGCTGTAGCTCAGCTGGGAGAGCATCAGCATGGCATGTTGAGGGTCACCGGTTCGATCCCGGTCAGCTCCACCATTAGAACTTGAATGTGTCACCCAAATAAAATTTTCTTGCTTCTTTGCTACCGAGAATTTTTTCACTCGTTCCATGTGCGATAATCTCTCCACTGAAGAGTAGGTAGCTGTAATCGCTAATATCTAATACTTCTCTTACTTGGTGGTCCGTGATTATAACAGATATACCTTTCGTTTTGAGCCTATTGATTTCAGACTTGATATCATTTATCGAAATAGGGTCTAATGCAGAAAATGGCTCATCAAATAGCACATAAGAAGGATTAGTTCCAAGCAATCTTGCACATTCACATTTTCGCCTTTCACCGCCTGATAATTGATGAGGCATCGCATTTCGTAAATGAGTTAAATTAAATTCAGCTAATAACTCCTCAAGTCTATTTATTCTTTGATCTAAGTTGAGATTAGTTGTTTCTAATATTGCCATTATGTTGTTTTCAACACTTAAACCCCTAAATATACTTGGTTGTTGTGGAAGATAACCAAGTCCTGCTTTAGCTCTTTTCCACATTGGAAGAGTTGTAATATTATTATTGTTTAATTTTATTTCACCACTATCGCAACTAATAAGACCCATAATACAATATAAAGCTGTACTTTTTCCTGCCCCATTTGGACCAAGTAAACCTATTACTTTTCCTTTTTCAACTTTCATTGAAATATTTCTTACGATTTGTTTCCCTGAAAGTGATTTTCTTAAGTTATTAACTTCAAGTCCAGGATTTGAGGAAACTAATTTGGGTTTTTTAGTCATTATATTTTTAATTTTCGTTGATTATTAATGCTTCCACTCTTTTACTTGACTCACTGCTCATAATACTTGAAGAATTTTCTAGATCTACAATTATTTTATCACAAAAGATGGTACTCTGATTTTGCAACACTTCAACTTTACCAAAGACAGATAATTTATTCTGAACGGGATCATACCTCGCCTTATCGCCATTAATGGATAATTCTTCTCTTACTATTTTTACATTACCGTTAGCATTGATTTCCTTAATTTCATTTTCATCTTTGCTTGAAGTAACAATTAATTCTTTAGACCAAATTTCTAAATTATCTTCTACTGCATATACGTTTCCAGAAAAAATTGAAACATGCTCTGCTCTTATGATTTCTAATTTATCAGATGTTATTTTTATTTGTTTAGCGCTAGCTGAATTTACAAATAAAATGAATAAGAAAGTAATAAAAAAATTTTTAAACATAAATTAATCTACACTATAGAAAGTACTCACATTACCCTTGTAGATAATATGATTAAAATTACTTTTTATTTTTGACTCATCGGCAGTTATAATACTGCTGCCTCTAAAATGTTTTACATTTTTATTGAACTCGACTAAATCATCATTGATATAAAACAGTGCACTATCAGACTGGAACCTATCTTCTTCGTCAGTATAGAAGTTAATGTCGCCTTTAAGTTCTATTAAATTTTCTATTTGATCAAAGTTACCCTTTTTAGCATTTAAATAGATCCAGATACCAGAATCAGTTCTTAGTTTGCCCTCGACAATAAATAATTCCAAATGACCTTCTTTTTGAATACCTTTCTCAGCCTTGATTTCATAAAGTCTATTATCAAGCCCTTTTTCAGAAAATTTTGGTTTGTCTATTTCAATTTCAAGGTTCTCATCGGAAAAAATCTTAGACTGAAATAAAAATAATATAAATAAAAAGAAAATAGATAATTTAAAAATATTCTTAATTAACATATCGAATGCAGTCATGGATATGGATAATACCTATTGGTTTTTTTTCTTTTAAATTGTTTACTACAAATAAACATGTAATTTTATTTGCATTCATTTTTTGTAGCACATTAATAACTAGTTCTTCTTTGCATATTAGCATTGGTTTTGAGGACATAATTTCTTTTACATTTACATCTAATAAGGCTTTTCTAATATGTCTCCTTAAATCTCCGTCAGTAATTATTCCTATCAGTCTGTTTTCTTTGCTTTTTATTGCTACGTGGCCAAATGATTTTTTTGTCATTTCAACAATGACAGATTTCATTGAAGAATTTTCACGAACTATTGGTATTTTCCCCCCTGTATGCATTATGTCTTCAACCTGAAGCATATTGGCGCCCAAAGCGCCTCCAGGATGTATCATCTTGTAGTCTTTAAGTTTGAAATTCTTAACCTTCATTAAAGATACACAGATTGCGTCACCTAAAATTAATGACATAGTGGTTGAAGTTGTGGGAGCCAAGCCTATTGAACATGCTTCTTTTGAATTTGGAATTAATAATGGAATATCACATAATTTGTATAGAGTACTTTTTGCATTTGATGTGATCCCTATAACAAAAACCTTATTTTTTTGTGCAAAATCTAATAAAGATATGAATTCCTCACTCTTGCCAGAATTAGATATAATTATTATGGCATCATTTTTTGATATTATTCCTAAATCACCATGGCTCATATCTGTTGGGGAGCAATATTGAGAAAGTGTACCAGTTGAGCTCATTGTACTTGAAATTTTACTGGCAATATGTCCTGATTTTCCTACGCCAGTGATTATTACCTTACCTTTAATTTTTGATAGCTTTTCAATTACTTTTGCAAAATCTAAATTTATTGTTTTATAAAGTTTTTTAGCTCCAGATATTTCTGTTTCTATGACAGCTTTTCCGTAACTTTTAATTTTATTTTTGCTCATGTATAATATTAATTGGAATGAGAAAAAATATCATTTTCCCATCCCCTTAAATCGAGTTCAACTCTAATTGGTAGAAACTTGATACACGACTCGACAAGTAGTTCTCTATTTTGCCTCTTAAGAATTTCATCTAGTTTTATCTTTATAGCATGCAAGTGAATTACATCAGTTGCAGCATAGTTGATTTGTTCTTTGGTTAAATCAGGATTTGACCAGTCGCTTGATTGCTGTTTTTTTGAAATATCAATGTTTAGAAGTTCTTTACATAAATCTTTATATCCATGACCTTGTGAGTACGTTCGGGCAATTTTTGAACTTAGTTTTGTGCAGTAAACACTTTTAATCATTATATCTAAGTCATGCTTTATCGCAGCTAAATCATGCCTTGCATAATGAAAAATGAATGTCTTATTGCTACTCAGTAGTTTTTTAAGATTGGGAGCGTCAAATTTTTTATCAATAAATTGAACTAAATGACAATCGCCTTGGCCGTCATATAGTTGTATTAGACATAAAGGATCTCTATCAGGTTGCAAACCCATCATTTCACAATCGGCAGCTATAAGATCTGAAAATTCAACACCATCTGCCAAATCGTTTTTATGTAAAATTGTTTGCATTGTATGAAAATTAACTTATTTCAGAGAAGTACATAAGGTATATTTGTCAAATATGAAGCAAAAAAGAATTACTATAGTTGGAGGTTCTGGTTTTTTAGCCAAATATTGCATTTCAGAATTACTAAAACTCGGGCATAAATTAAAAATTATATGCAGAAATACCCATCTTGCTGGGCATATAAGAATGATGGGTCCCATTGATCAACTAGATATAATTAAGGGAAATATTAACTTAAAACACACTATTGAACCTCATATAATTGGATCTGATATTGTCATTAATTTAGTAGGTATACTTAATGAATCTTCAGGTGATCAGACTTTTAATAATTGCCATGCAGTTGGACCAAAAAACATTGCAGAAATTTGTTCTGAACACAAAATCGAGCGTTTAATTCACTTTTCATCTATAGGCGCTGATGTTGATAGCGATGCAAAATACCAAGTATCTAAAGGAATAGGTGAAAAGAATATTTTAGATAATTTTTCGCATGCAACAATAATTAGGCCATCGATTGTTTTTGGGCCTGGCGATGGATTTTTCAGCTTACAGTCAAAATTGGTAAAGCTTCTTCCAATCGTTCCCTTGTTTAGCAATAACAAGTTCCAATGCGTGTATGTAAAGGATATAGCTGAGGGGCTAATCAAGCTTTTAGAGGATAAAGAAGCAGCAGGAAAGATCTATGAATTTGGAGGACCCGAAGTCATGACGCTTAAAGAAATTTATCAATTAATTTTAAACACGTTAAAAATTAAAAGAATCATCCTTCCTCTGCCTCTATCTTTTGCAAATGTTACTGCATTATTAATGAAATTATCACCATCTCCTATGATTACATTTGATCAAGTTAAGATGTTAAAGAAAGACAACATAGTATCTGATACTCCATACAATCTCAGTTCGCTAGGAATAACTGCAAAATCATCAAGAGATATCATAAGTAATTATATTTTTTAATTTCTAAAGATAAATTAATATAAGCGTTCCTATAACAATTCGGTAGATAACAAATGGTTTCATAGTATTTTTTTTCAACCACTTAAGTAAATAGTCGATTGAAAGATAAGCTACAAAAAAAGAGATAAAAAATCCAAAACAGCTAGAAGAAATATTAGTACTTGTTGGTGACTCTATGAGTTTAAGAATTGGTATAGCAGAAGAAATTAAAATTACTGGAATTGATAGTAAAATGGAAAGCTTTGCAGCTTCAATTCTATTTAAACCAATTATTCTTGAACCTGAATACACAACTCCCGCTCTACTTGCCCCAGGTATAATCGCTAGTATTTGAAAAAGACCAATGATGAGAGCACTTTTTATTGATAATCTCTCAATGCCTTTAGTGTTGGCATTAGTGTAACTATCAGAATAATAGAGAAGAAGTCCAAAAATTATTGTTGCTAGTCCAACAATTTTTATATTCCTTAAAATATCAGCATAACCTGTAAGAAAAAGTAAGCCTCCAACAATCACAACAGGCAATGTTCCAACAATGAGACAGAAAGCTAAATTTTTCTCATCCTTACTTAATTTGATGCTGAATGGTAAAAGCAGAAAAACTAATACTTTAATATCATTTCTAAAATAGATGATGACAGCCAAAAGAGAGCCCAAATGCAGACTTACATCCAACATCAGACTTTCGGGAATACTCATTATTTCAGCGGCAATTAATAAATGTCCGGAACTTGAAATAGGCAAAAACTCTGAAATACCCTGAATAATTCCTAATAGTAGTATTGGTAAAAAAGCCATAAGAATTAAAAAAATACTGTTTTACGCCATTTAGGCAAGAAAAACTTAAACTGTGTCATACTATATGACTATTATTATATATTTTAAATGTTATAAAAAGTTTAACTAGACGAGAGGAATCCAAATATGTCATGAATTATGACATATAGAAGACGTTATGCTTAAATTTACTAATTTAAATCAAGAATACCCTGAAAAAAGGTCCTCAGAAAATAGAAAAAAAGATTTTGGGGAGATTTATGAGAACTTTATAAAGAACAGCGCCAAAGAGCAGTCAAGTCGTTGTTCTCAATGCGGGGTTCCTTACTGCACCGTCCATTGTCCCTTGCATAATCATATTCCTGATTGGCTTAAGCTTGCGGCGGAGGACCGACTTGAAGAGGCTTACCAAATATCTTCGAGCACAAATAATATGCCAGAGATATGCGGAAGAATTTGCCCGCAAGATCGATTATGTGAAGGAAACTGTGTTATTGAGCAATCAGGGCATGGTTCGGTCACTATTGGATCAGTAGAAAAATATCTAACTGACAATGCGTTCGAAAAGGGATGGATTAAACCGATCAAAGTTCCTGAGTACTTAGAAAAAGAAAATAGCATTGGTATCATTGGTGCGGGTCCCGCAGGTCTCGCTGCCGCTGAGGAATTAAGAAAAAGGGGTTACAAAATTGATGTATATGATCGTTATGACCGCGCTGGAGGTTTACTGATTTATGGAATCCCAAATTTTAAACTGGAAAAAGATATTGTTCAAAGAAGAATGAAATACCTTGAGGACTCAAATATTAAGATTCATCTAAATACTGAAATTGGAAAAGATATTCATTTTTTGGATCTTCAAAAAAAACATGACGCTGTATTAATTGCAACGGGAGTCTATAAAGCGAGAGAAATTTCCCTAGAAGGCGATGCATCCGAAGTAGTTCCTGCTTTGGATTTTCTAACTG
Source organism: uncultured Pelagibacteraceae bacterium (assembly GCA_902521655.1). Lineage (GTDB taxonomy): Bacteria > Pseudomonadota > Alphaproteobacteria > Pelagibacterales > AG-422-B15 > CACNXQ01. The sequence goes on from CABYSM010000003.1 coordinate 70,596, forward strand.
CATCAAACCGAAAAGGCTTGGGAGATAGCTTAGAGGCTTTTGATAATGGATTGCTCAACGCCAAAGGTAAGAATGTAGTTGTAATTGGTGGAGGGGATACAGCTATGGACTGCGTAAGAACAGCTATTAGACAGGAGGCAAAATCCGTTAAGTGTCTTTACCGAAGAGATAAAGAGAATATGCCTGGCTCGGCCAGAGAAGTTAACAATGCTGAGGAAGAGGGAGTAGAATTTTTATGGCAATCTCTCCCAAAAAAAATTGAAAGAAATAATAATAGTAGCCTCTTAAATTGTATAAAAATGAAGTTAAGTGAACCAGAGTCCGATGGCAGAAGAATACCTCAAGAGATAGCAGGTTCTGATTTTGAATTAGAGACCGATTTAGTAATTGCTGCTCTGGGTTTTTCTCCTGAAAATTTGCCAAAAATGTTTGAAGTCGAAGAACTTCCAGTCACAAAATGGGGTACGGTTCGTGTAGGATTTAATACCATGATGACCAGTCTTGAGGGTGTATTTGCTGCAGGAGATATTGTCAGAGGAGCTTCCCTGGTAGTTTGGGGAATCAGAGATGGGCGAGATGTAGCAAATTCTATTCATGATTATATTGAAGAAAAAAATAATGCAAAAAATCTAAATATTAAAGCATCATGACAAATGAATTAAAAAGATATTTAAAAAATAAAAAAAATTTAGAGGATGCATTTTTATATAATCCGGGACATGAACATGACTCTTGCGGCGTAGGTTTTGTAGCATCTACAGATGGCAAACAAAGACGTGAAGTTGTCCAAGGTGGTATTGACGCCCTCAAGGCTGTATGGCATCGAGGTGCAGTTGATGCTGACGGAAAGACTGGTGATGGAGCAGGCATACTTACTCAGATACCTTATAATTTTTTTGACGATGAGATAGCTAAGACAGGCCATGAAAAAAGAGATGAACCTCTCGGTATTGGCATGATGTTCCTTCCAAGGAATGATTATGCCGCACTTGAAAAATGTAGAACAATTATTGAGTCCGAACTGCTTGATCATGGTTATTACATCTATGGTTGGAGACAGGTTCCAATAAATAACGGTGTAATTGGGGAAAAAGCAAACTCTACTCGCCCTGAGATCGAGCAAGTTATGTTCGTAAATACTATAGAAAGAGATAAAGAATTTGATTTTGCAAAAGAGTTATACCTTGTTAGAAGAAGGCTAGAAAAAAGAATAGCAAAACAGCAAATCAATGGTTTCTATGTTTGTTCATTGAGTTTCGAGTCAATTATCTACAAAGGACTTTTCTTAGCCGAACAACTATCAATTTTTTATCCTGACTTAGCGAATGAAGAATTTATTTCATCTTTTGCCGTATTTCATCAAAGGTACTCAACAAATACTTTTCCGTCCTGGGGTTTAGCACAACCTTTTAGAATGTTAGCTCATAACGGTGAAATTAATACAATATCAGGAAATACTAACTGGATGAGAAACCACCAAACACGAATTACTACTGAAATTTTTGGAGATGACAGTGAGCAAGTTAAGCCAATTATTGAAAAGAATGTTTCAGACTCATCAGCCTTAGACGCAGCTTTTGAGCTATATGTAAGGGCAGGAAGATCAGTTCCTCTTGTAAAAACTCTTTTAATACCAGAAGCCTGGTCAAAAAGAAGTGAGCTTATGCCGATTGAGCATAGAAATATGTATGAATTTTCAAATGCTATTGTTGAACCTTGGGATGGTCCTGCTGCAATAGCAGCAGTTGATGGCAATTGGATCGTCGGAGGTATGGACAGAAATGGGTTGCGGCCTATGAGATACTCAATTTCTCGAGATAATCTCATATATGTAGGTTCTGAGACAGGGATGGTGACAGTTGATGAATCTAAAATAATAGAAAAAGGTAAACTAGGACCAGGTGAAATTATTGGTATCAATCTTAAAGAAGGTAAAATATTTAGAGATCATGAAATGAAGGAACGATTGGCATCTGAAGCACCATATGAAGAGTATGTCAAAAAAATAATACGATTAGACAAACGAGTTAAAATTTCTAAAGAATCAACGGTTACTGATCAAGCCAAGTTAAGAAAGAAAATGATTGCTGCTGGGTATACGATGGAGGAACTTGAACTCATCCTGCACCCAATGGTTTCGGATGCGAAAGAATCTACTGGCAGCATGGGTGATGATACGCCAATAGCGGTATTGTCGGATAAGTACAGACCATTGTCACACTTTTTTAGACAAAAATTTAGCCAAGTTACAAATCCTCCCATCGACAGCCTAAGAGAGCAAAGTAGAATGAGTTTAAAAACGAGATTTGGAAATCTTCAGGATATTTTGAATCCAAATCCATATGAAGAAAATGTTTTTGTAATAGATAGTCCTTTTATTACTAATGGCTTCTTCAAAAAAATTTCTATACGTGGTCAACAGACAACAACAAATATTGATTGTACTGTAGAAAAAAAGTCATTTGATTTAAAAAAAGAAATTAAGCGTATTCAATTAGAAGCTGAAACTGCGGTTCTAAGTGGAAAGTCTCACATAGTCTTATCAGATATTAATGCCGATGAAGAAAAGATTGCATTACCATTAATTCTCATTACTGCTGCAGTTCATACAGATCTTACTCGAAAAGGAATAAGATCATTTGTCTCGTTACATGTGAGATCTTCAGAATGCATTGATACTCATTACTTCGCTGTATTAATTGGTGTTGGGGCAACAACTGTGAATCCTTATTTAGCGCAAGACTGTATCTATGAGAGGCACCAGAAAGGGTTATTTGGAAATATATCCTATGAAGAATGTGTTGATCGATACAAAAAAGCAATTGATCAAGGACTCCTCAAAGTAATGTCTAAGCTTGGTATATCTGTAATTAGTGCATATAGAGGAGGTTTTAATTTTGAAGCAGTAGGTCTAAGTCGATCTACAGTAAATGAATATTTTCTTGGTGTTCAAAGTCGAATGTCAGGAATAGGTCTTACTGGAATTGAAAAAAAACTTACTGAACTTCATGATTACGCTTATTCAGATACTGTTCAAACACTGCCTATAGGTGGAATATACCGATATCGAAGTGGAGGAGAGACACACGCTTATGAAGGAAAATTAATACACCTTCTTCAAACAGCGGTCGCTGAGGACTCTTATGATATGTATAAAAAATACTCTAGCTCAATGGGGAATTTTGCACCAATCAACATAAGAGATCTTCTTGAATTCAAAGAGGCAGAGACTGATCTAGATCTTTCTGAAGTTGAATCTATAACGTCAATTAGAAAAAGATTTGGAACAGGAAGTATGTCCCATGGTGCTTTATCAAAAGAAGCCCATGAAACTCTTGCAATTGCAATGAATAGAATTGGAGGAGCATCTTGTTCGGGTGAAGGCGGTGAATCGATTGAACGATCATATCCACTTGAGAACGGAGATAGCGCAAATTCAAGAGTTAAACAAGTAGCTTCTGCAAGATTTGGGGTCACTACAGAATATCTTAACAATTGTGAAGAAATTGAAATTAAGATTGCACAAGGGGCAAAGCCTGGAGAGGGAGGCCAATTACCAGGTTTTAAAGTCACAGCAGAAATTGCTAAATTAAGACATTCAACTCAAGGAGTAACATTAATCAGTCCTCCTCCACACCACGACATCTATTCTATCGAAGATCTTGCTCAGCTTATTTATGATTTGAAGCAGGTAAACTCAAATGCGAGAGTATGTGTTAAATTAGTTGCTTCTTCTGGAATAGGAACAATTGCTGCTGGAGTTGCTAAGGCAAAAGCTGATGTAATCCTAATTTCTGGTCACAATGGTGGCACTGGGGCGAGCCCACAAACAAGTATTAAATATGCAGGTATCCCCTGGGAAATGGGCTTGACTGAAGTAAATCAAGTCCTGACATTAAATGGCTTGCGTCAGAATGTAGTTCTCCGAACAGACGGTGGGATAAAGACGGGTCGAGACGTAGTCATCGCTGCGATGATGGGAGCTGAAGAGTTTGGAGTTGGCACGACATCTTTAGTGGCTATGGGATGTATTATGGTTAGGCAATGCCATTCAAATACATGTCCAGTAGGTGTTTGTACGCAAGATGATGATTTGAGAGCAAGGTTTTCAGGCAGTCCAGAAAAAGTAGTTAATCTGTTTAGCTTTATAGCAGAAGAGGTTAGGGAAATTTTAGCAGACTTAGGTGTGAAAAGTTTAAATGATGTTATTGGAAGAACAGATTTATTGTATCAAATATCAAGGGGATCAATGCATTTAGATGATTTAGATTTGAATTCACTTTTAATTCAAGCTGAGAAGGATCCAGATGTTGAGTACTTTAATCACTCTGTAATTAATGATGTAGGCTCTACGCTTGATGAAAAAATTATTCAAGATGCCTCAAAATTTTTACAGACCGGACAGAAAACTGAATTAAATTATCCAATTAAAAATACTGATAGAGCGGTAGGTACTAGATTATCATCAACTATTTACCGAACATTCAAAAATACTGAAGTTAATAAGGAGCACTTGACTATCAATCTCACAGGATCAGCTGGACAATCACTTGGCGCTTTTGGGATTAAAGGTTTAAAAATAAGCCTTTTTGGCGATTCAAATGACTATGTTGGAAAAGGGCTATCAGGTGCTACAATTTCAATTAGGCCTCACAAAAATAGTTCTTTGATTAGTAATGAAAATACAATCATTGGAAACACTGTACTTTACGGGGCAACGTCTGGTGAATTGTATGCTGCTGGTGAAGCGGGTGAAAGATTTGCTGTTAGAAACTCGGGTGCAACAACGGTAGTGGAAGGATGTGGTTCAAATGGATGTGAATACATGACTGGCGGTACTGTTGTAATATTAGGAAAAACAGGAGATAATTTTGGGGCCGGAATGACTGGTGGTATGGCATTTATATATGATGAGGATCAAAATTTTAATTTAAGAGTAAATCCAGAGACTTTAATCTTTGATACAATTTCCTCGGATTATTGGACAAATGAGCTTTACCAAATTATTCTTTGTCATCATCAAAATACTTTAAGTTTGCATGCCAAAAATATATTAGATAATTGGGAAACAGAAAAATTAAAATTCATTCACGTATGTCCGAAAGAGATAGCCAACATATTAGTTCAACCTCTGGGTTTCGAAAAAAAATTGAAGCAGGTCAATTAATTACAGAGAGCGATTATCAAAAACTTGATCAATTAATCAGAGAAAATGGTTTTGATGTTTTTGGAGTTGTGCCAGCAAGCTCTAAATTAGATTTTAAAAAACATCTTAATGAATTTTTAGATAACAACCATCATGGTGATATGAAATGGATGTATGAAAGATCACATCTGAGATCTAATCCAAAATCACTATGGGCTCAAACAAAATCAATAATAGTACTTGGAGTAAATTATAATTTTAATTGTAATTCACTTGAGCTTTTATCAAATAAGGAAAAAGGAATTGTATCAGTATACTCAAGAAATAATGACTATCATAAAATTATCAAAAAAAACTTGAAACATTTATCAGTACAAATTTCAGATTTGTATGATTGTGATTATAAATATTTCATTGATACAGCACCAGTAATGGAAAAACCTATAGGTATGTTAGGAGGAATTGGTTGGCAAGGAAAACACACAAATCTTGTTTCAAAAGACTTTGGATCCTGGCTGTTCCTTTCAACAATATTTGTCGATAAAGAAATTGTATCTTCAGAACCTGAAATAAATCATTGTGGCTCCTGTTCGGATTGTATAGACACATGTCCTACTGGTGCAATAATTGAACCTTATAAGTTAGATGCAAGAAAATGTATTTCCTATCTCACCATAGAACATAAAGGTAAAATAGATAAAAATTTAAGATCTTTAATAGGAAATAGAATTTATGGATGTGATGACTGTTTAGCTGTGTGCCCGTGGAATAAATTTGCAAAATTATCCAATGAAACAAATTTTCATCCCAAAGCAGAACTAATAGAACCTGATCTCAAATCCTTTATTAAACTTGATGATGCACAATTTAGAGATAAATTTAGTGGATCAAGTATAAAAAGAATTGGAAGAGATCGATTTATAAGAAATGTATTGATTGCAGCGGGTAATAGTAAAAATAAGGTTTTTATTGAGGATGTAAAAGACCTTCTTCATGATGAGTCAAGTTTAGTTAGGTCAATGGCTGTGTGGGCTCTTAAACAAATAGTTGATACTCATGATTTCAATAATTTCAAAAAAGATCATATGTCTTACGAGGTAGATAAAGATGTAAAAGCAGAATGGTTAGATTAGCATCATGATTTTTATTTATGGATATGGTTATACTTCTCAACATTTGTGTAGGCTATTAATTAGTAACAAGATAATTGCAACTTCTCGGAATTTTGAGGAGAAAAAATCAATCAATGATAATGTTGAACTAATTGCTCCGAGTGAATCAAGTTTAATAATAAAGGAATACGGTGATAAAATAACCCATCTATTGATTTCAGTCCCACCCAGTGAAGATGGGGATCTTTTTTTAAATAATTTCAATAAAGATTTACAATCTCTTAAAAATTTAAAGTGGATAGGATATTTATCAGCTACAAGTGTATATGGAGATCATAAAGGTGAATTTGTAAATGAGAACTCTGAACTTCTTACAAAGTCCACTAGAGGTATCAATAGAAAACTTGCAGAAGATCAATGGATTGATATTTCAAATAAATATAATCTTCCTCTTCATATATTTAGGATTGCAGGCATATATGGACCACAAAGAAGTATTATAGATAGAATGAGTTCAGGGAATTTTATTAATGTAATTAAAGATAATCATTTTTTTTCGAGAATTTATATTGATGACTTAGTAAATATAATTCATGCTTCAATGAATAAACCAAATCCCATAAGTATTTACAATGTTGCTGATGATCTACCATCATCTTTAAATGATGTTGTTAGATATATATCTGATCAAACAGGAATAATAATTGATCGAGAAATGCAATACTCAGAATTAAGTAAAGATGAAAAAAGAGAAAGTTTCTTCACTGAAAATAAAAAAATTAACAATAAAACAATAAAGAACGAATTAGGTATAATATTAGAGTACCCAACATATATTGAGGGTTATAATAAACTTATTAATTGTTAATTTCTTAAATTCCAGAACTTGACTCAACTTGTAAACGGCTTATTGCAATACCAATCACAACTAAAATAACCCCAATTAAAAGTGAAAATTTCAACGGCTCATTCATCAACGCCCATCCATAAAATATCCCAAAAACAGGTATTAAATATGCAACTTGCATCATGAATGTAGTCCCTGCAGAGCGTATTAAAACTTGCCTTAAGCTAAAAGCTAAACCCGTTGGTATAATTCCTAAATAAATAACAGCAGTTATTGCTGCTGTATTTAACTCATAACTCATTGGTTGCGCATAAAAGAACATAAACGGAATAAGCCAAATGCTTCCCCATGCTAGCGTATTCATTGTTACCATGTCAGAAGGCAAGTCTGAGACTTTTCTGATGATTAAATTTGATACCACATATGAACAACCTGCCAGATATATAGCAAGGGCACCAATAAAACTCGACATGTCTGTAACAAAAACCTGCACGCCTACAGCAAAAACGACTCCTGAAAAGCCTATAATTGTACCAATTGTTTTCCTTAAATTAAGTTTTTCATCTTCAGTAAAATAGTGTGCGAGCACAAGAGCTAAGAAAGGATTAGCAGACATAATAATAACTCCAATATTACTTGGCAGCGACATAAGCCCATACGGAATTAATGTAAAAGGTATTGCTGCATTAAATAATCCTATGATTGCGTAAGTAAATGAATTTTTCTGAAAAAGTTCTAAATTTCCTGAACGAAAAAGGACAGCTAATAATAATATTAAAGCACCAATAAAGGTTCTAAAAAAACCAACTTCAATTGGGTTAAACATTAAATTACAAAATTTTATTGCAACAAATGATGCACCCCATACAGCACCTAAAAAGATTAGTAGAAAATAATTATTTAATGTGGAATTCACAAAACTAATTCCGTAATTACTTGAAATAATATTTTTAGATCTTGATCTCTAGACAAACTATGATCACCATCTTCAATTATATTCAATTGTTTATTTTTGCTTTCAATCTTATTAATAATTTTTTCTGATGTCTCAAAACTTACAACTTGGTCTAGTCGCCCATGAAGCAATCTTATAGGGCAGTTTATTTTAATTGGCTCGTGCAGTATCTTATTCTTCTTGCCGTCTTCTAAGAATTTATAAGTTATCGTGTAATCTTCTGAATATTTATCCCAATTGATAATTATTTTTCCTTCTTTTTTAATTTTATTTTTTTGTTCTTCACTTAACCTATTCCACTCTCCAACTACAAAGTCAGGAGCCGATGCGATGCCTACTAATCCATTGATCGTTAAAGGGTTTCTCCTTGCTACTATTAAGGAAATCCAACCTCCCATACTTGACCCAATAATTATATTAATCTTTGATTTACACAAATTGAATATTTCGTGAGCTTCTTCTGACCACTTGCTAATACCTCCATCTTCAAACTCCCCCTCCGATGATCCATGGCCCGAATAATCGAATCTTATGAAATTTAAATTATTTGTTTTACACCATGAACTTAAAGCAGTTGCTTTTGTTCCAGTCATACTGGAGCTGTAGCCTCCGAAAAAAAATATTGAAATCTCAGAATTATGATCTTCATGCGAATACGCAATTTTGTCGTTTAGTGATGATTTATGATATTTTATATTATTGTGCATAATGATTTACTATTAAGCATTTAACTATTAGAAATACTATATGCAATCAAAAATTTGTGTATTGCAAGTAATACCTAATCTTGATGTTAGTGGGGCTTCACAAGGTTGTGTAGACGTTGCAAATTATTTGACGGAAAAAAAATACAATTCCTATATTGCTACAAATTCAGGACAAAAGAGAAAGAATGTTAATGGATATGAAACTAAAGTCTTAAAAGTTCCCGTACATACAAAGAACCCTTTAATTGTAATTTTGAATATCTTTAGACTTACAAGGATCATTAGATCGTGTGGTATTAATATTCTGCATGTGAGAAGTAGAGCGCCTGCATGGAGTTCCTATGTTGCCTGTTTAATGACACATACTAAATATGTTTCTACTTTTCATGGAACCTACAATTTTAATAATTTTTTAAAAAAATATTATAATTCAATCATGTTAATGACCGACGGAACAATCGCGATTTCTAAATTTATATATGACGAGATCAAGACTAAATATAAAAAGATGCCAAAAATAATTAAAATAATTCCAAGAGGTATTGACTTAGAATTTTTCAATGCAGCATCTATAGATCAAGAAGCTAAAGATAATATTTTAAAAGAGTTTAAAATAAACAGAGAATCCATCAAAATAATGTTGCCTGGAAGAATGACAGAATGGAAGGGCCATCTAATATTGCTAAAAGCGTTTGAGCGAGTAATCCATCAAATAGACAAAAAACTTGAATTATTGTTGGTAGGACCCGATGATAATACTTTGCTTAAAAAAAAATTAACAAGCTTTGTTTATAAAAAGAATATCCAAAGCACTGTACATTTTATTAGTGCAAGAGATGATATTAATAACTTTTACAGCATTGCAGATATAGTTGTCTCACCATCTACAGATCCCGAAGCCTTTGGAAGAGTCTCTATTGAGGCACAAGCAATGGGTAAATTTGTTATAGCCTCTAATCATGGGGGCTCGACTGAAACTATTATTAATAATGAAACAGGATACTTATTTAATAATGCCGATGTGAATGATTTATCTGCTAAAATATTAAAAGCAATTAATGAAGATAAACACCGCTCAGAAACAGTAAGGCAGGCATGTATAATGAATGCTCAAAATAATTATTCAGGTAAAAAAATGTGTGACTCAACTTTAAATTTCTACAAAGAAATAATCGGATAAATGACTAATACAATTTTAGTGATAAAGCATGGATCATTTGGTGACATTATACAAATCAATGGTTGTCTGAGGGATATAAGAGAAAATTACGAAGATAGTGAAATTTATATTCTTACTACGCCGACATTTAGATCTTATTTTGAAAGATGCCCCTATGTAGATAAAGTTATAATTGATGAAAGAAAATCTAGATGGAATATTTTTTATTTACTTAAGATAAGAAATTACATAAAGAATTTAAAATTTGAAAAAGTATTTGATCTTCAAAATTCAAGTAGAACAGAGTTTTATAGAAAATACTTATCAAATTCGGTTGAGTGGATTTCTTCAAGAACAATATTAAATCCAAATGAAAAAAAAGAAGAGTTTGATAGAAAAAGCATACTTGAGAGATTTCAAATTCAATTATCTAGGGCGAATGTAGACGTACGATATACACAAAATCCTCAAGTTACATGGATGATTGACCAGGAATTTACTATACCCTCATCAATAAAGAAAAATTATATTACACTTTTCCCCTTTTGCTCCATTAAGCACCGTCAGAAAATATGGCCTCATTATGAAGATTTGATTACTAAATTAAAAATAAAGTATCCAGACGCAGATATTGTTATTGTACCTGGACCGGGAGAGTATGAAAAAGCAAGAAATTATAACGTCAAAATATTAATGAATAATGGAGAGCATACGAATTTTTTTCAATTATCAAAAATATTGGCTGGGTCAAAATATGTAATTTCAAATGATACTGGACCCGCACACCTTGCGGCCCATTTAGGCTGTAAAGGCTTAACTCTATTTGGAAGTCACACATCTCCTGAGAAAGTAAGCATCCAAACAGATAATTTTCATAGCATTTCCAGTAAAAATTTATATGAGCTTACTCCTGCAATTGTCATTGAGAAAATAGATTCTCATTTGTAGATAGATGATATAGTAGTTAAATCTTCTATGGAAAATAAAGAAAAATTTATAGATACATTGCGCCATGATACAGCCCATGTAATGGCTATGGCTGTTCAGGAACTTTACCCTGAGACAAAGGTAACTATTGGTCCAGTAATTGAAAATGGATTTTTTTATGATTTCTCAAGAAAGACTCCATTCACAGAGAAAGACTTAATTATAATTGAAAAAAAAATGAAAGAAATCGTTAATCGAGATGTTCCAGTTACATTTAAAATTGTTTCAAGAAAAGAAGCTATAGAAATATTTAGTAAAATTGGTGAAAATTATAAGGTAGAGATAATTAACTCTATTCCAGAAAATGAGGAAATAAAAATCTATTATCATGGTGAGTGGTTTGATTTGTGTCGTGGACCTCATTTGAACTCATCTGGAGAAATTGGTAAAGCATTTAAGTTGACAAAAGTAGCTGGTGCTTATTGGAGAGGTGACTCTAACAATGAAATGCTTCAAAGGATTTATGGAACTGCATGGGAAACACAAGAGGACTTAGATAATTATTTAAATCTTATCAAAGAAGCTGAAAAAAGAGACCATAGAAAACTTGGCAAGCAACTTGATTTATTTCATTTTCAAGAAGAGGCTCCAGGATCTGTTTTCTGGCATGCAAAAGGGTGGACCTTATTCAGAACATTGATCGATTACATGAGGCATCGCCAAGAGGAAGCTGGTTATGAAGAGATTAATACTCCTGATATTATGGACAAATCTCTATGGGAACTTTCAGGACATTTAGAAAAATTTGGTGACAACATGTTTACCACTGAAGCAAGGGAAGACAGAGTTTATGCATTAAAGCCAATGAATTGTCCAGGATGTGTTCAAGTATATAAACAGGGATTGAAAAGTTATCGAGATTTGCCATTAAGAGTTGCAGAATTTGGTAAAGTGCACAGATATGAACCATCTGGAGCCCTGCATGGTTTGATGCGAGTTAGAGCATTTACCCAGGATGATGCTCATATATTTTGTACTGAGGATCAAATTACTGAAGAAAGCAAAAAAGTTTGCGACCTTGTTCTCAGTATTTATAAAGATTTTGGATTTGATAAAGTTTCAATTAAATTTTCTGATAGACCTGAGAAAAGAGTTGGCAGTGATGCAATATGGGATAAGTCCGAAGAAGCTCTTCGACAAGCCATGGAAGCTACAGGATTAGAATATTCATTGAATCCTGGTGAAGGGGCATTTTACGGTCCAAAGCTTGAATTCATTCTTAAAGATGCAATAGGTCGAGAATGGCAATGTGGTACTTTGCAAGTTGATTTGAATATGCCTGAAAGATTAGGTGGGCATTTTATTGCTGAGGATGGACAAAAATATAATCCAGTAATGCTGCACAGAGCACTCTTTGGATCATTAGAGCGTTTCACAGGAATATTAATAGAACATTATGCTGGTTCTCTACCACTATGGCTTTCACCAGTACAAGCGGTAGTTACACCAATAACTACTGAAATAAATGAATACGGTGAAGAAGTTTATGAAAGTTTAAAAAACGTGGGAATAAGGGTTGAAAAAGATCTACGTAACGAAAAAATTAGTTATAAAATTAGAGAGAATTCACTTAAAAAAATTCCATTTCAATTAATTCTTGGAAAGAAGGAAATTGAAGAACGTTCTATAACAATGAGAGTATTTGGAAGCGACAAACAAGAAAAAATAAAGTTTGAAAATTTAAATGATTTTTTTATAAAAAAATGTATGATGCCATCACAACAATAGATATAGGAGATTAAAATAGCACTTCAAAAGAAAAATAATAGATACAATCAATCTACTAAAGGCCCAAAATTCCGAATTAACGAATTCATAACAACTACCACAGTTAGACTAATTGATGAAAAAGGTAACAACCTTGGAGTTGTTGATACCGATGAAGCTGTTAAAAAAGCTTTAGAGGTAGGATTAGATCTTGTTGAAGTATCCCCACAAGTTGACCCGCCGGTATGT
>CABYSM010000004.1 GCA_902521655.1 uncultured Pelagibacteraceae bacterium
TTGGATGGTGTGCAACGTTGATTCCTATACCAATAATTGAAAAGTTTTTACTTTGAGAGAGAGAGTTTTCAATTAGTACACCTGCCAATTTAGCGTCATCATAGAGAATATCATTTGGCCATTTTATTTTTAAAGGTTTATTATCCGTAATCACTTTTGAAATACATTGATGCAAAGATAATGCAACAATACATGATAAAAATGGAAGTCTATCTAGGGAAAAATCAATAGGTAGAATTAAAGAAGCAAGCAGATTTCCCTCTTGAGATAACCATTTTTTATCACCTCGCCCTCTTCCTGCAGTTTGATTACTTGCTATAATCCAAGTAGGAGAGAAAATTTTTTCTTTATCAATAAGTCTCTTACTTTCGAGATTTGTGCTGTCTATGACATCATAATGGATGATTGCTGATTTAGATAACATGTCTATTAATAAAAAGATTTTATAGCATATTCTGAAAGCTGTATAATTGGTGCAGGATATATGAAAAACAAAATGACTAAAAAAGAAGATGGATAAAACAGAACTTGAAGTGATCGGATATTCACTCCATCAAACTCTTCTTTTGGTTCATCAAAATACATTATCTTTACAATACGAAGATAATAGAAAGCGCTAATAACACTTGCAATGATACCTATAACCGCAAGAAACACCATATTACTTTCTAAAGCTGCAACGAAAATATAAAATTTACCAAAAAAACCGGCTAAAGGAGGTATACCCGCTAATGAAAACATCATTAACGCAACTAAGATAGTAGTAAATGGATGATTTTTATACATACCTGAAAGGTCAGATATATTTTCAAAGTATGCATCATTCCTCTTTAAACTAAGTATAACTGTGAATACAGATATATTCATGACTAAGTAAATCATAAGATAAATCAAAAGTGATCTTAATCCTTCACTAGAAACACAAGCAACACCGATTAACGCGTAACCTATGTGGCCTATTGAGCTATATGCCATTAGTCTTTTAATATTTGTTTGGGCAATTGCTGCAAACGCAGCAAGCATCATAGATGCAATTGAAATAAAAAATATTATTTGCTGCCAATCCAAATACAACTCTCCAAAAGAATTAAATAAAAACCTTACCAATAAACCCATCGCAGCAATTTTTGGTGCGAGAGCAAAGAAAGCGGTTATAGGTGTCGGAGCGCCTTGATATACATCTGGAGTCCACATATGGAAAGGAACCGCAGAAACTTTAAATGCAAGACCTGCTAACACAAAAACTATACCAATTAAAAGGCCTAGACTCTCAGAGTTATAATTGACAGCGATCAAATTGAAATTTGTATTTCCTGAAAAACCATAAATGTAGGAAATTCCAAATAATAATAAACCCGATGAAAGAGCCCCTAATATAAAATACTTAATACCAGCCTCTGATGACAAAAGACTATTTCTATTAAGCGCTGCTAGCACATAAAGACTCAGTGATTGCAGTTCTAGACCAATAAACATAGCAAGCAAATCGTTTGCAGACACCATGACCATCATCCCCAGAGTTGAAAATAGAATTAGTATTGGAAATTCATATAAATTTATGTGCAAGTCTTCTCTGCTTGATACAAACATTACTAATGTAACAATCGACCCTATAAAGATCATGATTTTAAATAAAGACGAGAACTCATCAATGACGTAACTATTTAAATATATAGACTGATAAGGTTGATTAATAACAAGTGCTACTGCTATGAGTAATGATAGAATGGCAAGATTATTAATAAGTTTAATATTTTTTATAAATAATCCAAGAATGAGTAATATTAATGCAGAGCAAAAAATAAAGATTTCTGGTATAATGTGTAAAATATTCTCCATTAAATTAATTTAATTTACCGTTAACTTGACTCACAATTTTTTTTGCTGATGGCTCGATAATATCTATAACTGGTTTTGGATATATGCCAATAAATATTGTCAGAGTAATAAGTGGAACAAATATTATTATTTCTCTTCGGGTTAAATCTAACATCTCTGACAAATCATCTTTAATTAAGGCACCGAAAATCATTCTACGATAGAGCCATAGAGAATATGTTGCCGCTAATACAACGCCGGTGGTAGCAAATACAGCAAAATAAGTATTTATACTAAATATTGAAAGTAATACTAAAAATTCTCCAACGAAACCGCTTGTTCCTGGTAACCCAAGACTAGCCAAAATGAAAATCATAAATGTAAATGCATACATTGGCATTTTACTTACCAATCCACCATACCTGGAAATTTCCCTTGTGTGTAATCGATCATAAACCACGCCAACACATAAAAATAATGCTGCAGAAACAATACCGTGACTTATCATTTGAATGACACTTCCTTCAATTCCTTGAACTGTAAATGTAAAAATTCCTAAAGTTACAAATCCCATATGTGCAACAGAGGAATACGCTATTAACTTTTTCATATCCTCCTGAACTAATGCTATCAACGACGTAACGATTATAGCTACAATACTAAGTGCAAAGATGAGTGGAGCAAAAAGCTCTGAGGCTTCAGGGAAAAAGCCAATTGAGAAACGAATAAAACCATATCCTGCCATTTTTAATAAAACTCCTGCTAATATTACTGAGCCCGCTGTAGGAGCTTCAACGTGGGCATCTGGCAGCCAAGTATGAAATGGCCACATTGGGATTTTAACCATAAATGACGCAAAAAAGGCAAGCCACAACACAATCTGTTCATTGCGTGTAAAATTATAATCCAATAGGTATGATACATCTGTAGTACCGGCTGTAATAAATATGTATATGATAGCTAGTAACATAAAAACTGAACCAGCAAGTGTGTATAAGAAAAATTTGAATGTTGAGTAAACTCTTCTTTCTCCTCCCCAAATGCCAATAATAAGAAACATGGGTATCAAACCACCCTCAAAGAATAAATAGAATAAAACAAGATCAAGGGAACAAAAGACTCCTATCATGAAAGTTTCAAGAGCTAAAAACGCAATTAAATATTCTTTTACAGAAAATTTAATACTGTCATAACTAGCTAAGATACAAATTGGAACAAGCATTGTTGTGAGAACAATGAATAGGATTGAAATTCCATCAACGCCTAAATGGTAAGATATTCCATATTCGATCCAAAAATATCGTTCTTCAAACTGAAAGTCTGCATCTTGCTGATTAAATGAAAATAGTAAGTATAGAGAAATTAAAAAATTTAAAAAAGATATCCATAAGGCTGTATGTTTTAGATTATTTGAACTTTGATCATTATTATTTCTGATCAAAGTCATAAAAAATATCCCAACTATTGGAAGTAAAATTAAAATACTTAAGATTGGCAATTCATTCATTAATTAAAACCTAAAAATTATAAGTGTTATAATCAAAGATAAGCCAATCAGAATTGCAAATGCATAATGATAAATAAATCCAGATTGAATTTGCTTAGTTCTTGATGAGATACGGCTGACTAAAGAAGCGAGGCCATTTGGTCCAAAGCCATCAATAATATAACCGTCAATTAGTTTCCAAAACAATTTGCCAATTCCTATTGCTGGCTTAACAAGAACCATGTTGTAAAGTTCATCAAAATACCATTTGTTCAGCAAAAAATTGTATAAAGGCTTATTTAATTCAGCGATATTTTTAGCAATATTTGACTTTCGTAGATACATCATCCAAGCAATGAAAAATCCAACAACCCCTAAAATTGCTGGAAGGTAATAAATTAATAATGGGATATTATTATGATCTTCATGATGTAGAACAATAGATCCATTCCAGAATTCGTCACTGTTGTAACCTATAAAGTAACTTTTAAATATAAATCCAAAAAAGAGAGCTCCAATAGCTAAAATCATTAGAGGTATAAGCATGATCGATGATGACTCATGAACTTTTCTATAATCCTCTTCAGCCATTCTAGTTTTTCCATTGAAAACAAGGAACATTAAGCGCCATGAATAAAACGAAGTCATTACAACTCCAATAGTAAGTAGAATGTAAGCATAATCAGCAAAATTTGAATTTGATAGATATGCTGTTTCAATAATAGCGTCTTTTGAATAATAGCCAGATGTGAATGGAAAGCCCATTAATGATATGGTTCCAATAATCATCATGACTTGAGTGATTGGTATAAAATTACTTATCCCTCCCATTTTTCTAATGTCCTGTTCTTCATGTACGGCATGAATAACTGAGCCTGCTCCAAGGAAAAGAAGTGCCTTAAAAAATGCATGAGTGAACAAATGGAACATTGCTACCCCGTAAGCGCCTAAACCTGCAGCAACAAACATGTAACCGAGCTGACTGCATGTTGAATAAGCAATCACTCTTTTAATATCGTTTTGAACAAGGCCAATGGTTGCCGCAAAAAATGCAGTACTTGCGCCAATAACTACGACAAAATCCATCGCAATTGGCGCTAAATCAAAAAGCGGTGAACATCTTACTACTAGAAAAACCCCAGCAGTAACCATGGTCGCCGCATGAATTAATGCTGAAACAGGCGTAGGGCCTTCCATCGCATCAGGCAGCCACGTGTGTAAAAAAAGTTGGGCTGATTTTCCCATCGCACCTATAAATAAAAAAATACAAATTAGTGTTAACGCATGGATCTCGTATCCAATAAAAGCAAATTGAGTATCTGAAAATTTGGCCGCACTGTTGAAAACATTTTCATACTCAATACTTCCAAAAACAATAAAAATTGTAAAAATTCCAAGTGCTAATCCAAAGTCACCAACGCGGTTGACTATGAAGGCTTTTATGGCAGCTGCGTTTGCTGTGGGTTTCTTGTACCAAAAGCCAATTAATAAATATGAAGCTAAACCAACTCCTTCCCACCCAAAAAATAATTGCAAAAAATTATCTGCTGTAACGAGCATGATCATCGCAAATGTAAACAGTGACAAATAACCCATAAATCTAGGCTTACTATCATCATGTGACATGTATCCAATTGAATAAACATGCACCAAAGCAGAAACACTTGTGATAACCACTAACATTACACTGGTTACAGAGTCTAAATAAATAGACCAATCAGCAGAAAAAGAGCCTGACTCAATCCATGTAAATAATTTTAAAGAAACAACACTGGGGCTACCTATATTGACGATGAAAATATAAAAAGAAAAGAACGCTGCTAAAACAATAAAAGTACAGGTAATTACCTCAGCTAAACGATCTAAGAAAGCATTTCTTTTAAAAAAAGATAATGTGCACGCAATGAGAAACCCCAATAAGGGAAGCATTACAATGCTGTGAATCATAATATTATCCTTTTAAGGTATTTATTTTCTCAATCTCAATACTACCTGCATTCCGGTTATAAATTACCAGAATTGCCAATCCAATCGCAGCTTCTGCAGCAGCAACCGTTAATACAAACAATGAAAATATCTGACCTGTTAGATCATTTAAAAAATAAGAAAATGAAACTAAATTTATATTAACTGCCAATAAAATAATCTCAATTGACATTAGAATGATAATTACATTTTTTCGATTCAAGAATATTCCAATAACACCTATTGAGAAGAGTAGAGCTGATAAGATAAGAAATTGATTGAGTTCAACCATTATATATCAACGCCCTCACCTGATTTTACATCTATAAGTTCGATTTTTCCTTTTCTATCAACTTGCTCTGATACAATTTGTCGTTTGACACCTTCTCTATCTCTCAAGGTCAATACAATTGAGCCAATCATGGCAACCAATAAAATTACACCCGATAACTGAAAATACAGTACATAATTAGTATAGAGAATTGATCCTATTGCTTCAGTATTAGATTGGCCTATGAATTTATCCAATGGGTTGGATAGTATCTGAATATTGGATAAATCCAGACGAGTGTTGATTAATACAATAACAAGTTCAGCAATAAACACTAATCCTATAAGAAGGCCTATTGGCATGTATTGTAGAATATTGTCTTTTTCAAGCGAGGTCTTAAAGTCAAGCATCATAACAACAAACAAAAATAAGACAGCTACAGCGCCAACATAGACAATAATTAATATCATGGCCAAAAACTCCGCATGAAGAATAACAAATATTCCAGCGGCATTAAGAAAAGCTAATATTAAAAATAAAACTGAATGGACAGGGTTTTTTGTTGAAATTACCATTAAAGAGGAGAGCAGAAGGACTGCGGAAAAAAGGTAAAAAGTTATTAGTGTAATTGACATTAGATTTACCTGTATTTGGAGTCAGCTTCTAAATTTTCAGCAATAACCGTCTCCCACCTATCGCCATTTTCTAACAGTTTATCTTTAGAGTAATAAAGTTCTTTTCTGGTCTCTGTTGTGAATTCAAAGTTTGGGCCTTGAACAATTGCATCAACGGGACAGGATTCTTCACATAGACCACAATAAATACATTTAACCATATCAATGTCGTATCTTGTGGTTCTTCTTGTTCCATCGTCTCTTGGTTCAGTTTCAATTGTGATTGCCTGAGCTGGACATACTGCTTCACATAACTTACATCCAATACATCTTTCCTCACCACTCGGATAACGTCTTAATGCATGTTCACCTCTAAATCGTGGGCTAAGCTTTCCTTTTTCAAAAGGATAATTAATAGTTGCTTTTTTTTGAAAAAAATATTTCTGAGCTAGCAAGTAAGCCTTAATGAAATCTATTAATAAAAATGATTTTAAAAAATTAAAAAAACTCATGACATTCCTGGTGCAAGTTTAAAGAAGAATAGTATTGATGATGTAAGCACAACAGCAAGTAATGATAAAGGTAGAAATACTTTCCAACCTAATCTCATAAGCTGATCATAACGATACCGTGGAACAAAAGCTTTAACCATGGCAAACATGTAAAAAACTATTGTTACTTTAAGAATAAACCAAACAAATCCAGGAATAGCATTTAATGGATAAACATCAACAGGTGGTAGCCATCCTCCTAAGAAGAGAATAGTCGTCATAGCACACATTAATAAAATGTTTATGTATTCGCCAAACAAAAAAAGGACAAAAGGCATTCCTGAATATTCAGTTTGATAACCTGCTACTAATTCTGACTCAGCCTCAGGTAAATCAAATGGGGGTCTGTTAGTTTCAGCTAAGGCAGAGATAAAAAAGACTACAAACATAGGAAACAACGGTATGAAAAACCACATATTCTTTTGAGCAACTACGATTTCACTCAAGTTTAGCGACCCCACACACATTAAAACAGTTACAATAACAAAACCTATTGATACTTCATATGATACCATTTGAGCAGCAGATCTTAATGCTCCAAAAAAAGGATATTTGCTATTTGATGCCCAACCAGCCATTAATATTCCATAAACTCCAAGAGAACTAATTGCAAAAATATATAATATGCCCACATTAATATTTGCTAACACAATTCCTGATTGAACAGGTATTACAGCCCAAGCTGCGATAGATAACGCAAGAGTTATAATTGGAGCAATCAGAAATACAATTTTATCAGCACTATCAGGCAGAATGATTTCTTTGAATATAAATTTTAATCCATCGGCTGGCACTTGAAACAATCCAAATGGACCAACTACATTAGGCCCTCTCCTTTTTTGAACAGCTGCCCATATTTTTCTATCAGCATAAAGAGCTAAAATAACTCCGAGCAGAAGTGGAATAAAAATTAAAATACAATAAAAAATAATTGTTATTAATTCAAATAAATTAGACTGCAGCATATTCATTGTACTATGATGCTTTCTCTTTAATTGGATTTCTCATTTCTTTTCTTGCTCTACTGCATTCTGCCATTGTGCTAGAGTGACGTGAGATTGTATCTGTAACGTAAAAATCTTTTATACTTGGAATTAATTCTTTGTTCTCAAAATTAATTTCCTTGAGTTTAGTGTAATATGCTTCTTGGTTATCGCTGATGACAACTATCCCATCAGGGGTGAAATTAGCATCATCCGCTAGACCAATTAAGTTATTTTTATTTCTCTTGGTATATGCCCATTTTTTTTGATTATAAGATAAATCATCCCATGCCTTACCTAGGCTTTTTGCATATTGTTCTTCATAAGGTAAGATCACGTTGTTTTTCTTTTTAATGTCATTAACCACCTTAAACCCATAATTTTCTGTAAATTCTGACCAAGTTTCAGGGTAATTATATTTTCTTAAATACTCCCTCTGACGATCACTAAGATCTTTCCATGGTAAATTGAATATTTTTTGAGCAGAGTTATTTTCAAAATTTTTAATATTCTCATTTAAAGTATCTGATTTTTTTTCTTTTGCAGACCTAGTATCTTTAGGTGCAATTTCAATTTCGTCTTTAGATTTATTTTCTAAAAGTTTGATATATTCATTTATTTGATCATTAAAATTTTCATTGAGATGAGGGTAATCTGCAAAGATTGCCCTTCTTACATCACCTTGTTCAATGAAGGACCAATTTAGTGACATTAGTTCGCTAATTTGATTTATTATTTTCCAGTCTTCTTTAGCTTCTCCTGGAGGAAAACTAGCTTTATTAGCAAATTGAGGTCTTCCTTCCGTATTTATATATATGCCATCTTTTTCGGTGTATGCAGCAGAAGGTAATATAATATCAGCTTTACTTGCTCCCTTGTCGCCATGAGTACCCATGTAAACAATCCTACTTTTTTCAAAATTTTCGTAATCTATTTCATCTGCACCAAATGATATAAGAAGTTTAACTTTTTCATTACGTGCATCATCTAAAATATCGTCTAAATTTTTATTTTTCTGATAACATCCTACTTCTAATGAACCTACTCTTGAGGCGCTTAATTGCAATACATTAAACCCATTCCATTCATCATTAACCATATTAAACTTCTCAATGAATGTTTCGAGTAGTGAATAAATTTGAATTGAGTCCTCTCTGTTTAATAATGCTTGTCCTATAATAAGCATTGGCTTTTTCGCTTCAGTAAACTTTTTTGAAAATTCATTTTTATCATATAAAATATCAGTTAAAATATTTACATCATTGCCTAAGTGTTCATAGTTGTAAGTTAAGTCAAAGTTTTCTCCAATGAGGGCTACAGGCAAATCTTTAGAGATCACTTGCTTCCTAATTCGTGCATTTATAATGGCTGCCTCTTCTCTTACATTGCTGCCAACTATTAATATGCAATCAGTTTCATCTAAACCATTTATTTTTGAGTTAAATAAATATTGTGACCGATGGTTAAAAGGAATTTTGCATCCATCTTGTCGACATTCAATTGACTTTATGTTTAGTGTGTCAGCTAATTTTTTAGTTAAATATGCAGTCTCTAAATCAATAAAGTCCCCTAATAAAAAAACAATTTCTTCAGGCTTGTTTGTTTGTAAAAGCTCTTTGACAGTTAAAAGAGATTCATTCCAATCTGTTTCTTTGAACTTTCCATTATTTTTTATTAACGGCGTATCTATTCGTTGCGTCAATAGCCCATCGCAAGCATAACGAGTCTTATCTGAAATCCATTCTTCATTGATATCTTCATTAAGCACTGGCAATATTCTCTTAACTTTCCACCCATACGTATCTACTCTAATATTTGAGCCCACAGCATCCATAACATCAATGGACTCTGTTTTTTTTAGTTCCCATGGCCTTGCTTCGAATTGGTAAGGCTTAGATGTCAACGCCCCCACCGGACAGAGATCCACAATGTTTGCAGATAGTTCAGAGTCGAGCGTTTTTTCGAGATAGGTTGTTATTTCCATATCTTCTCCCCTATTCAGTGCGCCTAATTGATTAACACCAGCTACTTCATCAGCAAATCGAATACATCTGGTGCAGTGAATACATCGGGTCATGTATGTTTTAATAAGTGGCCCCATATGTTTCTCATCAACAGATCTTTTATTCTCATTAAATCTTGAATTTTCAGGTCCAAATGCAACAGTTTGATCCTGTAAATCACATTCTCCTCCCTGATCACAAACTGGACAGTCAAGCGGGTGATTTATAAGAAGAAACTCCATAACCCCTTCTCGAGCTTTTTTGACTGATTGAGTATTGGTATGAATAGACATGCCCTCATTTATTGGCATAGCGCAGGATGCAATGGGTTTAGGAGCGCCTTCAACATCTACAAGACACATCCGACAGTTCCCAGCTATAGACAATCGATCGTGATAACAAAACCTTGGTATCTCAAGGCCAGCTTCCTCACAGGCCTGCAGGATTGTTAATCCCTCTTGAACATCATTTTCAATACCATTTATTTTGACCTTAACCATTATGCAGCTCGAATTTTAGTTAAACGATCTTCTATTTCTTCTCTAAAGTGTCTGAACAAACCCTGAATAGGCCATGCTGCTGCATCACCAAGGGCGCAAATCGTATGTCCTTCAATTTGTTTAGTAACATCAAGCAATTTATCGATATCACTGGAAGTTGCGTTTCCTTCTCCAATTTTTTCCATCATTCTCCACAACCACCCAGTGCCTTCACGACATGGTGTACATTGACCACAACTTTCGTGTTTATAAAAATGAGATAATTTTGATATCGCCTTTACTAGATCAGTGCTCTTATCCATAACAATAACAGCTGCAGTTCCTAAACCACTTTTTACTTCCGTAAGAGAGTCAAAGTCCATTAAAATACCATCACATATATCTTTTGGTATTAGTGGAACTGAAGATCCTCCAGGGATAACAGCTTTTAAATTATTCCATCCCCCAATCACTCCTCCTGCATGTTTTTCTATTAATTCACGAAGAGGTATGCCCATTTCTTCTTCAATATTACATGGGTTATTGACGTGTCCTGAAATACAGAAAACCTTTGTCCCTGTATTCTTCTTTCTACCGAATGAGGAGAACCAATCACCCCCTCTTCTTAAAATTGTTGGGACTACTGCAATTGTCTCAACATTATTGACAGTTGTTGGGGCTCCATACAGGCCCTTATTGGCAGGGAACGGTGGTTTAAGTCGGGGAAATCCTTTTTTACCTTCAAGACTCTCAAGAAGTGCTGTTTCCTCTCCACATATATACGCACCTGCTCCTCGGTGAAGGTAAATATCAAAATCCCAACCAGACTTAGCAGCATTCTTGCCAACCAGCCCTGCTTCGTATGCCTCATCAATTGCATTCTGAAGAACAACAGCTTCATTAAAATATTCACCTCTTATGTAAATATAACAAGTATGTGCGTTCATAGCGAAAGAAGCCAGAAGGCATCCCTCGATAAGCTTATGGGGTTCATTTCTTATCATGTCACGATCTTTACAAGTCCCTGGTTCAGACTCATCAGCATTGACAACAAGATAATTATTCAAGGCAGGGTCTTTAGGCATAAAAGACCATTTCAATCCTGTTGGAAAACCAGCCCCACCACGTCCTCTTAACTCAGATTTTTTCATTTCATCAATGATCCAATCGCGACCTTTTTTGATAAGTGATTTTGTATTGTTCCAGTCGCCTCTTTTTTGAGCGCCCTTTAAACTATACGTTTCATCTCCAAAAAGATTTGTAAATATTTTATCCTTTTCTTTTAACATTATGAAACCGCCTTTGAGCTAGTTCGACCATTTTGTGACCCAACTTTAATTTCTACGCCATCCATCAATGACTGCAGTATATTTTTTGTTGTGTCATAAGTTAGATCTTCATAGTAATCATCATTAATTTGAACTAAAGGAGCATTGACACATGCACCCAAACACTCGACCTGCATCCAAGAAAAAAGACCATCTTTTGATAGGGTATTTTGATTAGGTGAAATCATTTCTTTGCACGCTTTAGCAACTTGCTCTGATCCTCTGAGCCAACATGGTGTTGTTCCACATACTTGAACTAAATATTTGCCATTGTATTTTGTGTAATACATTGAGTAAAAAGTAACTACCTCCCACGCTTTAATAAAAGGGATTTCTATATAATTAGCCACATACTCAACGACATCTCTGCTAAGCCAGTTATCATTTTGTCTTTGGGCTAAATCTAGTAACGGCATTATTGCACTTTGTTTTCTATCTGAGGGATATTTAGCAAGTATCTTGACTGCTTCACGTTCATTTGTTTTGTTGAAAGAAAAATTGACATTAGAATTACTCATCTATCCACCTCTCCAAAAACGATAGCTATTGAACCTAGTATCGCTGGAACGTCAGCAAGTAAATGTCCTTTTGACAATAGATCAAAAGCTTGAAGGTGCGCAAACCCAGGAGCCCTGATTTTACATCTATAAGGTCGACTTGTTCCATCGGCTATAAGATAAACTCCAAACTCACCTTTAGGCGCCTCAACAGCAGTATATATTTCACCTTCTGGCACATGGAAACCCTCTGTAAAAAATTTAAAATGATGAATAATAGACTCCATAGAATTCTTCATATCCATCCTTTTGGGAGCCGCAATTTTAGAGTCTCGATTTATAACTTCACCCGTAGGCATTTTATCGAGACACTGTAGCATGATCTTAATGCTCTCTCTCATCTCATCTATTTGGCAAAGATAGCGATCGTAACAATCGCCATTTGAACCAACTGGTATTTTGAAATCAAGCTTATCGTAACAATCGTATGGTTGAGATTTTCTTAAATCCCATGAAACACCACATGCTCTTAAAACAAATCCACTAAAGCCTCTATCAACAGCATCTTCTTTAGACACTATTCCTATATTCACATTTCTTTGCTTGAATATTCTATTTTCAGTCAACAGACTTTCAATATCATCAAGTGCTTTTGGAAAGTTATTGCAAAAATCAAAGATCTTATCAGTTAAGCCATCTGGTAAATCTTGATGAACCCCACCCGCTCTGAAGTATGCAGCATGAAATCTTGATCCAGAAACTTCCTCATAAAAATCGAGTAATTTTTCTCTTTCATCAAAACCCCACGTGATTGGGGTCATTGCGCCAACATCCATTGCTGTCGTTGTTACGTTTAAAAGGTGGCTAAGCAATCGGCCAATTTCTGCAAACAAAACTCTTATATACTGACCTCTTTCAGGAACCTCAACGTTGAGTAACTTTTCAATCGCTAAAGCAAAAGCATGTTCTTGATTCATCGGCGCAACATAGTCCAACCTGTCAAAATACGGCAGCGCTTGTAAATAGGTTTTGTGCTCAATCAATTTTTCGGTACCACGATGCAATAATCCTATATGCGGATCAGCTCTTTCTACAATCTCTCCATCAAGATCTAGAATTAGTCTCAATACACCGTGAGCTGCAGGATGCACAGGACCAAAATTAACAGTAACTGTTTTACTACTACTCATTATTTTTTTTATCTTCTTTCAAATAATTTGTTCTCTCCCAAGGACTTTGAATATCAAAACTTCTGAAGTCTTGTTGCAAATTCACTGGCTCATGAATTATTTTTTTATCAATTTCATCGTATCTAATTTCAACATTGCCACTAAGGGGGAAATCTTTTCTTAATGGATAACCTTCAAATCCATAGTCTGTAAGAATTCTTCTTAAGTCTGGGTGATCTTTAAATTGAATGCCGTACATATCAAATGCTTCACGTTCAAACCAATTTGCTGCAGGAAAGATTGATGTAATACTAGATATAGTTTCAGTTTCACTTACAGTAATCTTTATCCTTAAACGGATATTGTGTTTAAAGCTTAGAAAATGATAAATAACGTCAAATCTTTTTGTTCGTTCAGGAAAATCAACTCCTGCAATATCAGTAATTTGTCGAAATTCACATGCCTCATCATTTTTTATAAAATCGACTACATCTAAGATTTGATTAGCAGAAATGAATATTTGCAGTTGATTGAAATCATCTGAAATTTTAATGGGGTTGCAATTCTTTTTTATAGCTTCTTTAGCTGCTTCAATGCTCTTAGACATTATCTTTTTATATTACCCTCGCGCCTAATTTTCTTTTGAAGTTGTAGAAGACCGTATAACAGTCCTTCTGCAGTTGGTGGGCATCCAGGCACATAAACATCTACTGGAATAATTCGATCACACCCTCTTACAACAGAATAAGAATAATGATAATAACCACCACCGTTTGCACAACTTCCCATTGAAATGACATATCTAGGTTCAGGCATTTGGTCGTATGCTTTACGTAATGCCGATGCCATTTTATTCGTGAGAGTTCCAGCAACTATTAGGACGTCCGCATGTCTTGGTGATGCTCTTGGTGCAGCTCCAAACCTTTCCACGTCATAACGTGGCGTACCGACGTGCATCATTTCTACTGCACAGCAGGCTAAGCCAAAAGTCATCCAATGCAGTGAGCCCGTTCTTGCCCAGTTAATAAGATTATTGATGCTAGTTACAACAAAACCCTTGTCCGCATAGAGTTCTTTTAATTTCTCTAATTCAGGACTTGTTTCTTGAATGTCTGTATTCATTGCCATTCTAAAGCGCCCTTCTTCCACTCATAAATAAACCCAACTGTGAGAACCCCGAGAAAAATCATCATTGAAATAAAACCAAATAATCCAAGGGTTCCAAAAGTTACAGCCCATGGAAAAAGAAATGCGACTTCAAGATCAAATATTATAAATAATAGTGTTACCAGATAAAAACGAACGTCAAACTTCATTCTGGAATCTCCAAATTGTTCAAAGCCACATTCATACGCTGAATTTTTTTCAGAATCCGGATTGCTTACAGCAGCTAAATAATTGGCGAGTACGAACAGGCAGCTAATCGCAAGTGCTACGAAGATAAAAATTAAAATAGGCATATATTCACTAAGTGCGTAGTTCATATCTGTTTATTGAGTCGTATTAGTATCATGCTGAAATATATATTTTAATCTCTTAAATTCAAGCGAATCATGGAAAAATTAAGCATTCCTTCCGTTAGCGATTGTAATATCCACAAAAACTGTACTTTATATGATGTGGCGTATTGCCCTAATATACAGATATATAGGTATTTCTTTGCTATTTAATAAAAAATGACTGATTTTAGGGAAATACTTACCAGTCATTGGAGACTTAAGTCAGTTAATGTGCTTACTCTTTATCAATAATTTCGAATAAATTAAAACTCTGATTGGTTTTTTTTATCAATCTCAAAAAACGATAGTTTAAGTTAAAATCACAATTATAATTACCTGATGTTTACTTTACTAGCTGAAAATCTTCATTTTGGGGAAGGACCTAGGTGGCGCAATAATAAATTATGGTTTTCAGACTTTTACCAACATTCAGTAATGACGTTGGATCTTAGTGGTAAAATTGAAAAAATAGTTGAAATCCCTAATCAACCTTCTGGGTTAGGATGGTTGCCTAATGGGGACTTGCTCATTGTTTCGATGCTTGATCGAAAAATAATGAAATACAGCAACAATGAACTCTCACTTCACTCAGACTTATCTAAGCTAACGCCATTCAGATGCAATGACATGGTAGTGGATAAAGATGGAGATGCTTATGTTGGAAACTTTGGCTCTTTGCATCATGCAAGAGATGTAAAACCAACTTGTCTTATACATGTTGATCCACAAGGCAATGCAAAAGTTGCTGCAAAAAAATTAGATTTTCCAAATGGAACTGTAATTACTCCTGATGGAAAGAAAATGATTATTGGAGAGACCTATGCAGGAAGACTCACATCATTTGATATTGGCCTAGATAAACGGCTGAGTAATAGAAAAGTCTGGGCTAAAATGATGCCTACCTGGTATTACATTGGTGTGAGATTTGCATTAGCAACTATTTATAAACTATTAAATTTGCAGGTTAAAGAGGGTTCCATTACACCTTTTCCAGTACCTGATGGTATTTGCCTTGATGAAGGTAATGGAGTGTGGGTTGCTTCCCCTACCACATCTGAAGTTATAAGGTTTGAGGAAGGGGGTGTCATTACAGATAGATTATCTACCCCAGACAGAGCTTATGCATGCATGCTTGGTGGAGATGATGGAAAAACATTATTTGTCATTACTGGTAAATCATCAATCCCTGAAGAAGCTCAAAGTGAGAAGAATGGGAAAATTTATAAAACTCTCGTAAAGTTTGCACGCGCTGGTTATCCATAGTGTCTAATTATGTTTTATACGGTAGATCAGAAACTGGCTCTGATGTTGTTGAGTATTTATTCCACGAATTTAACATTGATTACAATTTTATTCATGTGGATGAAATAAAAGTAAAAACAAATCAAGAAATTCTTAAACATAACCCGTTAGGTCGGGTTCCAATGATTAAATTATCTAATGGTCAATATATGATCGAAAGCATGAATATAGTTTACCATTTAGTAAATAAAGGTGGGCGACTTGTCCCAAAATCAAATTCAGTTGAACGCGATAAATTTAATCAATTCATGTCTTTTTTATCATCATCTGTCTATCCAATAATACTGTTAATATACCACCCAGATCACTATACATCTAAAAATAGTGAGTCTGACTTAATACGTAAAGCTGAAGAAATTATAAACACCTATCTTAAATTTATTGATACAAGCATGAATACTTATCTATGTGGAAATTATATCACTGCTGCAGATTACTATTTATACATGCTTCTTGCTTGGTTAGAAGAAGATGGATATTTGAATGGCTATGAAAAAATAAACAGTTTTTTCAACAAAATGTCTAAGAATCAGACAATACTAGCTGTGAAGAGGTTACAAAGTGAGAGAGAAAAAAAGTAGACGGTTTTTTATTGTTTATGGGCATTACGACGATAACTCGTTCAATGCTGCCATTAAAAATACATTTATTGAAAGTGCTGAAAAAGCAGGACATAGCGTTGATATAGTGGACCTTTATAAAGACAAATTTGACCCTGTTTATGCGGGTGGTAATCCAGGGCCAGATGTTCTTGACCACAGAAGTCGAATTGATGCAAGTGATACCATCGTTCTTATTGCACCAATTTGGAATTTTAGAATGCCAGCAATTCTGGAAGGCTGGATTGATAAGGTATTAGCTCCACCATGGGCATTTACCTTTAAACAACTGGTTGGTAATTATGGATATCCTCAAGGCAATCTGGGTGACAAGAAAGCAATTATTTTTTGTACATATGGGTCACCAAGATTGGCAATAACGACTTTCTTTTTAAATCTGCCGATAAGGCGTCTAAAAAGAGGTGTTTTTCATATTTGTGGCATTAAAAATATACTCTATAAACGATATTTTGCTGTCCCTTTTGTATCGGAAAAGATAAGAAAGAAATTTCTCAAAGACGTTCAAGATACAGCAACATTATTTCAATAGACTTGCTTTTTAGTAACAATGAAACTATTTAATTGATATGAATTTTATAAAAAAAATATGGTCCTCTATAATGGATCCAAATGTAAATCCCCTTAGTAACATTACTAATCTAAAAGTTAGACATATGGTTATGCAGATACTCGCTTTTATGTGGAGTGGTGTGTTTTCTCTATACATAGTTGACAGTATTTTTGTCTTTGGAATAACCTCCATTGCTCACGTACTATTTATTGCTGCAATTTTTATTACTGCTTTTGTCTTTAATACGGCAAAAAACAGACCTCAGATTTACGATCTAAAATCCTTTAGAGGAAAAGATGGCGAGCATGACTAGATATGATGCGAATTGCAAGCTTACTGCCTAGTGCTAGTGAAATAGTTTGTGACATTGGTCTTAAAGATAATCTAGTTGCCATTAGTCATGAATGCAATTATCCCAAAAGCTTAGAAGGACTTAAGGTAGTTACCAATTCCTCAATTGATTCAAATCAAGAACAACGAGAAATTGATACACAGGTTAGAAAAAAGGTTCAAAGTAAACTGCCTTTGTATGAAATAAATACTCAGTTACTCAATGAATTAAAGCCTGATGCTATTATAACCCAAGGTCTCTGTGATGTGTGTGCAATTTCAAGTAGTGAGATAGAGGTGGTTCTCAAAGGTACATTGTGTACTTTGCCGTCATCAACTCAAATCATTTCATTAAATGGAAAATCGTTTGAAGAAATATGCTCTGAAATACTCAAGCTAGGCGAGCAGTTAGATGCAGAAAAGCAAGCTAAACAACATGTTGATAAGGCAATAGCTAGAAGAGATAAACTTGATAGGTTACCGAAATACTCTCGCAAAATTCTATCACTTGAGTGGATTGATCCTTATTTTTCGGCAGGACATTGGGTACCTGAACAAATTGAAATGGCTGGTTTTCGATCTGCTATTGGTCAAAAAGGTGAGCATTCCCGAGTTATTAGTATCGAAGAAATAATTGAATCAGATCCAGACGATATAGCGGTAATCTGTTGTGGGTACAAGTTGCATGAAAATAAGTTGTTTGCTGAAAAATTAAAAAATAATAAGGAAATTAATTTTTTAAGACCCTTTAAGTCAGATAATATTTATTCCTTTGATTCTGATGCCTATTTCAGTCGTCCTACAACTAGAATCATAGAGGGTGCTGAACAACTTAGAAAATCAATTTTAGATTAATTAAGTTAAAATAGTTATTTTAGATATATATCTTATCGGATAGACCTATGATTAATATTATCGATGTCACTAGAGTAAACGCGCCGATAATAAGATCAGTAATTGAATTCTTTGCGCCTATTTCTGCATCTATTCCTTTTAGAAAAAAAGTCGTATCATATATAGATAAAATTAAACCTAATAAGAATATTAGATTATAATAAGCCCAAGCACCTTCAGGGCCGTTCGGTCTAAATATTAAATAAATACCTATAAGAAAAAATGGTGTTATAAATGCGCCTAATACTCTAATAATATAAATACTGCTTTTGTCCATATTAAACTCTTTAGCCATACCGTCTGGTGCAAAAAGAGCTCTAAAAGAAAAAACTCCAAATAATGCTGTCATCAATAAATGCAGAATAAGAAGGTAAATACTATTAAAATTTTCGATCACTCTACAAGCATAATACTAGAGTCAAATAATAGCAAATAAGCACTTTGTATGTGGCGGGAGTGACGGGACTCGAACCCGCGACCTCCTGCGTGACAGGCAGGCGCTCTAACCAGCTGAGCTACACCCCCACAAAAAGTGGTGGGCGATGACAGGTTCGAACTGCCGACATTCACGGTGTAAACGTGACGCTCTTCCAGCTGAGCTAATCGCCCGGATAGACTGTTATATATCTATTTTATAGAAGGTAAAATGTAATTTATTAAAAAAAAATCCGACCATACAAAATAAATGTACGATCGGATTTTAAAATAATTTCACAGTTAAGTAGAACTTACATTCCCCCGCCTGCGTTATTAACAGCCTCTTTCAAACCTTTACCTGCTGTAAATTTAGGTCTGGTTGATTGAGGTATTTGAATGACTTCATTGGTACGTGGATTACGCCCCTGAGAAGCCTTTCTGATAGAAGTTTTGAATGTACCAAAGCCTACCAATCTTACTTCACCTCTTGCTTTTAGAACGTCAGTAATTTGGTCAAAAACGGCATTAACTGCCTTTTCTGAATCTGATTTCTGCATACCAGTAACTTCAGCTACTTTTCCTATTAAGTCTTGTTTGTTCATAATCCCCACCTTTTCTAGGAGTTATTGATTCGTAATATAACTATGAGATCTGAAGTACTATATATAGTCAAGAAAAAGCCCTGAAAAACAGGTAAAAATCAAATATTCGTGTTTAAGAAATTATAATTTTAAGCGTAATCAATGAGTTATGGGATTATCCGTATCTTGTTCGCCTTCTTCTTCCTTTATCTCACTGGAAGATTTAGGGGATTCATCCTCATTCCACTCAATTGGAAGCAGAGGCTTAGTTAAGGCAATTTTTAAAACCTCATCTACATTGTCAACAAAGATGAGCTCTAACCCACCTTTAACATTATCCGGAATATCAGCCATATCTTTTTCGTTTTCTTTTGGAATGATAACTGTTTTTGTTCCAGCTCTTAGTGCTGCTAATAATTTCTCTTTAAGACCTCCTATACCAAGAGCCTTTCCTCTTAAGGTTACCTCACCTGTCATTGCTATATCTTTTCTAACAGGGATACCAGTTAAAACAGAAACAATTGAAGTCACCATGGCGAGGCCAGCAGATGGACCATCTTTGGGTATAGCACCTTCAGGTACATGAATGTGTATGTCTCTTTGAGGAAAAATAGTTGGCTTGATTCCAAACTCTATACATCTTGAACGAACATATGACTTAGCTGCTTGAATTGACTCTTTCATTACGTCACCTAGCTTCCCAGTTATGGTCATCCTGCCCTTACCCGGCATAATAACTGATTCAATTTGCAATATATCACCACCTACTTCAGTCCAGGCAAGTCCGGTGACGATTCCAACTTGATCATCATTGTCAATTTCACCATACTTAAACTTTCTAACTCCAGCAAAATCATTCAAGTTATTTTCATCAATTTTAATCGATGCGACATCACCAGCTACGATTTTCTTTACAGTCTTACGCGCTAGATTTGAAAGCTCTCTTTCAAGGCTTCTCACTCCAGCTTCACGTGTATAATATCTGATTAATCCTAAAATTGCTGAGTCATCTAAAACAAGTTCATCTTTTTTTAAACCATGTTTTTCGAGCATTTGTGGAGCGAGATGTTGTTTCACAATCTCTAGTTTTTCATCTTCAGTGTAACCTGCTATTCTAATTATTTCCATTCTATCCAATAATGCAGGTGGCATTCTTAACGTATTCGCAGTTGTAATAAACATCGTATCAGACAAGTCATAGTCAACTTCAAGATAGTGATCATTGAATGTGTTATTTTGCTCTGGATCTAGAACTTCAAGTAAAGCCGAAGAAGGATCTCCCCTATAGTCAGCTCCGAGCTTATCAATCTCATCTAATAAGAATAAAGGGTTAGATGAACCAGCTTTTTTCATCATTTGCAAAACTTTACCAGGTAAGGAACCAATATAAGTTCTTCTATGGCCTCTAATCTCAGCCTCATCACGCACACCACCAAGTGACATACGAACAAACTTTCTTCCAGTAGAGCGAGCAATAGATTTACCTAATGATGTCTTTCCAACACCTGGAGCACCTACTAAACAAAGGATTGGCCCTTTCATTTTTTTAATTCTTTGCTGAACTGCTAAATATTCAAGAATTCTTTCTTTTACTTTTTCTAGGCCATAATGATCTTCATTTAGAACTTTTTCAGCAAAATTTATATCTTTTTTAACTTTTGTCTTCTTGTTCCAAGGTATGGATAAGATCCAATCAAGGTAATTACGTATTACGCTTGATTCAGCCGACATCGGACTCATCGACTTCAATTTTTTCATCTCAGTGTAGCATTTCTCACGAGCTTCTTTTGACAATTTTGTTGTCTCAATTTTTTCCTCATATTCTTGTACATCATCCTTACCATCTTCACCTTCACCAAGTTCTTTTTGAATCGCTTTCATTTGCTCATTTAAATAATACTCTCGTTGAGTTTTCTCCATTTGGTTCTTAACTCTCCCTCTGATCTTCTTTTCAACTTGCATTACATCAAGTTCTGCTTGAATAAAATTCATAATTTTATCAAAACGATCTGATAGATCTATTGCTTCTAATATTTCTTGTTTATCAGAAAGCTTAATAGACAAGTGAGATGCAATTGTATCGCTTAACTTAGATAGGTCATCTATCTCATTTATTGTTCCTATTACTTCTGGAGGAATTTTTTTATTTAAACTTACATATTTATCAAACGACTCAGTAATTGATTTAGATTGCGCTCTAATTTTTTTATCCGTCGTGTCTATATTTTCTTCAATTAAATCAATATTTGATTCAAGATAAGATTCTTTGTCAGCAAACATGTTAATAGAGGCACGTTGCAATCCCTCTACTAAAACCTTTACTGTACCATCAGGAAGCTTCAATAACTGCAACACATTCGCTACAGTTCCGAAATCAAATAAATCATCCTTTTTAGGATCATCTACAGATGCTTTTTTTTGCGTAATTAACATTATTCGTTTATCGCCAGACATTACCTTTTCAAGCGCTTTAACCGATTTATCCCTACCAACAAAAAGCGGGACTACCATGTGCGGAAACACAACAATGTCTCTAAGGGGCAAAACTGGAATATTATTTTCAGTCATAAATGAATCGTTTTAGTTATTATTAATAAGAAATTTAAAGCACTCTTTAGTAAAGTTAATTATTAAGTAGTCATCTATTAAATGTGCATAAAAAAATGATTTTCAAGAAGGTAGGCGTTTTGGACAGCTAAGCGCTTGTTTCAGAAGACTTTTTAGTATCTGAATAAATGTACAAAGGTCTTGCTCTTCCTTCAGCAACTTCTGCATTAATCACAACTTCTTCAACGCCCTCAAGAGATGGAAGTTCAAACATTGTGTCCAAAAGAATATTTTCAAGAATTGACCTTAGTCCCCTTGCTCCAGTTTTTCTAGCAATTGCTTTATTTGCAATCACACTTAAAGCGTCTTTGGATAAAATTAGCTTAACGTCTTCCATTCCAAATAATGTCTGATACTGTTTAACCAGTGCATTTTTAGGTTCTTGAAGAATTTTCATTAAAGATTCTTCATCAAGATCTGTTAATGTTGTGACAATTGGCAGTCTTCCAACAAACTCTGGGATTAGACCGTAATTTAATAAGTCTTCTGGCTCTAAGTCCATAAGACTATTGCCTCCAGACTTTTCTTCATATTTTTTTACGTTCGCTTGGAAACCAATACCGGTACCTTTAGATCTTTTGTTAATCAACTTATCAAGACCAGAGAATGCTCCCCCACATATAAATAATATGTTTGTTGTATCAACTTGAAGGAATTCTTGTTGGGGATGCTTTCTACCACCTTGTGGCGGGACACTTGCAACAGTCCCTTCCATTATTTTAAGAAGAGCTTGTTGAACACCTTCTCCTGACACATCTCTAGTTATTGAAGGGTTTTCAGATTTTCTACTCACTTTGTCAATCTCATCAATATAAACAATACCTCTTTGCGCTCTTTCAACATTATAATCTGAAGCTTGAAGAAGTTTTAAAATTATATTTTCTACATCCTCACCTACATAGCCTGCTTCAGTAAGAGTAGTAGCATCAGCCATTGTGAAAGGAACATCTAATATTCTAGCCAACGTTTGAGCTAATAAAGTTTTTCCACATCCTGTTGGACCAATTAACAAAATATTTGATTTAGAGAGTTCTACATCTGATTTAAAACTTGAATGCTCAATTCTTTTATAATGATTATGCACGGCAACTGAGAGATTGTATTTGGCATCTTTCTGTCCAATTACAAATTCATCAAGCGTCTCGCAAATTTCTTTTGGAGTAGGAATGCGACTAGAAGACTTTGCTTTTGTCTCTTTGTTTTCTTCCTGGATGATATCGTTACAAAGTTCAACACACTCATCACAAATAAATACAGTTGGACCTGCAATGAGTTTTTTTACCTCATGCTGACTTTTGCCACAAAAAGAGCAATAAAGTGTGTTCTTGCTTTTATTATCGTTACTGTTTTCAACCATTTTTATTTAAAATTTCGAATCAATATTGCATTAAGAAACCATTATTAAACCCAAAAAACAATTAAATTTGGCAAATTTAATAAAAAAATTGTTTATAAACAGTTAATTAAGGGCTCTATTTGAGGCTATTTCTCAATTTTTGGGGCAACTCGTTTTTCTTGAATACTATCAATTATACCAAATTTTTGAGCATCGGTTGGCGACATAAAGTTATCTCTTTCAAGTGCTTCTTCAATGGCTTCAACAGGTTGACCTGTATGCTTTGAATAAATTTTATTAAGATTGGATTTTTGAGCTAATACTTCTTTTGCATGTATTTCAATATCTGTGGCTTGGCCTTGAAAACCAGCTGAAGGCTGGTGTACCATAATTCTGCTGTTTGGAAGTGCAAATCTTTTATCCTTTTCACCGGCGGCAAGTAAAAACGATCCCATGGATGCGGCTTGCCCAAAACATAGAGTTGAAACAGGTGATTGAATAAATTGCATTGTATCATAAATTGCCAAGCCATCGCTAACGACACCACCAGGTGAATTTATATATAAAGATATTTCTTTCTCAGGATTTTCTGACTCTAAAAATAAAAGCTGAGCGGAAACTAATGATGCCATACTGTCATTTACTGGGCCAACTAAAAAAATAATTCTCTCTTTGAGAAGCCTAGAGTAGATATCAAAAGCCCTTTCACCTCTACCAGTCTGCTCTACCACCATGGGAACAAGCTGATTAAATATTTTATTACTATCCATTTTATTATTTAGATTTTTTCTTAACTGTTTTCTTTTTAGCAGCCTTCTTTTTAGTAGCTGGTTCTGCTACTTCATTAACGTTATTGTAAAGCTTAATGAACGAATCTACGTCAACTTCTTTCTTTTTCAATTTAACCTTAGATAAAATAAAGTCTACAATTTTGTTCTCATATAATGGAGCCTGTAGTTGCATTGAAGCTTCTTGATTACTCCTGTAATAATCAATGACTTTTTGCTCTTGTCCTTTAAAGTTACTCGCATACTCAAATAAGGCTTTATTCATTTCTTCAGGTGTAACAGATATTTTATTTACTTTACCTATTTCCTGTAAAATTAACCCCATTTCAATCCTACTTTTTGCATCTTCCTTAAATTTTTTTTCATTTTCTGCAGAAAGCTTTTGGTCTTTTATTTCTTTTTGATGGTCAATCGAAGAAGGATTTTGAGACTGAAGGTAATTGGCAGATAAATTGTTAAATTCAGCGTCTATTAAATCTTGTGGCAATTCGAAATCGTGAATTTTTTGAAGTTTCTCAAATAAGTTTTTCTTATCTAAGTTTTTAGTTAAGTCGCTGTACTCAGTTGTCATCTGAGTTTCAACTTTGGATTTCAAATCCTTTAAATTTTCAGCTCCCATTGATTTGGCCAATTCATCGTTAACTTTAGACTCTTCTGGTGAACTTACTTTTTTAATTTCACACTGAAATACAGCATTAGCATCCTGAAGTTCTTTTGCATTATAGTCAGCAGGGAATTTAACTTTGACATTTTTCTTATCACCTTTTTTACACCCAACCAACCCATCTTCAAGATCCTTAATGTATCTGCCTGACCCCAATACTATTGTCTGGTTTTCTGCCTTGCCGCCGTCAAAATTTTTTCCATCAATTGTGCCTTCGTAATCAAGTAAGATAGAGTCATCTTTTTTTGATTTATAGTCATCAGGTTTTTCTTTATAAGTTCTTTGAGACTTAGCGATCATTTCTATTCGCTTATCAATTTCTTTTTTATCGAGCTTTACACTGATAGACTCAATTTCAATCTTATCAAATTTAGCAATTTCAATTTCAGGAAATAGTTCAAACTCTATTTTGAAAACTTTATCTTCATTCGGCTTATTATCTTTTTCATTTTTAAAATCTACTTTTGGTTGTGATACAGGTCTATGTTTATTTTCTTGAATGATTTTTGAAACATTTTCATTAACTACAGCATTGAGTACTTCTGCATTGATAGCTTCACCATGCTTTTGCATGATAATATTGTTTGGAACTTTACCTGGCCTAAATCCATCGACTTTTATAGTTTTTTTTATCTCTTCAATTTTGGCATCGAGACTTTTATTATAAACGTCTGCAGCAACAGTGAATTCGTAACCTCTTTTAAGTCCTTTATTTAATGTTTCTTTATAATTCATATTCTTTTTATGGTGCGGATAGAGGGACTCGAACCCCCATGAGTTGCCTCACTGGTACCTAAAACCAGCGTGTCTACCAATTCCACCATATCCGCGATTAATAGAAAATGCAAAATAGACTATTTTTTAGATGTTTACAGTAAAATATTCTAATTTGATGCTATAGTTTTGCTGAATAATTATGAAGAAAAATATCGTATTTCTAGATAGTTCAACATTCCCATCAAATATCTTATTTCCCAAACTTAGTTTTAATCATACTTGGAAGAACTATAAATTTACAAAAAAAGCAGAAGTTAAAGAAAGGATTAATAAAGCGAATATAGTTGTTACAAACAAAATAGAACTTAACAAATCTAACTTAAAATCTGCAAAAGATTTAGAGCTGATTGCCATAACCGCAACTGGGACAAATATAATAGACTTAGATTATTGTAAGGCGCACAATATTTCAGTTTGCAACCTGAGCAATTATGCTTCTGTGTCTGTAGCTGAACATGTTTTAACGCTTATGCTTGCTTTGTCTAAAAACATTAAGGGCCTAGAAAGGGATATTAATAAAAAGATTTGGCAAAAGAGAAAAGTATTTGCATTGCTAAGTAGAGAAATAAATGACCTGAACGGTAAGACGCTTGGAATTATTGGCAAAGGATCTATAGGTATAAAAGTTGGTAAATTAGCAAAAGCTTTTGGAATGAAAGTTAAATTTTTTTCAGTTAGAAAATACAAAGGAATTGAATTTAAAAAATTTATTTCATCGCTTGATTATATTTCAATACATTGTCCATTAAATCGCAATACAGAGAACCTAATTACAATTAAAGAACTTAAATTAATGAAGCATAACTTGATTTTAATAAATACTGCTAGAGGCGGTATTGTTAATGAAGTGGATTTAACAAAAGCATTAAAACGAAAGATCATTGCAGGTGCAGGAATAGACGTAACAACTACTGAACCTCCTAACCCATCACACGCTTACTATAGCATTCTAAATAAATCTAACTTTATTTGGACACCTCATACTGCATGGGCGTCACAAGAAACACTTCAAGGTGCAATTAATCAATTAATAGAAAATATAAATTCTTTTTATAAAGGTAAAAAAAGAAACATTGTTTAATCTTTCTTAATTCCAGCACATTTTTTTGAACAGTAAACAACTCGATCCCAATTCAATCTCCATTTTTTTCTCCAGTTGAAAGGTCTATTGCATACTGGACATATTTTAGATGGTAAGTTTTCTTTTTTCATGATCTATTAATTAAATAGTATGAAATTATTTCAAGTCCATACCGGTTTCTATGATCCTAATATTTCAGACGGCTTTTATGAGGGTCATACCAATATTTTTGTTTGTGCAAAAGATGAAAAAGAAGCGCGAAAAGTAGTAAAAGAAAAAAAAGAATATAAAAAATTTAAAATGCACATTGATGGTATTCAAGAAATAACTACCGTAGGCGACTATAAAGTGGAGCTGACTAAGATTTAAGCTCTAGTGCATTTACCACTCATAAAAGTTCTATAGATCTCATCAACTTCCTCATTTGTAAGAGTTGTTCTATTGAACATTCTATCAATAATATAGCATTTCTGATTAACAGTTATATTCTCACTTGATATTCCTTGTAGTATAGAATCTGCAGATAAAGTACTGTTAAACATAGTAATGCCTTTATCATTTACTGTGTCAAAAACTATGAATCTTTCATCCTGATTTTTTTTGTCCCAGGGCTTCCATTCTGTGTCTACGTCATAAGGTAAGGAGTTTGGATTCCCATCGTATGCAAAATTTACCCAGTACTTGCCCATTTTTGTTGCCAGATCTAAATCTGTATCTTTATTATTTTCGTCATACATAACATCATTAATTGCATCAAAACTCTCACCTAATAAACCGCCAGATTTAAATACAAAAGCCAATTCCATCGCATGCCCAGCACCCAATAATTTTGGGAGATCAAGATTTATATTTACACCGGGAATATTAAAGCCAAGTATTTGATCAAGTCCTAAATCTCTATTTTGCTCATCCCAATCAAATCTATATGCATATACATTTGACTCTTTGTTAAGAGACGTAAAGTCTGAAGGCAAATCAACGGCTCCATATTTCCATGACTCAGCCATGTACCTTGCATATACATCGTAAAATTTCGGATCTTTGGGCTTTACATATAAATTAAAATATTCTGAGACAGGTCTAAGAAATGCAAGAGGTCTATCTACAAATTCATCATTTGCAAACATAAAAAGTTTATCCTCATCCCTTGTAGATCCAAATATCATTGGCTTGTCGTGCATTTCACCATCACGATATACTCCGTATATACCTTTCATAGGAATAACGACTCCATCTGGAATAACGTTTGGTACATCTATCAATCCTCCACTATCGTTTCTAACGCGATAATAAGAAATAATA
This sequence comes from uncultured Pelagibacteraceae bacterium, assembly GCA_902521655.1. Lineage (GTDB taxonomy): Bacteria > Pseudomonadota > Alphaproteobacteria > Pelagibacterales > AG-422-B15 > CACNXQ01. The sequence continues at coordinate 27,913 of CABYSM010000004.1, forward strand.
TCTTTTGCACTTGCTGATCTTAAAAAATCTGTAGACATCATCTTATTACTCATAAAATTAGATAGCTCTTCATCTATAATATTTGGATTTTTTGATTTAATAAGATGCTTTAACAAACTCAAAGAGCCTGCTCTGTCGTTATTTTCAGAATATTCTAGCGAGTCTGACCCTAAGTAGCCGCTCTGTGAAATACCTCTTTGAAACAAGTCCTTACTTAAAGGCGAAGACATAAGAGAAATAACATTTCGAGCCCCAGCAGATTCACCAAAAATAGTTATGTTATCAGGGTCTCCATTAAAATGTGAAATATGCTCATTAACCCAGTCAAGAGACTTTATAATGTCTAGTGTCCCAAAATTAGCTGTATTGTCTAGTGAGTTATCTGAGTCTTGATTTAGTCCACTATAGGCAAACCATCCAAAAGGTCCTAATCTATAGTTTGTAGTAACCAATATTACATCGTGTTCTAAAATAAAATCACCCGATGTGAATATATTTGAGGCTGAATATCCCCATGTATTGCCTCCACCATGTATCCAAAAAACAACTGGGAGTTTTTCTTTGCTGTTATAAGCTTTTTCAGAAAGGTAAATATTTAAATACAGACAATCTTCTGAACCTATAATCGATCCTCCTTCAATACCATCCATCTCATCATAAAAATTACTTACTTGCATGCATCTGCTTGGTAAGGTGGTTGCTTCAAACGTGTCAGGATATATATCAAGTTCCCTTGGGGCCTTCCATCTTAAATCGCCTACTGGAGGCTTTGCAAAAGGGATCCCTACAAACGAGATTGTCTTTTTACCATCTTTTTCTTTTTCAACTGAACCAATAAATTCTGTATTTTTAACTTTAAAGGTGTAAGAAGCTTCCGCATACAATGAACTGACTTGCAGAAATATAAAAGAGACTAAGGCTATGATTATTTTAGTTACTGTTCTTGGCATACGAGTGGAGTTTTTTAATCATCAAGGGAATGTTGTCAATAAGATCCTCAGCAATTAGTCCTGGACCTAGCATTTCCCCAAGTTTTGAATGAATATATGCACCGGCACAAGCCGCGTCAAAGGCCTTCATTTTATTTTCTCCAACTAGAGACGCAATGATTCCAGCAAGAACATCGCCTGATCCTGCTGTTGCTAAATAAGGAGCTTCGCTAGAATTTATTACAACATTACCGTTAGGGCTAGCTATAACTGTATCAGCGCCTTTTAGTAAAACTATACTTCCAGCTAACTTTGCTGCTTCGATACATTTAAGAACTTTATCGTTCATTGATGCGATATCTTCACCGAATAATCTTTTAAATTCTCCCTCGTGAGGTGTTAATATTGTATGTGGATAGGTATCAATAAAAAGCTCGGTTGGATTATTTTCAAAGCACGTAATTGCATCAGCATCTATTACACAGTTATCAACAAAAGCTAATGACATTAAAGTTCTAGCTTTTGTTTCGTCATTCACGCCATTTCCAGGACCTATAAGTGCACTTGAGACCCTTTTATCTTTAAGGAGTTTCTGAAAATCATTTTTTTCTTTTATTACAGATAATAATTCTACTGAGATTTGCGGTTCTAATATTTCTGCCGTTTCCTCATCACAGACCATAGTTACTGCTCCTGCACCGACTCTTAAAGCGGACCGACCAGCTAATCGAGCTGCTCCAGTTTGATATTTTGGACCAGTATTAATAACCAGCATTCCTCTTGAATACTTATGGTCACTTGATACGGGGAAAGGAAATTGATCAATCCATAGAGATGGTTCATTTTTCTTTATTTTAGGCATAATTTTTTTTATAACATTTTTCGATATACCAATATCCTCAACTACTATTTCTCCACAATACTGTCTTCCAGGCAATAAATAATGGCATAATTTTTTATTAAAAAAAGTTACGGTTTTTTTGGATTTAAATGCCGTTCCATGAACTTCGCCCGTGTCACTATTTATACCGGTTGGAACGTCAATAGAATACACATCTAAATCAGCTGAATTAATATCATTTATAAGATCATTTATTTCATCTGGTAGATTCCTAGAGAGCCCCGTGCCAAATAATGCATCAACTACATATTCATAATTAGATAAATCACTTGGTTTTTTTTTTAATATCAGTTGATCTAATTTATTTTTATAAAACTGATTATCTTTGGATGGGATTTTACCAAATTTAAAAGATACAACCTCTACTGCAACACCAAGACTTGATAGGAGTCCTGCAACTACATATCCATCTCCGCCATTATTGCCAGGCCCACAAATGATCAAAACTATGCCATTATGATCAAGTGGAAGATTTTTAAGAACAGCCTCGCCAGCATTATGCATCAAACTTTGACTAGAAATGCCATTTTTTATAGCTAGCTGATCAGCTGCCATCATTTCATCGCTAGTAAATATGTATTCAGTCATACTTTAAGAAAAATATATAAGCTAATGAATAAAATGAATAATTGTAATTAATTTCACGAGCAGTCTTTTTGTTCTTTGTCATTCTGGCATATGATCAATATGTATATAATCTATCATTAATTTTAATTTCCTTCTGGAAATTAATAATATAAAACAATCAGGTTAAATTACATCAATGAAAAAAATAGAAGCGATCATAAAACCCTTCAAAATTGACGAGGTTAAAGAAGCTCTTGAAAAGGTTGGGGTCCGCGGTGTTACAATGACTGAAGCCAAAGGCTTAGGTAGGCAACGTGGTTTTACAGAGGTTAATACTGGTGTTGAGTATGGAGATTTCCTTCCAAAAATTAAGTTAGAAATAATTTTACAAGATGATCTTGTTGATACAGCTGTAGAGGCCATAAGATCAGCTGCCAATACGAATAGAATTGGTGACGGTAAAATTTTTGTATCAAATATAGATACTGTTCTTAGGATTAGAACTGGAGAAACTGGTTCTGATGCATTGTAAAATCAAACAGAGAAAGGAAAAATTAATATGTCAGATATAAAAACTTATGAATATATTTGGTTGGATGGTTATAAACCTGAACCATTCATGAGAAGTAAAGTTAAAGCAACAACAGAAACAACAGCGCCAGACTGGTCATTTGATGGTTCATCAACGCAACAGGCAGAAGGTGGAAGTTCAGACTGTTTACTTCTTCCAGTTCAAACATATACAAATCCAAATGGTCATGATTTGGTAATGACTCAAGTTCAAGCAGCAGATCATACAACTCACCCTTCAAACTTCAGAGCTGCAGCAGCTGATTTAGTAACTGACGAATGGTGGTTTGGTTTTGAACAAGAGTTCTTTTTTACAGATTCTAAAACAGGTGAACCACTTGGATGGGAAGATGGTACTCCAAGAGAGCAAGGAGAATACTATTGTGGAGTTGGAGCTGGAAATGTTGTTGGAAGAAAAATTTCTGATGCACATTTAAAGGCATGTACCGACCTAGGAATTACTTTAACAGGTACGAACGCGGAAGTTGCGCTTGGGCAATGGGAGTATCAATGTTTTGGTAAAGGCATTAAAGCAGCTGATGATTTATGGGTAAGTCGGTATCTTTTATTCAAGATCGCTGAAGAACATGGCGTTGGTGTAAATATTCATCCAAAACCAAAAACAGGTGACTGGAATGGTTCAGGTATGCACACCAATTTCTCAAATGAACAAATGCGTACTGGCGGTTCTGAAGAACTATTTTCTTCTATGTGTGATAAATTAGGTAAGGTTCATGAAGAAGGTATTGCTGCCTATGGACCAGATAATGATATGAGACTTACCGGTCTTCATGAAACTCAGAACATTGACCAATTTTCATATGGCGTAAGTGACAGAGGAGCAAGTATAAGAATTCCTGTTTACACCGTTGAGCATAATTGGAATGGATATCTAGAAGACAGAAGACCAGCTTCTAATGCGGATCCATACAAAATACTTGCTCATATTGTTGGGACATTAACTAAGTAGTCATTAACTAACTAGACATTAGCTCAGTAAATGTATTTAATTCATTTACTGGCTAAATGTATTGGGAAATATTTTAATGACAACGGTTAATGACGCTTTAAAGAAAATCAAAGATGGCGGGGTAAAGTACTTAGACCTTAGGTTCACTGACCCTAGAGGTAAACTCCAACATTTGACGATGGATTGCTCTGTTGTAGATGAAAGTCTATTAAAAAAGGGTGTTTTTTTTGATGGGTCTTCAATAGCTGGCTGGAAAGCTATTAATGAGTCTGACATGGTGCTTAGGCCAGACTTATCAACCACAGTGATGGATCCATTCACAGCTCAACCTACAATGATGGTGTTCTGCGATATCCTTGATGCCGTAACCAAAGAGTCTTACGAGAGAGACCCGAGAGGTACTGCAAGAAAAGCCGAGGAATTTGTAAAAAGCAGTGGTGTTGGTGACACCGTTTATATTGGACCAGAAGCTGAATTTTTTGTGTTTGATGATGTTAAATTTCAGGTTGATATGAATAAATCAATGTTTGAAATTGATAGCACTGAAGGACCGTATAACTCTGGAAAGAATTATGAAAGTGGTAATTTGGCTCATCGACCAGGTGTGAAAGGGGGTTACTTTCCTGTTCCTCCTGTAGATAGCGCTCAAGACATAAGAACTGAGTTTCTAGAAGAGTTAAAAAATTTAGGTTTAAAAATGGAGAAACATCACCACGAGGTTGCTCCAAGTCAACATGAATTAGGTCTTCTATTTGATACCTTGCTCAAACAAGGTGATGCAATGCAACTTTATAAGTACGGAGTTCACATGGTTGCAAACGCTTTTGGGAAAACTGCAACATTTATGCCTAAGCCTGTTAAAGGCGATAACGGTACAGGCATGCATACGCATCAATCAATTTGGAAAAATGGAGAGCCTTTATTTGCCGGAGATAAATATGCTGGACTTTCAGATATGGCTTTAAACTATATTGGCGGAATAATAAAACATGGCAAGGCCCTTAACGCATTTACAAACGCAAGTACAAATAGTTACAAAAGATTAATACCCGGCTTTGAAGCCCCAGTAATATTAGTTTACTCAGCGAGAAATAGGTCTGCATCATGCAGAATACCCGTATCTGATAGCCCTAAAGGCAAAAGAGTAGAAGTAAGATTTCCTGATCCATCAGCAAATCCTTACTTGGCATTTTCTGCAATGCTGATGGCTGGAATGGATGGCATAAAAAATAAAATTGATCCAGGAAAAGCAGCGGATGAAGATCTCTATGAGCTTTCGGATGCTGAAGTAAAAAAATTACCAACTGTATGTGGATCTTTAAGAGAAGCTCTAGATGCTGTTGACGGAGATAGGGATTTTTTAACTGAAGGCGGCGTATTCACAAATGATCAAATTGATGGGTATATTGAACTAAAAATGGAAGAAGTGTACGACCTAGAGCATTCCCCCCACCCAATTGAATTTAAAAACTATTTCAGCGTTTGATTATTCACGTAATTATTGAAATTTTTTTAAATAACGTTAATTTAATGCTACTTAAAGGAATTAAAAAATGGAATTAACTACAGAACACGAAGAATTAAAAAGATCTGCCCTCAGATTTATCGAAGAAGAAATAAATCCGCATGTAGATGAATGGGAAGAAAATGAAATATTCCCTGCACATGATCTTTTTAAAAAACTTGGTGATCAGGGTTTCCTAGGAGTTACAAAACCTGAAAAATACGGTGGTGCTGGCTTAGATTATTCATACGGCGCTGTTTTAAATGAAGCCATGGCTCACATTAAATGCGGTGGAGTTCCAATGGCAATCGGTGTGCAAACTGATATGTCAACACCTGCTCTTGCAAGATTTGGCAGCGAGGAGGTTTGTGAGCAGTTTCTAAAGCCATCAATTTCTGGTGACTTTGTATCTTGCCTCGGTGTTTCAGAGCCAAGTGCTGGTTCAGATGTTGCCGCAATTAAAACGCATGCTGTAAAAGATGGTGATGACTATGTTATCAATGGATCCAAAATGTGGATAACAAGTGGTACTCAAGCTGACTGGATGTGTATGCTCGCAAATACAGATAACGCTGCAAAAAATAAACACTTAAATAAATCTCTAATATGTGTGCCTCTCAAAGAAAATGGAAAACGGGTCAAAGGAGTAACCATAAATAGAAAACTAAAAAAAATGGGAATGCATTCCTCTGATACAGCGGAAATTTTTTTTGAAGGTGTTAGGGTTCCTCAGGGCTATTTGGTAGGAGAAGAGGGAAAAGGCTTTGTGTATCAAATGATGCAATTTCAAGAAGAAAGATTATACGCTGCAATAGCAAACTATACATCATGTGAACTAGCTATTAATCAAACAATTGATTACACAAGACAAAGAAAAACATTTGGCAAACCAATCCTCGATAACCAAGTTGTTCATTTTAAATTAGCTGAACTCATGACAGAAGTTGAAGCTCTCAAGGCATTAACCTGGAAAGGCATTGATATTCATGTCAACGGAGGCGATTGTACAAAACTTGCTTCTATGTCAAAATTAAAATCAACTAGACTTGCACGAAAAGTAAATGACGAATGTCTTCAGTATTGGGGTGGAATGGGTTTTATGGATGAAACTCCTATCTCTCGCGCTTACAGGGATGGACGCCTTGGATCAATCGGTGGCGGTTCCGATGAAGTAATGCTTGGAATTATTTCGAAGTATTTAGATATATTGCCAGGAAAAAACTAATTACATTCTCGCTACGCCAAATGTATTTGGCTTTAATTCTCTTTTATCTCCATCGCTAATGATATTTAAACATTCACCTAATATTTTTCTTGTATCTCTTGGGTCAATTATTCCATCATCCCATAGTCTTGCAGAACAAAAAATGGCCTCGCCCTCTTCACGGTATTGGTCAATTATTTTTGTCTTCATGCCTTCTAACATTTCTAGATTTTCTCCATATATTTTTTTAGGGTCCATTCCTTTTTTTTCTGCACCCTCCATGGCTACCTGAGCCATAGTCCTTGCGGCTTGCTCACCACCCATTACACTCATCTTTGCATTTGGCCATGAAAATAAGAATCTTGGGTCATAAGATCTTCCAGCCATTCCATACTCACCTGCACCAAAAGATGCACCTATTCTTAAGGTTATCTTTGGAACCGTACAGTTTGTAACTGCCTGTATCATTTTTGATCCATGTCTGATCATTCCTTTTGCTTCTTCTTTTGTCCCAACCATAAAACCGGTAATATTTTGTAAAAAAATAAGTGGGGTATTTGACTGGGAGCAAATCTGAATGAATTGAGTCGCCTTGTTTGCACTTTCAGAAAATATAGGACCGTTATTCGCTAGAATACCAACTTTGTATCCTTGGATACTAGCATGTCCCGTAATCAAAGTTTTGCCCCAACCTTCTTTAAATTCTAAAAATTCAGATCCATCAGTAATTCTTGCTATTACTTCTCGGCAGTCATAAGGAGACTTATAATCAACTGGAACAACTCCAGTTAGTTCATCAGGTGAGTAAATTGGTTCTTTAAAATCATTCTTTTGCGTAGTCTCAAAATCATTATCCCATCCAATATTTTTCATAACGTCACGAGCAATCTCAATTGCGTGAGCATCGTCTTTAGCCATGTACTCTGCAAGACCAGATACTGCATAATGTAATTCTGCTCCACCAATTTCTTCATCAGTTGCTATTTCACCCAGTGAAGCTCTTAGTAATGGTGGGCCCGCCAAAAATATCTTAGATCTTTCTTTAACAACTATTATATAATCAGATAAACCAGTTTGGTATGCTCCACCGGCAGTAGACGATCCATGTACGACACCTATTGTTGGGATTCCCATGGCAGACATTTTTGCTAAATTTGCAAAACTTCTTCCACCTTTAATAAACATATCTGTTTGTCGGAGCAAATTGGCTCCTGCGCTTTCAATTAATTGTATAAAAGGCAATTTGTTTTCAAAAATCATTTGTGCGCCTCTTAGTCCTTTTTCAACGCCCATAGCTGAACTGCTTCCACCTTTGATACCTGCATCTGATACACCAATCATGCATCTTACTCCTGATACATAACCTATACCTCCAATGCCATTGCCCCAACCAATGCTCTTTTCTCCGTCATCATCACCAATCTTGTACCCAGCTAAAGTTGACAGCGGAAGCCAAAAGCTTCCAGGATCAAGTAGTTTATTAAGTCTATCTCGAGGTAATAGTTGGCCTCTTTTTTCAAACTTATCTTTTGATCTGGCTGAATTATCGGCAATTTTTTTCTCTAGAGTTCTGACTTCATCTATTAATTTTGCATGATCCTGCTGGTTCTTCTTAAACGATTTTGAATTGATCATGATTTTTGATTCAATGACTGGCATAGTAAAACTCTAATAATTTCATGTCGTTAGACTAATAAAATATTACACAAAGTAAAGAATCTTGTTTAGTAATAGAGCTGGTCATGAGTAAAAAAAATATCAGGAAAAAGTTACCCAAAAAAGACAAGCTAAAAAATAAAATAGCCAGCAAATCAAGTAAAAGTTATACAGCGAAGGATATTGAGGTCCTTGAAGGGTTAGAGCCAGTTAGAAAAAGGCCAGGTATGTATATTGGCGGTACTGACATTTTAGCGATGCATCACCTAGTAAGTGAGGTACTTGATAATTCAATGGATGAAGTAGTAGCTGGTCATGCTAACAAAGTAGAAATAAACCTAAAAAATAACTCTACTATAGAAATATCTGATAATGGGAGAGGCATTCCAGTCGACAAGCATCCTAAATTCAAAATACCTGCCGCCGAAGTCATTATGACTACACTTCATTCAGGAGGAAAATTTTCTAACAACAGCTATAAAACATCAGGTGGGTTGCATGGCGTTGGCATTTCAGTAGTTAATGCTCTTTCGAAAAAATTAACACTTGAAATTGCGAGAGATAAAAAATATTTCACACAAGTTTACCAGCAAGGGAATCCTAAAACAAAATTAAAATCTTCCACAAAAGGGTCATTAAAGAAAGGTACAAGAATAGTTTTTTCACCAGATACCGAAATCTTTGGTGATGAGGCCTATTTCGATGCTTCGATTATTTATAATATGGCTAAAGCAAAAGCTTATTTGATACCTGATGTTGAGATACATTGGTCTTGTGATAAATCTGTCTCAAAAAAGAATGTACCCCTTAAGGATAAACTGCACTATTCTGATGGGATCAAGGATTATCTTCATAGCTTGTGTTCACCGCAAGATCCAATATTTGAAGATCCCTTTTATTTTAATACAAAAATTAGTGACGAAGACGGAAAGATAGAAGGGATTGTCAATTGGTTTGATGCCATGGAACCTATAAATGAGTCATATTGCAATACAATAAAAACACCTATGGGAGGAACGCATGAAAGTGGATTCAAAACAGGTATATTCAAAGCCTTTAAAGAATTTTCAAAATTAAAATACGAAAAAAAATCATCTCAAATAAATCAGGAAGACCTATTTGGATCTTCAGCTTCTATTTTATCTGTATTTCTTGAAAACCCAGAATTTCAAGGACAGACTAAGGAAAAACTTTCCAGTATTGAACCAGGAAGAAAGATAGAGAGCAAAATTAAAATATTATTTGAACAATGGCTTACTTCAAAAACAAAATCAGCTGAAGAATTATTTCTATATGCATTCAACAGATCTCAATTACGACTTCAAAACAGATCAAATCAAATAATTGATAAAAATATAAAAAGAAAAAAAACAACATTGCCAGGGAAACTAGCCGATTGTTCAATAGATGGAAATAAAGGTACAGAAATATTTTTAGTAGAAGGAGATTCAGCTGGAGGTTCCGCAAAGCAAGCAAGAGATCGTAAAACTCAAGCGATTTTACCGCTGAGAGGAAAAATATTAAATGTAATAAGTGCAGGAAGAGAAAAAATTAATGCTAATCAAGAAATTATTGATTTAGTTCAAGCCATTGGTTGCAAGAGAGGTGAAAAATTTAATTCGAAAGATATTAGGTATGAAAAAATAATTATAATGACAGATGCTGATGTTGACGGAGCCCATATATCAACATTGCTAATGGCATTTTTTTACAAGGAATTCCCAAAACTTATTGATGAAGGACACTTATATTTATCAGTGCCTCCCCTATATAGGATTACTAAGGGATCAAAAATTTTATACGCTGTAAATGATAAGCATAAAGATGAAATTATTAAAAAAGAATTTAAAAACAGTGAAGTTAATATTAATAGATTTAAAGGTCTTGGCGAAATGATGCCTGCTCAATTGAAAGAAACAACCATGTCTCAAGAAAATAGAACATTGTTAAAAGTACAGATTGCGACAAAAGATAAGAAAAAAACTCATAAATCAGTGGACGCTTTAATGGGCAAAAAACCTGAGTTAAGATTTAAATTCATTGTAGAAAATTCTAAAAAGATTTCAGCAGAAAATATACTTTAAGTTAATCTTTTAATATTCTTTTCGGTAGACTCTGTAAATGGCGCAGTAATCATTTTTCCAGCATCTAAAATATTCTGCCCCTTTAAAACTGACCTTTTATGACTAAAGTTTTTAAAGCCGTCATATCCATGGTACGCGCCCATTCCACTTGGCCCAACGCCTCCAAATGGCAAGTCGTGCATAGAGAATTGAAATAGAACATCATTCATGACTGCCTGGCCTGAGGAAGTGTTATCTAAGACATTATTCATTTCTGTTTTGTCATCACCGAAATAATAAAGAGCCAATGCCTTTGGGTTTTTGTTAATGAAGCTAACAGTTTCATTAAAATCTTTATACGTTTTAACAGGCATTAAAGGTCCAAATATTTCTTCCTTCATTACTTTCATGTCATCAGTTGGATTTAGAATTAATGTAGGAACAATCTTGTGATGTTCTTGTTGAGAAAAATCCTCTTGAGCTGGATTAATTTCAATAACGGTAGCTCCTTTTGATTTGGCATCCTGAACTAATTCATTCAGCCTTTCAAAATGATTTAAATGTATTATGGATGTATAATCAGGATTATTTTTTATTGTTGGGTAGTTTTCAGCAACGTGATCCTTTGCGTGTTGAACGAATTCTTCAGTTTGGTCCTCTTGAACAAATACGTAATCAGGAGAAACGCATATTTGACCAGCATTGAGAAGTTTGCCCATCATAATCTTATCAACACTTTTTTTCATTTTTGCATTTGAACTAACAATAGCTGGAGACTTGCCTCCTAATTCTAAAGTCATCGGAACCAAATTGGATGCAGCTTCTGAAGCCACTTTTTTTGCCACATTTGTCGAGCCTGTGAAAAGAAGGTGGTCAAATGGTAAGCCAGCAAATGACTGAGATGTCTGTGGACCACCATTGATGATCACCACTTCTTTTTCAGTAAAATATTTGTTTATTAATTTTTCAGTAAGCTCTGAAGTGGCAGGAACAAATTCTGATAACTTAATCATCGCATTATTTCCAGCTGCGAATATTTCAATAAGCGGAGCAATACTTAATGTAAGTGGAAAATTCCATGGCGAAATGATACCTACAACTCCGTATGGTTGAAACTGAACATAGGCTTTTGAGCCTAATAATCCTAAAGGAAAATTTGGCTTTCTATTATCTTGCTTTACCCATTTCTTTATATTTTTTAAAGCATGTTTCGCATTATTAATAACTGGCATTGTGTCTGCCATTAAACTTAATTGCTCATGACGAGATCCAAAATCTTCTCTTAATGATTTATGAAAAGCATCTATATTTTCTTCAACTAATTTCTGTATTCGTTTAATTCGATCTATTCGATCATTAATATTGGGGTTGAAGTTCTCTAAGAATGGCTCTTTCAATATGTTGAGTTTTGAAAGCATAGTATCTTTACTAACTTCTGGATAATTGCCTGTAATTGAAATATTCCCTAATCCCATAAAAATAATCTAACTTAAATTTTTCTACTTTAAAATAACAAAAAATATACTTTTTTGTTTGATGGTTAATAGTATATTAATAAATAATGAGCGATATAGTAAAATCCGAAATTATTGATAATGTTGCATTATTAACCCTCAATGATCCTGACAGACTTAATGCTTTGTCTTTAGACATGATAGCGGAATTACATAAAAATATAATTTTAATTAATAATGGTGAAATAAAAGCTCGCTGTTTAGTTATAACTGGTGCTGGAAGAGGTTTTTGCGCAGGAGCAAATCTAATTGAAGGAGCTGGAAAGTCCAGCTTTGAAGACATCGATCCAGGAAAAGCATTAGAAGAACATTATCATCCTTTTTTAGTTGATTTAAAAAATTTAAAAATACCCCTCATAACAGCTGTTAATGGAGTAGCTGCAGGCGCAGGATGCTCACTTGGTATCTTTGGAGACATAGTTTATGCTGCAAAATCTTCGTATTTTTATCAAGCATTTAAGTTTATTGGCCTAGTAGCAGATGCCAGCTCTACTTTTGTGATACCAAGAAAAATTGGGATGGCACGTGCATTAGAATTTTCATTAATTGGTGAAAAGGTTGCGGCTGATAAAGCGCTTGATTGGGGGCTAATAAATCATGTTGTTGAAGACGATAAGCTGATGTCGACTGTAATGGATGCTGCAACTAATCTTGCAGAAGGGCCTACAGTCGCACTAGGATTAATGAAACAACTATATTGGGATAGCTTTGCAAATACATTTGAAGAGCAGATTTCAGCTGAAAGCAAAGCACAAACCATTGCTGGAAAAACTGAGGATAGCAAAATCGGTGTAATCTCATTTATCCAAAAACAGAAAGCAAAATTCAAAGGTAAATAACTTAATCTAAGTATTTAGATAAAAAATCAGCTCTAAATTTTTCAAATTCATTATTTTCAATTGAAGTTCTTATATTGCTCATCATTTCTTGATAAAAATATATATTATGTAAAGATAAGAGCATGCCTCCTAGCATTTCTTTTGCATTAAACAAATGATGGATATAGCCAGCAGAGTAATCTCTACAAATCGGATTATTGCTTTCTGGATCAATTGACTCATCTAAACTTTTATATTTAGCATTTCTTATATTAATTGGTCCTGATTTTGTAAAAGCTTGTCCATTTCGTCCATTGCGTGTGGGCAACACACAATCAAACATATCAATACCACGAGCAACACTTCCAATAATATCATCGGGCTTACCTACTCCCATTAAATAATGAGGTTTTTCGATTGGAAGCTGTGAAACAGTATAATCTAGCACATCAAACATTTGAGTTTGAGTTTCTCCAACAGCTAAGCCTCCGACTGCGTAACCATCAAATCCAATATCACTTAATAAACTAGCAGACTGATGCCTTAAGTCTTCGTAAGTACTTCCTTGAACAATGCCAAACAATTTATTTGTATTATGATCTTTAAAATACTCCTTACACCTACCTGCCCACCTCATTGACAATTCCATTGATTTTTTTGCTTCGTCATACTCAGCTGGATAAGGAGTACACTCATCAAATGCCATAACTATATCTGAGTTTAAATCAGTTTGTATCTCAATAGATTTTTCAGGTGAGACAAATACTTTTGTTCCATCAATGTGTGATGAGAACTCAACGCCCTCTTCTGATAACTTTCTAAGATTTGACAATGAGTATACTTGATAACCGCCAGAGTCAGTTAAAATAGGTTTATTCCAATTCATAAATTTATGAAGACCTCCAAATTCTTTTACTTGAGTAGATCCAGGTCTCAACATTAAGTGATACGTATTTCCTAGTATTATTTCTGAGTTCGTTTCATATAAATCTTTTGTGAATACAGCTTTTACGGTTGCCGCAGTTCCAACGGGCATGAACGCAGGAGTATTAATAATGCCATTTTTTGTATTGAGTTTACCTCTACGGGCGTTGCCATCTTTATGAGTAATCTGAAAATCAGTCATTTTTATATAGTAAACTTACGTCTCCGTATGAAAAAAAACGATAATTATTTTTTATTGCATGGTTATACATATTTTTAACCTCCTCAGTTCCACTAAATGCAGAAATAAGTAATAACAATGTCGATTTAGGTAAATGAAAATTAGTTAATAATATATCTACAACTTCAAATTTATAACCTGGTTTAATAAATATATCCGTTTCTCCCATAAATTTATTAATTTCCCCATTTATAACTGCGCTTTCTAGGAGTCTTAATGTTGTGGTACCTACAGATATAATCTTTCCTCCGTTTAATTTACACTCTCTTATTCGATCAGCGCTTTTTTGGCTAATTGTTCCATGTTCTGAATGCATTTTGTGCAAACTTAAATCATCATTCCTTATGGGCAAGAATGTACCCGCACCTACATGAAGAGTTACTTCAATTAGTTGATTGTTTTTTTTAAGATGATTAATTATAGCATCATTAAAATGCAGTCCTGCCGTTGGAGCAGCAATTGAGCCCTTTTCAGTTGCATAGACAGTTTGATAATCATTGAAATCCTTAGAGTCACTTTGTCTTTTTTTTTGTATATAGGGTGGTAAGGGCATGTTTCCCTCATCTTCTATAAATTTGTCAAATTCTTTCTTCGAACAATCAAATTCTAATTCAATTTCTCCATATGTAAGTTTTTCAGTAACAGTACATGTGATGTTTTTATTAAATAGAATGTTTTGCCCAATGCTTATTTTTTTTCCTGGCTTTGCAAATGCAAGCCACTTCGTTTCTCCTATATTTTTGTGCAATGTTATAAGAAAATTTATTCCATTGCTTTGCCCTTTGAGAAGTATCGGAATTACTCTAGTATTGTTTATGACAACTAGGTCTTTTACCCCAACATAATCTAAAAAATTTGAGAAACTTGTATCAGTATATGAATTGTTACAAACAAGCATCTTCGACTCTTGTCTAGGACTGCAGGGCCTATCAGCAATCAACTCATCAGGCAGATCAAAGTCATAATGACTTAGTTTCATTGCTTAAAGATCGGCAAGAACCTTTACTGAAACCATTTCATCAGGATCATCTACGGTCCCAGATCCAGGCGCACCTCTTTTCAAGCCATCAACAAACTCCATTCCTTCAATTACTTGCCCGAATACAGTGTATTGTCCGTCTAAGTGGGGGGCCGCATCAAAGCAAATGAAAAATTGGCTGTTAGCAGAGTCTGGATCAGCAGTTCTTGCCATTGAAACAGTGCCTCTTAAATGAGAAGTATTGCTAAATTCATTTTTTAAATCAGGTTTATCAGAGCCACCTGTTCCATTTCTATTTTCTCCATCGCCTGTTTGCGCCATAAAACCTTCAATTACCCTATGAAAGGGAACTCCATCATAAAAACCTTCTCTTGCAAGTTCTTTAATCCTTGTTGAATGGTTGGGTGCAATGTCTGGCATTAGCTCTATTATTACGTTCCCGCTTGTTAGTTCAATCTGAATAGTATTTTCAGGATCTTTAGACATGTATTCTCCTTCTGCATTAACTGCTGTTATTAAAAAAAATAAAGAAAAAATAATCTTTATGAAATTCATTCTTACTTATATTTATCTTTAAGTTTGCTCTCTACAAACTTATTAGTAAAATTGCTAATATCCCCACCTAAGCGCGCAATTTCTTTTACAAAGTTTGACGAAATGGATTGTCGCTGTGCATCTGCCATTAAAAAAACTGTTTCAATTTTTGAGTCAAGTTGTCTATTCATGCCTAGCATTTGGAATTCATATTCGAAATCTGAAACTACTCTTAAACCTCTAATAAGAATTTCAGCATTCAATGAATTAGCAAGATCAATCAAAAGATTATCAAATGCAATTACTTCTATAATACTATTGCTCGAAAACTCCTCATCAATCATTTCTTTTCTTTCGTCTAAATTGAATAAAGGTTTTTTATGTGGGCTATCCGCAACAGCAATATAAAGCTTGTCCACGAGCTTAGTGGCTCTATTAATGATATCTATATGCCCCTTGTGAATAGGGTCAAAACTTCCAGGGTATATGCCGGTTCTGTTCATGACTGGACTATATATCGAATATTATTTTAGCTCTAGTAATTTATTAATTATCTATCTCAACTCTCGATGCTGAAACAACTTTTTCATTATCATTAGTTTTAAATATGCTAACGCCCTGCGTATTTCTTCCTGCTACCCTAACGTCCTTAACAGGACAGCGAATAACTTGTCCAGATTTTGTAATTAGCATTATGTCATCGTCATCGTTGACAGGGAACGATGCCAGGACATTTCCGTTTCTATCAGATGTAGCGATACACATAATACCTGATCCGCCCCTGTTCGATATTCTAAATTGATATGATGAAGAGCGTTTTCCAAAACCGTTTTCTGTGAGCGTTAATATAAACTGTTCTTTAGCCTTCATTTCATCGTATCGTTCATTGCTCAACTTTACTTCCGCTTCAGAAACATCATTCTCACTGTCTTCACTATCGATATGATCGTCATTATCTTTTTCTTTAGAACGCATTTTCAAAAAAGCTTTGGACTCACCTGAAGTCGTATCTGTGTGCGAAATAACTGAAATAGAAATAATTTCATCTCCCTTGACTAACTTGATACCTCTTACACCCGTTGATGTCCTACTTTTTGTAGTTCTAAGTTTTGTAACAGGTGTTCTAATGCATTTTCCATATTTTGTTGTAAGAAGTATATCATCATCATTGGTACATAGTTTTACTCCAACTATGCTATTGTCGCCAACAAGCTTCATCGCAATTTTACCATTTGCTTGTATGCGTTTAAAATCTTCTAGACTGTTTTTTCTAATACTACCGTCTGCTGTAGCAAAAACTAGAAAATCACTTTCTTCGTCCATTTTCATTTCTGGCAGGACCAGGATACTTGAAAGCCTGTCTTTTTCTTTAAGGTTAAATAGATTTACAATTGCTTTGCCTTTCGCTTGAGGAGAAGACTCTGGTATTTTCCAAGTTTTGAGCTTGAATGCTATTCCACTAGAAGTAAAAAAGAGCATATTGTCATGAGTGCTTGCTGTAAAAACTTGAGTCACAAAATCTTCATCATTTGTCTTCATGCCAGCTCTACCTTTACCGCCTCTTTTCTGAGCTCTGTACATATTTAATGGGACTCTTTTTATGTAGCCAGAGTTAGTCACACTTACGACCATATCGCTTCGTTGAACTAAATCTTCTTGATCGATTTCGGATACTTCGCCTTCGTTTATTTCTGTACGACGTGGAACATCAAACTGTTCTTTAATTGAATCTAATTCGTCATTAATTACCTTTTTTAATACGCTGTTATCTTTGAGTACAGATAAGAAATAGCCAATTTTTTTTGATAATTCTGATAATTCAACTTTTATCTCATCTTTTCCTAGTGCCGTAAGGCGTTGAAGCCTTAATTCTAAGATTGCTTTAGCTTGCTCCTCAGTGAGATAAACCTCTTTATCATTTTTCACCTGCCTAGGATCATCTACAATTTTGAGTAGATCGATTATATCTTTTGTCTTCCATTTTGTTTTCAGTAAAGACGTCTTTGCTTCATTTGGATCTTTTGAGGATTTTATTATGTCTATTATGCTATCAACATTTGCTACTGCTATTGCAAGCCCGATTAAAGTATGAGCGCGATCTCTTGCTTTAGATAAATCATATCTTGTCCTATTTGAAATAATGTCTTTCCTAAATTGTACAAAATGGTGAATGAACTCTTTTATGTTCATTAGTTTTGGCTTACCGTTTGTTAAGGCTAATGAATTAACCCCATAAGAACTCTGTAATGAAGTAAACTTATAGAGTTTATTAAGTATAACCTGAGCGATGACACCTTTTTTTAATTCAACAACAACTCGGACACCTTGGCGATCTGACTCATCTCTCAAATCACTAATGCCTTCTATTTTTTTGTCTCTTACTAATTCAGCAATTTTTTCTAATAAGACTGATTTATTAACTTGATAAGGAATTTCAGTGAAAATAATAGCTTCACGGTCATTTTTAAACTCTTCAATCATTGACTTGGCTTGAACTACGATAGAACCTCTTCCTGTAGATTGAGAAGCTTTAATGCCACTGGTTCCTATTATCGTTCCACCAGTTGGAAAATCTGGCCCCTTAATGATTTGACTTATTTTTTCAAAGGAAATTTGTTCGTCTTCTAAAAATGCCTTACAAGCTTCAACAACCTCTCCTAAATTATGAGGCAGGATATTTGTAGCCATACCTACAGCTATGCCCCCAGCGCCATTAACTAATAAATTTGGATACTTTGCAGGTAGAACTGTTGGCTCACTCTCTGTCTCATCATAATTAGGCCTGAACTCTACTGTATTTTTTTCAATGTCTTCTAAAAGAAAACTTGAGATCTTTGCCATGCGCACTTCTGTGTAACGCATTGCCGCTGCTTTATCTCCGTCCATTGAGCCGAAGTTGCCCTGACCATCAATAAGTGTAGCGCTCATAGAAAAATCCTGAGCTAGTCTTACAAGTGCATCGTAGACTGCTTGATCTCCGTGAGGATGATACTTACCGATTACATCTCCTACTACTCTTGCACTTTTCCTGTGTTGCTTATTCCATTCATAGCCTGACTCATGCATGGCATATAATATTCTGCGATGAACAGGCTTTAGTCCGTCTCTAACATCAGGTAATGCCCTGCTGACAATCACACTCATTGCATAATCCAGATATGAATTCTGCATTTCTGTATCAATTAGTATGGGTATAATTGATTGCTCTTTAGGCGTTTTCAGATCTTCATTTTGATCTTTAGAATCACTCAAATTTAAAACCTATTGGAAGGATATATTCCCTAGAAAACTAGGAAAAATAGCCATTAAATTGTTATAAAAATATATGAAATTATAGCAGAAAAAAGTATGTTTTTCGAATTAAAAATTCTTCTTAAAAAGGAATCTCATCGTCGATATCGATGTCTGCTGGAGATGAATCTATAGCCTCTTGATTCATGTCGGAAGACATATCAGAAATTGATTCAGAACTGCCTGAGCCACGAGAATCTAGCATGGTTAATGTACCATTATAGTTACCCAAAATTACTTCTGTCGTATATTTTTCATTACCGTTTTGATCTGTGAATTTTCTAGTCTGTAATTGCCCCTCTATATACAGCTTTGAGCCTTTCTTAACATAACTCTCAACAACACCCGCTAAACCATCGTTAAATATAACTATTCTATGCCAGCTAGTTTTTTCTTTTTTCTCACCAGTTGACTTATCTTTCCAAGACTCAGATGTAGCTAGACTTAATTGCGCCAATCTTTTGCCGTCCTGTGTTTGCCTGATTACAGGATCTGCTCCTATGTTGCCAATAAGCATTACTTTGTTAAGACTGGAAGCCATAAAAACTAATTTAACTAGTTAATAAGTAAGTGTATATAAAAAAAGGTTATTCTATAACTTTATTCACAGGATATCTTTAAATAGTGACCATTAGGATTAATTGAAGAATATGAACAAAAATATTTCAGTTCAGGGAGCAAGAGAGCACAATCTCAAAAATATTAACGTAAAAATACCGAGAGAAAAACTTACTATTATCACAGGCCTTTCTGGTTCAGGTAAATCATCATTAGCTTTCGATACTATTTATGCAGAAGGTCAACGAAGATACGTAGAAAGTCTCTCAGCTTATGCAAGACAATTCCTTCAAATGATGCAAAAGCCTAATGTTGATTTGATTGAAGGACTGAGTCCTGCCATTTCAATTGAGCAAAAAACAACTTCTAAAAATCCGAGATCTACAGTGGGAACTGTTACAGAGGTTTATGATTACTTAAGATTATTATTTGCACGTATTGGGGTGCCCTATTCACCTGCAACTGGACTTCCAATTAAAAGTCAAACCGTTACTCAAATTGTAGATCAAATTAAGAATAGAAAAATTGGTTCAAGATTTTTAATTTTATCACCAATTATTAGAGGTAGAAAAGGCGAATATCGTAAAGAATTGCAAGAACTGCAAAAAAAAGGATTTCAAAGAGTTAAAATAGATGGAGAAATATATGAGTTTGACTCGCTTCCAAACCTCGACAAAAAAAAGAAACATAATATTGAAGTTGTTGTTGATAGAATTGTTCTAAGCGACGACATTGGAAACAGGTTGGCGGATAGTGTTGAGACTGCTTTAAATCTATCTGATGGTCTGGTTATTATTGAGAACGTTAACGAAGAATCTGAGAAACCTAACCAGGATCTTTTCTCATCAAAATTTGCATGCCCTGTTTCTGGTTTCACAATAGATGAAATTGAGCCAAGACTTTTTTCATTTAATAATCCCTTTGGTGCTTGTGCTGAATGCGATGGAATCGGAACAGATCTTTCAATCGATCCGAATCTTGTTGTCCCCAATAAAAACTTATCAATTAATGAGGACGCTTTAGCTCCCTGGCCAGTTTCAAAATATGGTTATTTTCGAAATATTCTTGAAACTGTATCTAGAAAATACAAATTCTCACTTAATACGCCATGGAAAAATCTTGGTAAAAAAATTCAAAATATTGTTCTCTACGGATCAGGTGATACAGAACTTAAGTTTACTTATGACGATGGATATGAGTATGAAAGATCTTTTGAGGGTGTCATTAATAATCTTGAAAGAAGGTTTCTTGAAACTGAAAGTGATTGGATGCGAGGAAGAATTGAAAGGTATCAGGGCGAAGTGAAATGTGAACCTTGTTCAGGATTTAGGCTAAAAGAAGAAGCTCTTGCTGTTAAAATTGATAAACTTCATATTGGCGAAGTCTGTGATAAATCTATAAAAGAATTGCTCTTGTGGTTTGGGAAGCTTGAGAAGAAATTGACAAAAAAAGAAAAGGAAATAGCCTACCGAATACTAAAAGAATTGAATGAAAGAATATTATTCTTAAATAATGTTGGCCTTGAATACCTAACTCTTTCACGTGGATCTGGAAGTTTGTCAGGCGGGGAGTCGCAACGAATTAGACTGGCTTCTCAAATAGGATCTGGATTAACCGGTGTACTGTATGTATTAGACGAACCCTCTATTGGACTTCACCAGAGAGACAATGAAAGATTAATCAAAACTCTTAAAAGACTTCGAGATCTTGGAAATACAGTAATTGTTGTAGAACACGACGAAGAGGCAATCACAACGGCTGATCATATTGTTGACCTTGGTCCAGCAGCTGGAGTTAATGGAGGAAAAGTTGTAGCTGAAGGTGATGTAAAGCAAATCAAGAAAAATAAAAATAGTATCACCGGTCAGTATTTATCGGGAAAACTTAAAATTGAAATACCAAAAAAACGTAGAACTGCTCTGGAAGAAAAATATATACAAATCGTGGATGCAAGTGGAAACAATCTAAAAAATGTAAGCTGCGAAATACCTCTTGGTACACTTACATGCATAACTGGAGTATCGGGCAGTGGAAAATCAACTCTTACAATAAATACATTGTATAAATCAATTGCTCAAAGTCTGAATGGATCACGACATACAGTCGCTAAGCATAAAGAAATAAAAGGTCTTAGCGAGTTAGATAAAGTAATAGACATTGACCAATCACCCATCGGAAGAACACCAAGATCTAACCCTGCTACTTATACTGGCGCTTTTACATTCATTAGAGATTGGTTCACAGGTTTACCTGAGTCTAAGGCGAGAGGCTACAAACCCGGTCGATTTTCTTTCAATGTAAAAGGTGGACGCTGTGAATCGTGCGAGGGAGATGGTGTTATTAAAATTGAAATGCATTTCCTTCCTGATGTATATGTCACATGTGATGAATGTGAAGGCAAGAGATACAATCGAGAAACCCTTGAAATAAAATATAAAGATAAAAGTATAGCTGACATTTTAAGTATGACAGTAGATGAAGGCTGCAAGTTTTTTGACGCAATACCAATGATCAAAAATAAATTAATCACACTTCAGAATGTGGGTCTTGGTTATATTAAAATTGGCCAACAGGCTACTACTCTGTCAGGAGGTGAGGCTCAAAGAATCAAGTTATCAAAAGAACTTTCAAAAAGAGCTACAGGTAAAACTTTATATGTATTAGATGAACCCACTACTGGTCTACACGTTCATGATATCAAAAAACTTTTAGAAGTATTACAAATATTAGTAGAACAAGGAAATACGGTAGTTGTAATTGAACACAACTTAGATGTGATTAAAACGGCTGACTGGATCATTGATTTAGGCCCTGAGGGTGGCGATGGTGGAGGTGAAATTGTAGGATCTGGATCGCCAGAAATGATAGCAAAAATAAAGAAAAGTTATACAGGTCAATATTTATCAAAAATCTTATATTAAATTCATAAATGGTATTTATAAATTTAAATTTTGTGATATATTGATATTAATGGGAAGCATTTTACAGTCATTGAATAAGACTGTGGCAGCAGGAACACTGTTAGCAGTTTTTTTACTTTTTTTGGTAACGAGTCATTATGGAGGCTTTGACCAACTTTATTGGGCGTCTCTATCTCGATTTCTTCATGTATTGACAGGAACAATGTGGATTGGCCTTCTTTACTATTTCAATTTTGTTCAAATCCCAAATATGCCGAATATTCCAGATGAGCAAAAACCAGCGATAGGAAAAGTGATTGCACCTGCCGCATTATTTTGGTTTAGGTGGGCAGCTCTTGCCACTGTAATAACTGGTCTTTCTACATTAGCTCTATACTATGGTCATGAAGGTGCTGTAAATGCTCTAACTCTAACTCTAGTTTATGGTTTTGATGGTAAACAATTGACAATCGGCATTGGCATGTGGCTTGCACTTATTATGGCTTATAATGTGTGGATGATTATTTGGCCTAATCAAAAAAAAGCATTAGGAATTGTCGAAGCTGACATGGATACAAAAGCTAAATCTGCAAGAACTGCGATGCTGTTTTCGCGCACAAACACATTATTATCAATACCAATGCTGTTAGCAATGGTTGTTGCACAAAACCTCTACTAAAATTTATTATTTCTCGTTATTGAATTTTATTTAATAAAGTATACTTAATTTATTGTATGCTAACACTTCCTAAATTGCCATATTCCTATGAAGCACTTCAAGATTTTGGAATGGGTAAAGAAACAATGGAGTACCATCATGGTCTTCACCATAAAGCATATGTAGATAACGGAAATAAACTTTTAGAGGGTAGTGATTGGGAAAATAAAGATATTGAAGAGATAATACTTGGAAACTTTAAGCTTGATTCCAAATCTCAAAATGGAATCTTTAATAATGTAGCTCAACATTGGAATCACTGTGAATTCTGGAAAATGATGACTCCTAAAAAATCTACTATGCCCGGAGAACTTGAAAAATCAATAATCGACTCCTTTGGTTCCCTATCAAATTTTAAAGATGAATTTGTTGCTGCTGGAGTTTCACAATTCGGCTCTGGATGGTGCTGGCTAGTCAAGGATAGCGATGATAGATTATCAATAACAAAAACTGAAAATGGTTTAAACCCGCTTTGTTTTTCTCAGAAAGCTCTTTTAGGTTGCGATGTATGGGAGCATGCCTATTATTTGGATTTTAGAAATAAAAGACCGGCATATATATTGAACTTTTTGGAAAATCTAACTGACTGGGAATATGTTTCTTCAAAATTATAATATTTATCTTGTTGAGTCGACTGCAGAAGTTGTATTCCATTCTCTTTTAACATCTAAATAGTTTAGAAGTGGTGCAGCTACGAAAATTGATGAATATGTTCCAACCACTACACCCCATATCATTGCAAATGTAAATCCCTTGATTACTTCACCACCAAAAATAAATAATGATAACAAGGCAAGTAATGTTGTGACAGATGTTACAATTGTACGCGATAATGTCTCATTAATGGATAGATTTAGTAGATCTATAATATTTTTAGATCTGTGCTTACGTAAGTTTTCTCTAACACGGTCATAAACAACTACGGTATCATTCATTGAGTAACCAACTATTGTAAGAATTGCTGCGATGATTGGGAGATTAAATTCTAACTGAGTGATACTGAATACACCAATGGTTAAAATTACATCGTGAATTAAAGCAACTACAGCTCCAAGAGAAAATTGCCACTCAAATCTGAACCAAATATAAACTAGCATTGCAAATACTGCTGCTAATATTGCAATAGCGCCAGATTGTATCAATTCACCACTTACTTTTGGACCAACTACCTCTGTTCTTCTGAAATTAACTTCAGATGAAAGGTATGAATTTAAACTAGTCTTTACAATCTCAACAACATTTTGTTGAATTTGATCACCGCCTGATTGCTGTTCAACTCTGATTAATAAATTATTTTTTGATCCAAATTCCTGAACCTGAACATCCCCTAAACTTAGAGAATTCAGATTATCTCTTAGTCCTGCAATTTCTATTTCATTCTCAGTTTCAATTTCAATTAATGTTCCACCTTTAAAATCAATACCAAAGTTTAACCCACTTACAAAAAAAGCCCCAAAGGATAAAACTACTAATATAGATGAAAATATAAAAGTGATGATTCTTGATTTTAAGAAATCTATTTTTGTATTTGCTATATCAATCATTTATTTTCATCCCTACTAGTGAAGGTTTAAGACTTTTTGCATAAATTGAGATCAATAACCTCGTAAAAGTAAAAGCTGTAAATACTGAAGTGAAAATTCCTATAGCCAATGTAATTGAAAAGCCTCTTACTGGCCCTGATGCCATGAAAAACAGTATAATGGCTGCAATTAAAGTTGTAATATTTGCATCTAGTATCGTTGAAAGAGCTCTTTTGTATCCATTTTCAACAGCATTGATCATTTTAGACCCGCTTCTAATCTCTTCTTTAACACGCTCAAAGATCAACACGTTAGCATCAACCGCCATACCTATCGTTAAAATAATGCCGGCAATACCAGGTAAAGTTAAAGTTGCTTGAAATAATGAAAGTATACCGAGCACCATAAATAAGTTAATGATCAAGGCTATATCAGCTAAGAAACCAAAGTATCTATAAACAAACATCATAAATAAAATGACTGCTACGAAACCTATTATAGCTGCATACTGACCTGCCTCTATTGAGTCTGCTCCAAGATCTGGTCCTACTGATCGTTCCTCTAAAATAATTAGTGGCGCTGGAAGTGCTCCTGCTCTAAGCAGTATAGCTAAGTCATTTGCCTCGTCTGAATCAAATCCTCCTGAAATTTGCCCTGATCCGCCTAAAATTGCTTCTCTTATAACGGGAGCGCTTATGACAGTATCATCTAAAATTATTGCAAAGGGCTTACCAACATTTTGCTGAGTAACGCGTCCAAATTTGCTGGCTCCAAGTCTGTCAAAGCGGAATGAAACGATTGGTTCATTTGTTTGCGGATCAAAGCCAGGTTGAGCATCAACTAAGTTTTCTCCTCCAACCATTACTCTTTTTTTTACAATATACTTAAAACTATCATCCGCATCTGATGGCAAGATTTCAGATCCTACAGGTGCTTTTTTTGGATTTAACGGGTCGTAATTAGTAGAAGTATCTACAAGTTGAAAAGTAAGCTTAGCTGTTTGACCTAACAACGCTTTAATACGATCAGGATCATCAATGCCCGGCAATTGAATGATAATTCGCGAAGATCCTTGCCTTTGAATAGATGGCTCTCTAGTTCCAAGTTCATCTATTCTTCTGCGTACAATTTCTAGAGATTGTGCGACAGCATTAGATACAGCTAATTTTACAAATTCATCAGTAAAGGAAATAGAAACTTCGTTCTCTTCTCTTAATATTACTAGGTTTGTCTGATCTCCCATTTGTAATATATTTTGAGAATTACTTATTGATAATTCTGAAATTTCTTTTTGAATTTCAGTGGGAAACTCTTCAACAACAAATTTTAAGTTGTCATCAGTATTCTTAAAATTACTATATTGAATATTATTTTTCTTAAGTACTCTTCTTACATCAGAGTTTAGATTTTCTAGTCTTTCTTTTATAATCTCAACTGTATCAACTTCTAATAATAAATGCGACCCACCTTGTAAATCTAATCCGAGATTAACCTGTTGCTTAGGAATAAAACTTGGGAAGCTATTTAATTGATCTTTGCTAAAAAAATTAGGAATAGCGAACATCAGGGCTATAAAGATGACTAATAAGATTGATGAAATCTTAATATTTGAAAAATAAATCATTAATTATTTATTTGGATGCGCTCTCTTTGACTACTTCAGCAATTGTTGATTTGACTAAAGTAACGTTGACTCCTTGAGATATCTCAACCTCAACATCAAAATCACCGACTACCTTGACAACTTTACCTCTTATTCCACCGGAACTTACAATCTTGTCGCCTCTCTGCACGCCCGCTACCATCTCCTTATGTTCCTTGGCTCTTCTTTGCTGCGGTCTAATCAATAGGAAATAAAAGATCGCAAAAATTAAGAATAGCGGCATTAACTGAACTAGCATCTGTTCCATTATGAATCTCCTTTAAATAATTACGGCAATATACATACTTAGCATATATATTTGAACTAAATAATTAGTTAATATCTGACTTAATTGATGTTTTTAAGTGATTTAGACTACCGTGATGGGTCAGATCTAAATGAAAAGGGGTAATTGAAATATGCTGATTAGCAATTGCTTCTACATCAGACATAAACCCGTCGACCGCCATATTCAGGGGTGGAAGCGTTAATTTAGCATTTTCTTCAAGCCTTCTTCTAAGTCCAAATCTAAACAAATTATTTTCAACCTCATTTATAATGAGATCATCTGTATCTCTATTACCCTGTGTTGTAATTTGTATGCTTTTTACTTTATCTGATTGGCAATAAGGAAAGTTAATGTTCATGAATACATTACTGTCCCATCCGACATTGGTTATATCGGTAAGTATGCCTTTCAAAAAATGTTTTGATGAGTCCCATGAGATTACATTTTTCTTACCAGCTTCGTAATTTTGACTAATAGCAATTGAAGGTATCCTTCTTATTAAACCCTCCATTGCCGCGGCAATAGTTCCAGAATAAGTTACATCTTCTCCGACGTTGCATCCACTATTAATGCCTGAAAGAATTAGATCTGGCCTCTTGTCTTTTAGAACATGGCTGATGCCAATAGCTATACAATCGCTAGGGGTGCCATCTATAGAATAAAGCTTATCGGCTTGCTCTTCTAAATTTAATGCGTTTTGAAACGATAGAGCGTGAGATGCGCCGCTCTTTTCATGTTCAGGAGCAACAACCCATACATCATCTGAAAACTCTTTTGCAATATCAGTTAATAATTTGATGCCATCTGCAGAATAGCCGTCATCATTGGTTATAAGTATTCTTGCATTTTCAAGTTTTACTGAAGGCATATAATATATTTAGTTTGAAATTTTTGTTATTCCACTCATGTAAGGAATTAATGCTTCTGGAATATCAATAGATCCATCTTCGTTTTGATAATTTTCCATAATCGCAATTAGAGTTCTCCCTACTGCCAGTCCTGACCCATTAAGTGTATGCAGGTATTTAATTGCATCATTTTCTTTATATCTCGAATTCATTCTTCTCGCTTGAAAGTCGCCACAATTAGAGCAACTTGAAATTTCTCTATAGGCATTTTGTCCTGGAAGCCATACTTCAATATCATATGTTTTCTGGGCTGAAAAACCCATATCTTGAGTGGATAAAATAACAACTCGATAGTGCAAACCTAGTCTTTTTAGCACTTCTTCAGCACAACTAAGCATTCTTTCATGCTCATCATCTGAATTTTCTTCTGACGTTAAGCTTACCAATTCAACTTTGTAAAACTGATGTTGACGCATAATTCCTCGAGTATCTTTTCCAGCGGCACCTGCTTCAGATCTGAAACAAGGCGTATGAGAAACGTATCGTCTGGGAAGTTCAACTGCATCCACTACACTCTCTCTTGTCATATTTGTTAGAGGAACTTCAGCTGTTGGTATAAGCCAGTAATCATCCGTCGTTTTGAATAAATCATCCTTGAATTTTGGTAATTGACCTGTACCAAATGCAGCTTGATCTCTTACAAGTATAGGAACATTAGTTTCTTCATACCCAAATTCATTTGTATGCAGATCTAGCATAAAATTAGCTATGGCTCTTTCAAGTCTTGCCAATTCACCTTTTTGGATCACAAAACGTGCACCGGATATTTTTGCTGCTTGATCAAAACTCATTTTCCCAAGATCTTCACCTAAATCAAAATGTTCTTTTGGAGTAAATGAAAATTCTTTCTTTTTACCTTCAACCTTAATTTCTTTGTTGAC
Organism: uncultured Pelagibacteraceae bacterium; assembly: GCA_902521655.1. Taxonomy (GTDB): domain Bacteria; phylum Pseudomonadota; class Alphaproteobacteria; order Pelagibacterales; family AG-422-B15; genus CACNXQ01. Next base: position 55,997 of record CABYSM010000004.1, read on the forward strand.
GCTCTCATCTCCAATTGGAACCGAGTCATCTGGCATGTTCGGCAGTGACTCAAGTAATGAATTTAACTCTTCTTTTGCGATGCGTTGATTGTTTTCAAGTTCCTGCATTTTTTCTTTTATTGAACTAACTTCATTTTTAAGTAATTCAGCTTCATCTTTTTTACCGTTAGAAGCATGCTCTCCAATTAATTTAGATTTAGCATTTCTTTCCTCTTGAAGTCCTTGTAATTCACCTATTAAGTCTCGATTTTTTTTATCAAGATCTATAATTAAAGAAGATGATGCCTCGTGCTTTCTACTCGCTAGGGCCTCATCGAGCTGTTTTCCATTTTCTCTAATCTTCTTAATATCTAACATCTTATAAAATTATTTATTCTCTCTTTTTCGCTCTATAAATCGTACTGCATATATTGAAATTTCATACAATATTAATATAGGAACACCAAGGCCTATTTGTGATATGGGATCAGGAGGCGTAAGTATTGCTGCAACAGCAAAAACACCAACGATTACGTATTTTCTATTTTTTCTCAGTCCTTCAGAGCTTACAAACCCAACTCTTGCTAATAATGTAAGCAATACAGGTAATTGAAAACTTAAGCCGAAAGCAAAAATTAGTCTCATAATTAAACTAAGATATTCATTTACTTTGGCCTCTAGTTGAATTGGTAACGTTCCTTGTCCTCCAATTGACTCAAATGATAAAAAAAACTTAATTGCGAGGGGCATTATAAAGAAATACACCAGAGAAGCCCCTAATATAAATAGAATTGGTGTAGCTGCCAAATAAGGGATAACAACTGTTTTTTCATTTTTGTACAATCCTGGTGCTACAAATATCCATATTTGAATAAGTATAAAAGGCAGTGCAACAAATAATGATGCAAATAAAGCGACCTTTAAATATGTAAAAAATGTTTCATGTAGTGCTGTAAAAATAAGTCTTCTTCCAGCTTCCCCTGCAACAGCATCTGCGTAAGGCTGGACTAAAAAATTGTATATAGAATCTGCATATATGTATGCAATCACAAACAATATTGAAATTAAAATGATAGATTTGATTAAACGACTTCTTAGTTCAATTAAATGCTGGATTAAAGGCTGCTTATTATCATTGAGTGTTTCTTTCTGATCACTCATCTTCACTCTTTTTATCTTCTGACTTCATGATGGTCTCGTTAATTGAATCACGCATGTCGTCAGTAAAATTTTTAGGACTTGCATTTTCAACAGATGATTTAATATCATCTACCCCAGTCTCGGCAGCAATTTGATTAATGCTTGATTTAAACTCTCTTGAAAAATTCCTAATCTTGCCCCACCATTTTCCAAGACCCCTGAGCACAGCTGGCAGATCTTTAGGACCAACAAAAATTATAATTAATGCTGCAATGACAAGATACTCTACTCCACCAATTCCAGGTAACATCAGATAATACTATTGCTTCTACTCTTTAGTAGAGCTGTCTTCTGATTTATTGATTGATTTTTGCTCATCATCATCATTGATGCCCTTTTTAAAACTCTTTACTCCTTTAGCAACATCTCCCATAAGCTCAGAAATTTTGCCACGTCCAAAAAGTATTACTAGAAGTGCAACAACAATTAAAATTTGCCAAAAACTAATTCCCATTCGGTCCTCTTTAAAATATTAACTTATAAGTTTATTATATATAAAAAACTTATATTTAAAGAATATAATTAAGTATTTGCTTTAATACTACTGAATTTTACTGATTTTTCTCTAGATATATGAGTAATATCTTTTGCTGAGCCACTTTGAATGATTATCCCGTCTTCGATAACAATGACTTTATCTGACATTGATAGTGCATCATCGAAGTCATGTGAGACGATGATTGACGTTGTTTTATTATCCTTTAAAATTTTTCTTGTTTCTACACGAAGTTGATTTGTAAGTGATTGATCTAGAGTTCCAAAGGGTTCATCCATTAATAGTATTTTTGGGTTTGGCGCCATTGCTCTTGCGATAGCAACTCGCTGTTGTTCTCCACTGGAAATTTCATTAGGATAATTATAAGCGTATCGCTCTACTTTAAATAACTTAAGAAGTCTCATTGCAGTAGCATGTCTCTCTGATTTACTTCCAATCACCCCAAACATTACATTATTGATTATTGTTAAGTGAGGAAATAAAGCTCTTTCTTGAACAACTAATCCAACATCTCTATTTTCTGTAAGAACTGTATGAAAATGATCTGAAATAATTTGATCGTTCATGAGAACACTACCTCCTGTTTCTTTCTCCAAGCCAGCAATTATTCTTAGCAATGTAGTTTTGCCACAGCCAGATGGACCAAGGATTGATAGTATTTCACCTTCTTCAAGCTCTAGACTAACATTACTAAGCACATTCTTGCCTTTTACATAGAAGTGACTCAAATCTTTTATTTCTAATGCTGTCATTTAATCCCTACTAGCCGGTCTAGATGTTCTGATCATTCTAGTCAATATAATTATGGGGATCAAACCCACCATTACTATTGCTATTGAAGGTGCTGCGGCGTCGTACATTCTCTCTTCTGCTGCATAAATATATGTATAAACAGCAAGCGTATCAAAATTGAAGGGCCTTAAGATTAATGTTGCTGGTAGCTCCTTTATAACTTCTGACACAACTAATAACATACTTGTTAAAAAGCTAGTTTTTAGTAATGGCATGTGAACTTGAGCCAATAATGACCATCCTGAGGTCTTCAGCGTTTTAGCGACATCGTCTACCCTTGAATTAATCCTCTGATATCCCGACTCAATTGTTGAACTTGCTAAAGCATAGGATTTAATTACATAGGCCAATACAAGACCTATTACACTTCCAGTTAGAACAAAATTAGAAATTTCTGAAATAAAACTTTGGTCAAAATAAGTTAACATTTGCATTACACCTATTGCAAGAATTAGCCCTGGAACCGCATACCCAACGGTGAGGAAAGAACTCATAACCTTTAAATAATTATTACTTTTATATCGTATAGAAAAATTAATAATCACAGCAAGCAGTGAGCAAAAGAACGCAGCCATCAAGGCTAGATAAAAAGTATTCCATGCAGTAGTAATAAATTTATCATTAAAGAAATCTAACTTGTAGTTTAAGGCCCAGTACGAGAGCTCTAATATTGGAAGTAAAAAACCAATAAAAATTGGAGTTAAACAAATTGCGAAAGCTAAAATGTTTGGTATCCCTTTTAATTTTGTTAAATATAGAGGTTTGTAAAGAGACATTGCATTAGAATAACTTGCATTTTTTCTTGAATACCTTTCCAACAAGATCAATGTGACTGCGAATATTAGGAGCAATGAAGCTAATTGTTTTGCAGTTTCAATGTCATACATTCCATACCAAGTTCGAAATACTCCTGTGGTAAAAGTCGATATTGCAAAATGGTCAACTGCTCCAAAATCAGAAATTGTTTCCATTATGACTAACATCAAACCGCCAATGATAGCGGGCCTTATCATTGGGATGCCTAATTTGTAGAACGTTTGAAATTTATTTAATCCAAGAGTTCTTCCAGCTTCAAGCATAGTTCGAGATTGGTTTATAAAAGCCATTCTACTTACTAGATAAACATAGGGATATAGAGTAAATGAAAATACAATTATGGCACCAGGAACATTTCTAACTTTTGGAAAAAAAGTAAATTCACGACCTAAGTCAAATAAATCACGTATTAAGTTATTTGCATTTCCGTAAGTATCGAATAAACCTGTAAATGTATAAGCAAGAATATATGGTGGGACCGCCAGAGGCAGTATTAAAGCCCATTCAAAGATATTTTTTCCTGTAAAGTTATAATTTGTTATAAGCCACGCGGTACCTACCCCAACTATTGTTACTAAAATTGAAACTCCAGTAACTAAATATACTGTATTTGCTATGTATCGAGTTAAAACGTATTGATATAAATGAGTCCAGTTGTCTGAATAGTCTCCAGTCAAACTGACAAGGACAATTGCAACGGGGGCAATAAATACAATAAATAATGCTACAGGTGTTATTTCCCAAAAACTAAGTCTCATAACATTGGCCTAATTAAACCAATTACTTTAAAAACTCTATAATATTATCCGGATTTGTCTCAATATATGGATCGTCGTCAGCGCCGCTATCATTTAACCCTTGTTCTACAAAGGATTGTTCAATTTCCATATTATTAGCAATTACAGCATACCTCCATGAACGCATGCCAAACCCATTATGGTCTTTATTCACAAGCATCCCCATCATTCGGGTAAATTGCCCTGTTCCATCAGGAATCATTTGTACATTTTTAACCCCCATATAATTGCTCCATGCATTCATTACGTAAGAGTCGTTAACAGAAATACAAAAGATTTCATCAATACCCAGATTTTTGAAATCATCAAATTTTTCATCAAACATAGGCAGTTGTTGCGAGGAACACGTTGGTGTAAATGCGCCCGGTAGTGAAAATATTAATACTCGTTTACCTGCAAAAAGATCTGTTGAAGATATTGTCATCCATGCTTTATCTCCTTCAAGATAGCACATCTCTCCTGTCTCGAATTCATTTTGTGACCTAATTTTAAAATTAACAGTTGGCAATTTATTCATAATTTTTCCTTATTTAGAATGGTTCTAATTTACAATCCAAATATATTGTTTTGTGAATAAATCAATGCCTCTTCAAAAGAATTTTCAAAGAGGCAATTTGTCCTGATACTAATGAGAAGAAGAGACGGTGGACAAATTACCTCTTAATGGATGGGAGGATTATTCCCAACCAACTCTATCCATCAACTTGACAGCATCTGGATTGAATTCACCATAGCTTGCAACAGCCGTCTGATCTTCTTTGAAACCAGAGCCGAATTGAGCTATTAAATCACTTGCTGCAACACCTTCAAGCATTGGAAATTCATAGGTATTGTTTACAATGTGAGATTGAGCCTCTTCACTTAAGAGAAACTCGATAAATTTAACTGCATTGTCAGCATTTGGAGCATTCTTCATAAGGCCAGCTCCACTTACATTAATGTGAGCTCCACGGCCATCTTGACCAGGAAAATGTAATTCAACTTTTCTTGCAGCCGCTTGTTGCTCTTCACCTTTTTTACCTGAGAGCATTAAGCCAATGTAATAACTATTAGAAATTGCAATATCAGCTTCGCCGTTAGCTACAGCCATAATTTGCGCTCTATCATTACCTTCTGGTTTTCTAGCAAAATTTGCAACAAAACCTTTAGCCCAATCTTCAGTGGCTGAAACGCCGTAATTGGCAATTAAAGAAGAGACAAGAGATTGGTTATACATGTTTCCAGAACTTCTGATTGCGATTCTTCCTTTCCACTTAGGATCAGATAAATCTTCATAGGTCAGTCCTTCCATTTCTTCACGAGATACATTTACAGGATTGAAGTACATAACTCTAGATCGCTTAGCTATTCCAACCCACTCATTATTTGGACCTCTTAAATTTTCTGGTACGATAGAATCTATCGTATTAGAATTAATACTTTGGAACATTCCATCTTTTTGAACTTTCCATAAGTTTCCTGCATCTACAGTAATGAATACATCAGCTGGAGAACTTGATCCCTCAGAAGCAAGTCTTTCCATTAAAGCCTTACCTTTACCAGATATAACATTAACTTTGATGCCAGTTGCATCAGTAAACTTTGCGTACAAAGCTTCATCAGAGTCATAATGTCTTGCTGTATATAAGTTAACTTCACTAGCAAAAGAGCTTGCAATAGTCACAAAGCTAACCGCTAATATTGTTAATAGTTTAGTAAAAAAATTCATATAATTCCCTTTGTATATTAGAATGGTTATAATTATCAGTTATATAATATTATTGAGAATGATTATCAATAGCAAATATGACGCACATGTTTGATTTAGGTTTATAGAGAATTGATAAAACTAAGTAATTGATTTACTTCATTTTTTTTAAGTTTTTTATAATTTTGTATAATTTCGTTTGCCTCTCCCCCATGCCATAGAATGGCCTCTTCGATTGTCCGAGCTCTGCCGTCATGAAGGTATCCGTATTCTTCAGAAACTATATTTGTCAGACCAATGCCCCATAATGGAGGAGTTCTCCACTCACTTTCCTGCGCGAGAAATTCTGAAACGCCGTCAGATAAACTTTCTCCCATATCGTGTAAAAGAAAATCTGAATATGGGTATATGATTTGATTGTTCAAATTTGTATGGGATCCAGAGTCGCCAGTCGTAAAACTTTCTACATGGCATGAGTTACAATTTAACGCAAAGAAGATCTCTTTTCCTTTTTTCACATTCGCTGCATTGATGCTCCTTCGCGCTGGCACCCCTAATTGAGAGGAATAAAAAGTCACAAGATCCAATTGATCATTGGATACCTCGAGATCATCGTATTCTTCACTGTTGCCGCTAATAGCCTTAGTGCACTCTACTTGCTTACTGGTACAATTAAATGGATTGCTATAAAGTTTATTTGATAACCCCATATCATGATAAAAAGCATCAGCTGTTTGTTGGTAAACAGAAGGTTGTGCAGCCTTCCATCCAAATCTTCCAATTGCTAACTTTTCATTTTCTATATCCCAAACTTTATTTGCCTTTCCAGAGACTCCATCATTATTTGTGTCGTTAATATCCTCATTCATCAATAAACTTTGGTCACTAATATGTTCAATGAGTCCAAGACCTATCATTGGCTGTGCAATTCTTGCAGAAAATGTTGTACTCTCATTAAAATCACCGTAATTCAGATTATCTATTTTTATTATTGGACGACGAAGTTCAACCACTCTGCCATCCTCATAAATTTCAAGTGAATATTCATAATCGATTATTATGTCTGCTTCTTTTAATACATCTTTGACAGCGAATTCACTTATCTGCCCCCCATAAATGTCGTCTTCGATATTTTTTATGTAATCATTTGATAGCGCTATATTTTGAGAAATTTGGATAACTACTGAAATTTTGTCATCTTTATTAGTAAGTGGAATATGTCCTCTTCCATCGTTGATGTGGCATGACTCACAGGAACGGGCACTAAAGAAAGGGCCAAGACCATCTTTAGCAATATTTTTTGAAATACTTGAGTCTTCCCACATTCTCTCAAAAAGTGCGTTACCAACAAGAAAATTAATTCGCATATGCTCTTCAAGATTTCTTGATGAAAGTGAGAAACTGTTTTTATTTTCAACTTGATTTGAAGTTTCGCCCCCTGGCAGAGAAGGATCAGCAAATGTATCTGCTCTGATTAAAAAAATAGCTAAAAAAATATATATGAATGAGAAAAACCTGATCACTAGATGAAGGCTAAATGTTACTCGGCTTCGTGTCCACTTTGAATTAAATCGTCAATATTTTCATCTTCTCCGAAGGGTTCTATCTGACTTTGATCTACTTCCTGAGGCTCTTTGATGTCGAGATTTGGAGGAAGCCTGCTCTCAAGTAATCCTGCAGCTTTAAGCTCTTCTAACCCAGGCAAATCAGATACTTGTTCAAGTTGGAAGTACTCTAAAAATCTCTCTGTGGTTCCATAAATAATTGGTCTTCCTGGAACCTTCTTCCTACCAATCGGTCTAACCCAGTTTAACTCCATTAATACATCAAGTGTTCCAGGGCTAAAATGAACACCTCTTATATCTTCAACTTCAGCTCGAGTTACAGGCTGATGATAGGCTATGATTGAAAGAGTTTCAGTAGCAGCTTTAGATAACTTTCTTTGAACAATTTTTTCTTTTTTCATCATTGATGATAAATCTTGGGCAGTTTTAAAGCTCCACTTATTTCCCGTTTTAACTAAATTTACACCCCTATTTTCGTATTGCGCTTTTAATAAGCTTAAAAGTTTATTTAAGTTCGACCCTTTTGGAAGACGAGCTTTCATGCTCTCTGCGTCTAATGGTTCACTCGCAGCAAATAATAGTGCTTCAAGAACTCTTAGATTGTCCATATGCTCAGATGGAAAATTCATTATATTGTCAGTTTGTTTTTCTTTGCTCATAATAATTTTAATTTAGAAAATCATCTTGTTTCTTATTCTTTATAAACACTGGACCAAATGGTACGAGTTGTTGGACTTCAAGAACGCCTTCCCTAACCAACTCCATTGCCGCAGCTAAAGTTCCCGCTACCCCAGATCGTGCATTTTTGCCTTGCGAAAATTCCTTCGGTAGAAATTTTTCTAATCTTGTCCACTCAGGAACCTCACCAACCATTCTTTGTAATCTTACAAGTGCATCCTCCATTGCAAAAACTTGCGGTCTTTCTATTGTCATAGATGAATAAGCTGTTCTGTACCTCTGATCAGCATAAGATTTAAGTAAGTCATATAAATCTAAGTAGTATTCAGGCGTTCTGATTAAACGTATTCCTTCTGGCATCCCCCTATTAAAAAAATCAATTCCTAATTTAGGCAAGCTCATTAGTTTTTGTGAAACTTGTCTTATGGCTTCTAGCTTTTTTAATTGGAATTTTAATCGTTCAGCCATTTCCTCGGCGCTTAGCTCTTCGCCAGTTTCTTCTCTTGGTATTAGTAGGTTTGATTTTAAAAATGCCATCCAGGCCGCCATAACTAAATAATCAGCGGCAAGTTCTAGGTTTCTATCTCTTACTTTGGTAATAAACTCCAAATATTGCTCTGTCAGCTGTAGAATAGATATTTTCATTAAATCTACTTTTTGAGATTTTGCTAATGTGAGCAGGACATCTAAAGGGCCTTCGAAGCCGTCTAAGTTAACGATTAAGTCATCAGGATCAGAGTCGACTACAGGACTTGTTTCACTATAAGTATTTGAAATATCTTCCATTTTTTTAACAGATTGATTCCTTATTATACAGCAGAAGAATGTTTAATTCGACGAAAATAACCTATGCTTGGCTTAGCAAATATTCAAATTCACTTTCAGCTTTATCCATGTGCATTGAAACAGGTTGATCGTATATGGCTTCTATAGCACTAGGGATAGTTATTGTCTTAAATTCTTCTTTAATTCTTTCAGCTATCATATTCATTTCATTGATGTTTCCATTACAGTGAAGAACCAGGTCACAACCTGCGTCGAGGGATTTAACCGCTGCATTAACCGGCTCGCAATCTACTGCCTTCATGGACAAATCATCAGTCATTAACAGTCCTTTAAATTTCATGTGCTGCCTAATAACCTTGTTAATTATTGTTTTTGAAAATGTAGCAATATTATCTGAATCTATTTTATTGAATTTAATGTGAGCGGTCATTGCCAATTGTGCCTCTGCATTTTCAGTAAATGGTTTAAAATCGTATTTTTCTAAAAGTATTTCATCAGCGTCAACCACTGGCATTTCAAGATGACTATCTACTTTTGCTTTCCCGTGACCCGGAATATGTTTCATTACAGGCGCAACTCCATTTGATGTTAAAGTTTTAATTACTACTTTTCCTGCTGCGCTTACAATGTTCTCATTAGTTGAGTATGCTCTGTCGCCAATTATTCCGCTCTCTTCATTTGCAGGTAAATCTAGTACGGGAATAGTGTTGCTGTTAATGCCAAGCTCTTTCAAAGTACTGGCCATCATAATTGAATTTAATTCTAGAAGCCTTAATCCAAGGTCAAAATTTTGCTCTATCAATTTTCCAAAAAAATCATTTGTTTTAAATTTTTTTATATTATCAAGATTTAATCTAGAGACCCTTCCACCCTCTTGGTCAATTAATATAGGCAGATTAATATGATTTATTTCTTTGAGATCTGCTGTTAGTCTTTTAATGGAGTTAATATCACTGCAATTTCTTTCAAAAAGAATTACGCCCCAAGGTTTATACTGTTCGAAAAACTTTATTTCTTCGTTAGATAATTCAGTTCCTGATATTCCACATATAATGGGTAGATAGCTATTCATTATATCGCTTAATCGCCGAGTTCATAAATATTTAAATCTGGAATTTCTAGACCCCCAGTATCCTCGGGTATAATTCTATAATTGTCTAAATTTCCACTAATTGAAATAATTTCATCAGTGTATTCAGTGTCATAAAATAGCCAAAAACCAATTAAAATAAAAATTGAAATGCAAACAGTCGAAATGATTGCAAGTTTCATGCTACTGCATTTCTTCAGGTGCAGAAACACCTAATATATCAAGACCAGATTTTAAAGTGCGTTTTGTAAGCATTAAAAGTGCAATCCTTGCATAAGTTCTTTCAATGTTGTTTTCATCAATAAACCTTTTTTCTTTATCAATCTTTCCTTGATTCCACAATGAATGAAGTGCTGAAGCTAAATCATACAAATAGTAAGATATTCTATGAGGTTCCTCTAATGTAGCCGAGGTTTCTATAATGCTGCTATAATTCATTATTTTTTTTAATAAAAATAGTTCTCCATCTTCCTTCAACTGTTCATAGTTGCAGTTATCAAAATCATTTAGATCAAGGTCAAATTTGTAGTCTTCAAGATTCCTTATAACTGAACAAATTCTTGCATGAGCATATTGAACGTAGAATACTGGATTATCTTTTGATTGCTCCGTGACTTTCTGAAAGTTGAATTCTAGCGGAGCCTCATTTTTTCTATACAACATCATAAATCTAATACTATCACTGCCTACTTCATCAACTAATTCTCTAATTGTTATAAAATCACCTGATCTTTTTGACATCTTAAGTTGCTTCCCATCACTTATTAATTTCACCATTTGACATAATTTAACTGAAAACTCTGCTTTATCATTAGTTAGGGCAACTATTGATGCATTCATGCGTTTTATATACCCACCATGATCTGCGCCCCAAATATCTATTAATTTCTGAGAACCTCGTTGGTATTTATCAAAATGGTAAGCAATATCGTTTGCAAAATAAGTCCACTCACCGTTTGATTTCTGTAAAGGTCTATCAGTCTCATCGCCGTAATTTGAAGATTTAAAGAGCATTTGTTCTCTTGGCTCCCAATCTTCAATTTGCTTTCCTTTTGGTTTATCTAAGATGCCTTCATAAATAAGGTCTAAATCTTTTAATTTTGTAATAGCCTCATCAATCTTTCCCTCAACAATTAGTTTCTTTTCAGATATGAAGTGATCTTGTTCGATAGATAAAAGTTTTAAGTCTGCTTTTATCATATCCAATAGCAAAGCTACACTTTCATCTTTAATCAATTCAAATGAATTATCTTGCTCTAAAATTGTATCTCCATTTTTATCAATTATCTTTTTTGCAACATCGATGAGATACTCGCCAGGATAAAAATTATCTGGATAATTGTTTTCGTTTCGCTGATTTAGTATTTCTTTAATTCTAGTGATAACTGAGTCAGCTAAGTAATTAATTTGAACTCCTGCATCATTTACGTAATATTCTTTTGTTACATCATAACCTGTAGATGTAAGTAAGTTTGATAATACATCTCCAAATACAGCGCCTCTACAGTGACCTATGTGTAATGGTCCAGTTGGATTAGCCGAAACATATTCCACATTAATTGTTTGGCCATTACCTATATTTTTGTCATACAGTTCAATACTATTTAATTTTTCACTTAGAAATTTATACCAAACAGACTTATTGACGCGAAAATTAAGGAAACCAGGTTTTGCGATCTCTAGTTGTTCAAATTCTGAGTATTTTTCAAGAGAGGTTTTAAGAATTTCAGCAATTTTAATCGGTGGTTCGGAGAGGTCTTTACTTAAAACCATGCAAATATTAGTGCTTAAGTCTCCATTGTCTTCGTTCTTTGGACTCTCAACAACAAAGGAGCTTTCGTTTACAGCTTGCTCTGGTAATTTAAAATTTGATGCAAATTCCTTTGAGATAATAGACTTATAAAAATGAAATATATCAGACATCAATTAATGTGTTTATTATATATTGTTTGTGCAAAATTATCTGTCATACCTGCGACAAAATCACAAATCATTCTTGATTTATGATTTTCATTTTCATAATTTGGTAGATATTTGCTGTATATCTTGTCATCAGCGTTCATGAATAATTCAAATAAAGATGTAATTATCTTATGAGCATTTTGTGTCATCGTCTTTACTTTATCATGGTTATACATTTTAGATGAAAGGAAAGATTTTATAGAACTTACTCTTTCCTTCATATCGGGCGAGAAATCAGCAACTAATTGATTTTGCAACCTTACATCATTGGCAGTTTTAATGGACAGCTTGCTCACGTGTCCATCAATAGTATTCATTACATCTTTAATCATAATTGCTGTGGATTTTCGCGTTATCTCATTATTTATCCTTTGCATCTCATATGACTCAAATTCTGGTGGAAAGCTTTTAATTATATCGCCTATAAGCGGAAGATTAGCTAACTCATCGTAAGAAAAGAATCCTGCTCTGAGGCCATCATCTAAATCATGATTATTATAAGCAATATCATCTGCAATTGCTGATATTTGAGCCTCTAAAGATGGAAACTCGTTTAATTGTAAATTAAATTTATTATTTAATTCATTTATCGTCATAGGAATATTTTCTTTTATTGGACCATTATGCTTTACCAGGCCTTCTAACGTCTCCCATGTAAGATTTAGACCATCAAAATTAAAATATTTTTTTTCAAGTAGGTGCACTATCCTTATCGCCTGATCATTATGATCAAACCCTCCATAATTTTTCATTGACGAAGAAAGAGCATCTTCTCCTGCGTGTCCGAATGGTGGATGTCCTATATCGTGACTAATAGACAATGTGTCGGCCAAATCCTCATTTAGATTAAAAACCCTACATATTGATCGTGCAATTTGAGATACTTCAAGAGAATGGGTAAGTCTTGTTCTATAGTGATCGCCTTCATGAGAAACAAAGACCTGAGTTTTATGTTTAAGCCTTCTAAACGCAGCTGAGTGCAATATTCTATCTCTATCTCTTTGAAATTCAGACCGAGTTTGACTATAGCTTTCCTTAATCAATCTTCCTTTTGATGTTTCAGGAGATGAAGATAGTGAAGATAAATCTTTTGAAATACTCATTAGTTGCGAACTATATATTTAAATTATATCCTATAATAATTGATTACTTTAAGAATCCTATAAAAACAACAATAGATTTTTTATGACTAAAATAGTTAGTTGGAATGTCAATTCAATCAGAGTTCGCTTACCTCACCTTTTCCAGTTGAAAGAAACTATTGATCCTGATGTCATCATGCTTCAAGAAACTAAGTCAACAGACGAAAATTTTCCATTTGATGATATTAAAGAAATGGGTTTTGAAATAATAACAAAAGGCCAAAAATCTTATAACGGTGTCGCAATATTATCGAAAATTCCCATGGAGCTTATAGCCAATGAACTTCCTGGAAATGCGAAAGATGAGCAAGCAAGATTTATTGAAGTAAAAATCAAAGATAGTGATCCTTTCAATATTGCTACGATTTACTTACCTAATGGCAATCCAGTAGATACTGAAAAATTTCCTTACAAACTCGATTGGATGCAAAGACTTAAAGACTATGCAAAAAAGAAAATTGATAATCAAGAGACTGTAATTTTTGGAGGGGACTATAATATAATTCCTAACCGTGGTGATGCTGTGAATATTGAAAAATGGAAAAATGATGCTCTTCATCACCCTGACTCAATTAAAATTTTTAGAGAAATAATCAACCTTGGGCTGACTGATGTATTTCGAGTATTTAATTCAAAAGAATTTGAATTTACGTACTGGGATTACTCACGCGGCTCATGGGAAAAAGATAACGGTCTTAGAATTGATCATTTCTTATCAACCCCAAGCGCAACAGATCGAATAACTGATTGTCAAATTGAAAAGCAATTCAGAGGTCTGGAGCGACCTTCTGATCATGTCCCTATTTGGTTTGAAATAAAATAATTACTTTGGATTTCGAGCAATAATATTTATCAATTCGTAAACTATTGTAGCTGCTGCAGTAGACGTCAGTTCAGCATGATCATAGGCTGGCGCAACTTCAACTACATCGGCTGAAACAAGTTGAGATCCAGCGAGACCACGTAACACATTCAAAATTTCTCTTGTGGTCATGCCAGCTACTTCTGGAGTTCCTGTTCCTGGAGCATGAGCAGGATCTAGCACGTCGATATCAATAGATATATATAGAGGGTTGTCTCCAATTCTGTCTTTAATTCTCTGAACAATTTGATCAATTGAGTTAGTTTGAAATTCATCACAATGTATTGTTTTAAATCCTAGATCTCTATCATTTTTTAAATCATTAGTGCTGTATAAAGGCCCTCTAATACCAATGTGCATTGAAGCATCATCTAAAAATAAACTTTCCTCTCTTGCTCGCCTAAATGGAGTTCCATGAGTGTAAGGGGCGCCAAAATAAGTATCCCACGTATCTAAATGAGCATCAAAATGAACCAAAGCAACTGGACCCCCAACTTTTTTATTAACAGATCTTAAAAGGGGCAATGCAATTGTGTGATCACCACCTATTGTGACAATGCTTCCTGCCTTTGAAAGCAAATCATCAGCTCCTTTTTCAATTTGTTTTATGGCCTCATCAATATCAAATGGGTTGCAGGCAATATCTCCTGCGTCAGCAACTTGCTGAACCTTAAATGGTTCTACATCATAATCTGGATGATAATTTGTTCTTAATTGGCGAGAAGCTTGTCGAACGGCCTGCGGGCCAAACCTAGCTCCTGGCCTGTAGCTTGTTCCAGCATCAAATGGCACACCGATTATTGCAACATCACACTGATCAACATCTCTTAATTCTGGTAAACGCGCAAACGTAGAAGGTCCAGCGTATCTTGGAACAACGGTACCACTTACTGGTTGAATAGGTTCTTTTTTATCAGTCATAAAGTTTAATCAAATCCTCCAAAATCTTGGAATAGTGATGGATCTCCAAAAATATCACCGTAATCTTCTGTTCCTCCTAAAGATCCTCCTGAGAGTTCTTCTTCAGTTAGTTCATTAGACTCTAAGGTTTGCAATTGTTCAAGGAATTTTGATTTTTTTTCCTTATCTGCGGCATCAATGCAAGACTGTCCGTAAAGATCATTCTTTACAATTTGCGTCGCTCCATAAGTAGCAAAAACTAACACAAGCAAGATTGCAACTATACCCTTAGGAACTTTAAAGCCTGCTTTGTATTCCATATTAATTCTGCCAGAAGCCGCTTTCTCTTTTACAAATATTTCTTGAGATTGAGCGTATTTTTTCTCACTTCTTCGTCTCAATATTTCATATGTGACCGCTGCAATTATAGTTAATGCAATGATGGTTAAGGCCAACGCACTCAGTGCAGGGCTTATGCCAAGCCTTACTTTGGAAGCAATGACTGTAGTTAATGTTTGATCAGATAAAATGCTAAATACGGTCGTATTGTAGTTTTCAAAAGAAAACAAAAAGGCAATAACTGCTGCTGATGCAATCGCTGGCATCAAATAAGGTACTAAAATTTTAAAAAATACTTGCGTTTGAGTTGCGCCTAAATCCAATGCAGCTTCTTCTTGCGTTTGATCAAACCTTTGTAGCCTTGCGACGAAAATTAAAAAGCAATAAGTAGAAATAAAACATGTTTGTGCTAAAATTGTGAGAAAAATTCCATTTCTGCCCACATCAGAAATAAATCCATCTCCTCCAAGTCCTGCAATCCGATCCCATAAAACTACTGTAGATATGCCAATAATCACACCTGGAAATAAAACAGGCATAATAGAGATTGAATAATAGATATCTCTTAATTGAGATCGAACTTGTGTTAGGACAATGGCAGCTGCCATGCCAATGGGCACAGATAGTGATACGACGCCAGCCCCAATAATTAAACTACTAATAATCCCATCATGTAAGCGCCAATCTGAAAGAAGACCTGCTAAATGTTGCCCGTCGTAGGCAATTTTTCCTTCATTAAACCATCTAAAGCTAAAACACTCCCAAGGAGAGATTGATGGAAACTCAGCAGAATTAAATGCTGTAATGCTCATGACGATCAACGGA